>AWNV01000007.1 GCA_000493965.1 Candidatus Aminicenans sakinawicola JGI OTU-1
TAAATTATATTATGGGAATAATGTAAAACAACATCCTTCTGAGATTTCCATAGAGAGCGGTTATAGCTAGTGTTAATTGTTATAGTATATCGGCATTCTTTATGAATAATCCAGGTATTATTGACTAGTTCAAAGGTCGAAGATATAATAAATATTTATCCAGATAATTTGTAAGAGGCATGAAATGAACCTGGGAATGTACGGGATTTTAATTGTTTTTGCTTTGTTTATTATCCTTTTGATTTTTTTCCCTCAGCTGTCGTGTTTTGGAAGATGTGTCCGGTCGCCTTTTTGTCCTATATTACACAAGAAGAAACACAAGAAAATTGAGACAAGTGATTACGGATTTTCTCTTGTGGATGACAGCAAAAAAAAGGAAGTGATAAGGCCAAAAAAGAAAGTGCAAGATATAAAGACACAGGGTTATGGCTTTAACCTTACTGCGAGTAAAGAGGAACAAAAGACTGAAAGGGAGAAAGGAAAAGACACGACATCAGAAAATAATGATGTCCATACGAATTGAAAAATTCATTCAGGCAAATTTAGGGGATGAATATTGAGCCGCTTGAAGATTATCTGGGCCTGGCTGTTATTGATTTTTCTTTCGAACTGCATGCCTTCACATGTTTTGCGTTCTCCTTTCCCCGGTCAGATAGAAAGAATTGAAGGATATGCTTCACTAAAGGTCACAAGCAGTCGGGAGTCGACCCGGTCTAAATTCTCATTCTTGTTTCGGCTTCCGGGCCAAGGGCGAATTGAGGTTTCTGATTTCCTTGGAAGGATGATTTGCCAGGTTATCATTGATAATGGAAATGCGTTTTTTATTGTCCCTTCAGAGAGAATCTTTTGGCGGGGGAAAGAGGAAGAAATAATTGACAAATTTTTAGGAGTCCGGCTGGACCTGTTTGAGATAGTATGTCTATTGACTGGACGCTGGCAGGGCAGCCTCAATGGGTGGGTATTTGACAAGGATGCTCTGGGAAGGGTCAAGCAGGGCAGGAGAAAAGATCTAACCTTTGAAGTAAAAGAGTTTATCAACCATACTTCTTTAACCCGGCTTCTTGTTTATAAGCAACCATTTAATGAAGGCCGCCTGAAGATTATCAACATAGCCTTTAACAACCCTATTAAAAAGAACGTATTTTCCGTAGGCTTTTTAGAAAGCTTTGAACAGAAGAGCTGGGCAGAGATTGTGGAGATGATAGACAATGAGGATTAAGTCCTTTGCCAAGATAAATCTTGGATTAGAAGTCGGGGAAAAAAGGGGGGATGGATATCATGAGATCAAGACCTTATTCCAGTCGATAGATTTTTATGATGTTCTTGAATTCCATCCGGATTCTTGTGGCAAGATCTTGCTCATAGGAGATGACAACGAGATTCCATGGGGAGAGGACAATCTTATTTACATGGCCGCGGCCCTTCTGAAGGAGCGCTTGATGGTAAACGAGGGAATTACAATCCGGGTGTCAAAGAATATCCCTTCTGGAAGAGGATTAGGGGGAGGAAGCAGCAATGCGGCTATGACGCTTTATGCTCTTAATAAGATCTGGAGGCTTGGGTTAGAAAGAAAAGAGCTGATGGAACTGAGCCGCCAGATTGGTTCTGATGTTGCATATTTTCTTCAGGGGGGGTTGTGTATGGGATCCGGTAGGGGTAATGATGTTCGTTGCCTTAAAGATTTTCCTCCTCTTTTCTGCCTTATGATTTTGCCCGGAGTTTCAATCTTGACAGCGTCTGTTTATGAACGATATCGGTTATCCTTGACTTCGAGCGGCAAAGAAAGTAAAATTATCGGGTTTTTAAGAAGCCGAGATTTAAGTGTGCTAGAGAACAGTTTAGAAGAGACAATATTTAAGTTATATCCTCAAATAAAAGCCTTTAAGAGCCTTTTGCATAACGCGGGGGCAGAGCTTTCTTTAGTAAGTGGCACAGGCTCTGCTGTTTTCGGGCTTTTTCTGGAAAAAGAGAAAGCTAAAAAGGCCTTTGAGAAGATAAGAAAGGAACATTCATCGCTTCTTGTAGCGACAGTGGCACGTGAGTTCTATTGGAACAGCTTGGGAGCTGGGGTGTAGCCAAGCGGTAAGGCAGCGGCCTTTGGAGCCGCCATTCGGAGGTTCGAATCCTCCCGCCCCAGCCAAAGATTAAAAAGATTAAAAATAAGATGAGCTTCTCTTAAAGAAAACTGATGAGGAGATGATATGAAAAGAACGAACAGCATGAAAGTTTTTGCAGGGTCTTCTAATCCGGCCTTGGCAAAAGAAATTGTCAATTACTTGAATATTAATGAAGGGAAGTGTGTTTTAGAAAAATTTAGTGACGGAGAAATCCATTTTTACATTGATGAAAATGTGCGGGGTGAAGATGTTTTTATTATTCAAGCGGGTGCTCACGAAGCCAATTTTCATATTATGGAGCTATTCGTTATGATTGATGCTTTCAAGCGGGCATCTGCAGAGAGAATTACAGCTGTTATTCCTTATTATTGTTATGCCCGGCAGGATTGGAAAGACCGGCCTAGAGTACCCATCTCTGCACGGCTTATTGCAGATTTACTGGAAGCGGCAGGGGCTGATAGGGTATTAACAATGGACCTTCATTCTCCTCAAATTCAAGGGTTCTTCTCTATTCCTGTTGATAACTTGATGGCAGGCCCTGTGCTTGTGAAATATATTGAGAGCTTGCGCTTAAAAAATTTGACAATTGTATCCCCGGATGTGGGCGGTGCGGGTAGAGCTAGATGGTTTGCAAAAAGACTGAGGGCTCATTTGGCTATCATTGATAAACGGAGGCCAAGTCCAAATGTTGCCATGGTACTTCATGTTATTGGTGATGTTAAAGATCGAAATGTGGTTATTCTTGATGATATGGTTGATACTGCCGGTACTCTTGTACGGAGTGTCGAAGCCCTGAAAAGGGAAGGTGCGCGGAGGATTTTTGCGGCATGCACTCATCCTGTTTTGTCTGGGGGGGCGGTAGAGAAAATATGGAATTCGGATTTGGAAAAGATGATTGTTACAAATACGATTCCATTGAAAGAAAAATGGAAAACCAGTGAAAAAATGCTTGTGCTTTCAGTTGCAGAGCTTTTTGGAGAGGCTATTCGGAGGATTAACAGGGGAAGCTCTGTAAGTTCTTTGTTTACGTAAGGAGGAAGAGGACATGAGTTTTATGATTAGGGCAGAAATGAGGGAAGTTTTTGGAAAAAATGCATCACGTCGGCTGAGAAAAGAAGGGAAATTACCTGCTATTCTTTATGGGAAGAACATCCAAAATGTTTCTCTCATATTGGATAAAAAGGATATATTTGCCGTTTTGAAGTCTGAAACGGGGGAGAACACAATTTTTGAGGTTTCTTTCAATTCTAAGAAAAAGAATGCAATGATAAAAGAATTACAAAAAGACCCTGTTACTGATGAATTGCTTCATGCGGATCTTATCCTAATTGCAATGGATGAGGTTGTAAATATTGCAGTTCCTCTCGTTCTTATCGGAGAGGCTGTGGGAGTAAAGGCAGAAGGAGGGTTTGTTAATTTTGTTAATCGTGAAGTTGAGGTTGAGTGCCTTCCCAAGGACATCCCCGAGAATATAGGAATTGATATTAGCAATCTTCATCTTCACCAGTCCATCAAGGTGGATGAACTTTCTCCTCCTGAGGGAGCAACAATTACAACTGACGGCCAGTCAGTGATAGTTCTGATTGAAGCTCCTTCTAAGGAAGAAAAAGTTGAAGAAGTTGAAGAAGTTGAGGAAGAGATTACAGAAGAGAAGGAACCAGAAATCATAAAAAAAGAGAAGGCCGAGGAAGAGAAAGAAAAGAAGGAGTAATCTTTGTGGGCTGTGGTTGGGTTGGGAAATCCAGGGAAGCGATATTCCCGGACAAGGCACAATGCCGGTTTTCTTTTCTTGAAAAGAGTTGCCAAAGAATGGCAGGTAAGACTGAAAAAGAGGATGTATTCATCTAAAACTAATATTGTAGAAAACAAGCACGGGAAGATTCTTTTAGCTGTCCCCCAGACATATATGAATAACAGTGGTCTTGCGGTTATGCAAATTCTTGAGGGAAGAAAAGTGATGCCAGGCCAGCTTGTTATTGTTTATGATGATCTGGATATTCCCCTTGGGGAAATCAGGGTACGGAAAGAAGGAGGGGCAGGAACTCACAAAGGGATGAACTCTATTATTCATGAGATTAATACGACTCAATTTCCACGGATAAGGATCGGTATCGGCCCATTAACTCCTAATGTTAATGCCACAGATTTTGTGCTTTCCTCTTTTGATGGAGGGGAGATGGTAAAGCTTGAGGAGGGCATGATGAAGGCTAAAGATGCGCTGGACTTAATCCTGTCGGGTAAAATCGAAAAGGCTATGAATTTATTCAATATAAAAATTAATTCGAATTATGTTACCTGCCGATAAGGCTTGATACTTGAATCATTTGCTTTATAGAGAAGAATAAATTAAAGAAGCTCCTTGTTCCTTCTTATAAAGAGAGAGGGAGCTTTAAATCCATAAGGAGGTATTGATGAATCGATACGAAACAGTATTCCTGATAGCCCCTAACCTGTCAGAAGAAGACAGGGAAAATCTCATTCAAAAGATGGAAGAGATCGTTGCCAAAAAAAAGGGGAAAATGCTGAACGTAGATAAGTGGGGCAAGAAGAAGTTAGCTTATCCAATCAAGAAATTTGAGGAAGCTTTTTATGTTTTTTTCCTTTATGAAGGTGAACCGGATATTTCTGGTGAGCTTGAACGGCGCTTCAAACAAACAGAAGCAGTTATTCGTTATTTAACCGTAAAAAAGGATACGAGAGAGAATATCCGGAGGAAGAAAAAACGTGTTTCTAGAAAAAGAGAATACGTAGCTCCTGTGGAAAGGAGAGCAATTAAAGGGCCGGAATCCCCTGAGAAGGAAACTGTCAGTGAAGAGGCAGGCAAAGAGGAGATAGAAGAATGAGAAGAGAAAAAAGAAGCGAAAAAACACCTTTCCGGAAGAATTTTCCCCCAAAGAGGAGAGTCTGCCGGTTTTGTGAGAGGAATGTGAGAGATATAGATTATAAAAAAGTAGAAATTCTCCGCAGGTACGTTCCTGAGAGGGGGAAAATTACTGCAAGACGTGTTTCCGGGACATGTGCATTCCATCAGAAAAAACTGACTGTAGCTATAAAGAGGGCAAGACTCCTGGCTTTGCTTCCTTATGTTTCGGATTGAGAATTAGTATTCATATTTGGAGGGGAAATGAGAGTTATCCTTAGAGAAAACATAGAAAATCTTGGCAAGAAAGGAGATATTGTGCATGTGGCCCCCGGGTATGGAAGAAATCATCTTCTGCCCAAAAAGTTAGCAATTGAAGTCACCCCATCTAACATGAAGATGATTGAAATACAGCAGCAGGCCCTTAAAAAGGGATTAGAGAAAGAAATGGTGGCTTATAGAGATATTGTACAGAAAATCAACCTGGTAAAATTATCCTTTATCAGGAAAACGGGGGAGAAAGATGTTGTTTTTGGTTCGGTTAGTTCATCAGATATAAAAGAAGCTCTTGATGAGTTAGGCTTTGATATTGAGAAAAAGAAGATTTTGTTGGATGAGCCTATAAAAAGACTGGGGAATTATTCGGTGCCTATTAAGATCTTTCAAGAAGAAAAAGCAGAGATAAAGATAGAAGTGATTAAGGAAAAAGCGGTAAAAGAAACCGGCCCCGAAAAAAAAGAAGAGGAGAAAGCTGACAAAGAGAAAAAAGAGAAACCCCAGAGTGAAACAAAAGTAGAAACTACAAGTGAAGGAAAAAAGGAAGAAGTTGCTTCTGTAAAAGAGGCTGATTAGGAGGGGGCCCTGAGTTTTTACTGTGAACTAAGACAGACAGAGGAGGAAAAATGGAACTAGAATCGATGTTCCTGAAAAAAACACCGCCTCACAGCATTGAAGCTGAAAGGACTGTATTGGGAGGAATTCTTGTTAATAATAAGAGTCTTAATGTAGTCCTGTCTGTTATCTCCCAAGAAGATTTTTATAAAGATGCAAACCGGAAAATAATAGAAAAAATTATTTTATTAGTTGATAAAGGACTACGTGTTGACCTGCTGAGTCTGGCTGAAGAACTAAAAAAAGGAGGCTACCTTGATGAAGTTGGAGGGGTCTCTTACCTTTCATCTTTGATGGATGGAGTACCAAAAAGTTTAAACATAGAATATCATGCGCAGATAATTAAAGAAAAAGCTCTTTTAAGACGGCTTATTCTCTCTTCTGCAAAAATAATTTCGTCAAGCTATGAGCAAAGAGAAGATGCGGATCAACTTTTAAATGAAGCTCAAGCTGCAATCATTGAAGTTGCAGAACAGCGGATAAAACCGGGTTTTATTCCTGTTGGTATGTTAACTCCGTCTGCACTGGAAATGATTGATGCCGCCCGCATCCGGAAAGAGGCTGTTACTGGAGTGCCTGCAGGCTTTCGTGACCTTGATGCATTGACTGCGGGTTTTCACGGTTCTGAGTTTGTTGTAGTTGCGGCAAGGCCATCAATGGGAAAAACAGCATTATGTCTGAATATTTCCCATCATGTGGCACTAAAGACGGATTATTCAGTTGGGTTTTTTTCGCTCGAAATGGCTAAGGAACAGGTTGTTCTCCGGCTGCTCTGTGCTGAAGCTCAGATAGACTTAAAAAAAGTCAGGACAGGTTTTATCGGAGAAAGAGAATATGAGCGCCTAAGACTTAGTGCAGAAGTTCTTTCTAGAGGAAAAATATTTATTGATGAGAGTGCGGCTTTGACTGTCATAGAAATGAAGTCTAAGGCAAGGCGGCTGAAAATGGAGCAGAATCTTGATTTGTTGTTTATCGACTATATACAGTTAATGCGCCCTGGAGCGAGATTTGAAAACAGGACTCAGGAAATGTCTTATATCTCACGCTCTTTGAAAGAATTGGCCAAGGAACTTCGTATTCCTGTCGTGGGCATTTCTCAGCTAAGTCGGGCTCCGGAAAAGGGGCGAAGCAAACCAATACCCCAACTATCAGATTTGAGAGAGTCAGGTGCGATAGAGCAGGATGCTGATGTTGTTATTTTTATTTATCGCCCTGAGTTTTATAATCCTGATGACGAAAGGACACGCGGAATAGCTGAAGTCAATGTGGCCAAACAGAGGAATGGCCCTACAGGAAAGATACGCCTCGCTTTCATCAAAGAATACGCGCGATTTGCTGATATGGAATTCCGTGTTTCTGAAGAGTAAAAATGTTCTTTCGAAAGCAACTTTTCTTTTTAAGTCCATTTTTTCAGCAGTTTGGAGAAGTCTGGCTGCTTTTTATCAAAACATTTAGGAATGTATTTAAAAAGCCCTGGGAAAAGAAAATATTTATTCAACAGCTTGAAGAGATAGGCGTTCGTTCCCTTCCCGTTGTTTGTCTTACAGCTGCTTTTGGAGGCCTTGTTTTTGCTCTTCAAGCCTATATAGGGTTTCACAGATACATAGGAGGTGGCACAGAAGCTTATACTGGAGCGGTTATTACGCTTGGCCTTTCAAAGGAGTTAATTCCTATTTTGGTAGGCTTAATGGTATCCGGGAGGGTGGGATCGGCTATGGCAGCAGAAATAGGGACCATGAAGATCACAGAGCAAATTGATGCTCTTATCACTCTTGGTGCAGACCCTAACCGCTACCTTGTTGTTCCAAGGACACTGGCGTGTTTGATTATGCTTCCATGCCTGACGTTTATAGGGGATGTAATCGGCGTGATTTCAGCCTATTTCTACAACGTTATAATCATGGGGGTAAATAGATTTATTTACGTAAAAAACACCATGATTTACCTTGAAGGTTGGGATGTTGTAAGCGGCCTTATTAAGACGGCAGTTTTTGGTGTCATCATTGCGATTGTCGGTTGTTGGCAGGGCCTGAAAACAGAAGGAGGCGCAGCCGGTGTAGGACAGGCAACAACGAGAACAGTTGTTATTTCCAGTATATGTATTTTGATAATAAATTTTTTCATGAGCAAGGCTCTTCCTGCTACTTTGGGTAGATGATTAAAATAGTCGATTTGCACAAATCTTTTGGCGAGAATAAGATCCTTCAAGGTGTAAACCTTGATGTTAACAGAGGAGAAGCTCTTGTCATTATCGGCCGGAGCGGATCCGGCAAAAGTGTTTTAATAAAGAATCTGATAGGCCTTATGAAACCTGAGAAAGGTAAAATTTTCGTTGACGGTGTTGAAATAACCTGTCTTAACGGAGACGAGATCCGTAAAATCAGGAGAAAATTTGGGATGCTTTTTCAGGGGGCGGCACTTTTTGACTCCATGTCTGTGGCTCAAAACGTTAGCTTTGGAGTGGAAAGATACAGAGATTTTTCAAAGGATAAAATCCAGGAAGTTGTTAAGGAAAGCCTGGAAAGAGTCGGCCTGAAAGGAGTGGAGGATCTCATGCCGCATGAGTTGAGCGGCGGGATGAAAAAAAGAGTCGGCCTGGCTCGGGCGATTGCCTACCGCCCTGAAATTATTCTTTACGACGAGCCGTCTACAGGCATCGATCCTATTAGAGCAGATGCGATAAATGAGTTGATAATAATGATGAAAGCTGAACTAGGGGTGACCTCGATTGTCATAACTCACGATATGGTAAGTGCTTATAAGGTTGCAGATAGAATTGCCATGCTTTATGATGGTAAAATTGTTGAAACAGGGAGGCCTGAAGATATTAAGCAGTCTGAAAATCAAATAGTTCAGCAGTTTATTCATGGGAGTTCGGAAGGGCCTATTAAAAATTGGTGAAAGTAGCCTGTAAATGACTTATGACGATATGGCCTTTAAAATTACGGAGAGAAAGTTATGAAGAGCGAACTTAAAGTAGGCATTTTTTTTGCTGTCGTTCTGGTTATGATTGCAGTTATCATATTGGTGGTAGGCGATATAAGCAATTTATTTAAAAAACCGGGATACTCTCTTTATTTGTATTTTGATTCGGCTGTTGGCTTAGAGAAAAGAAATGTCGTGAGGTTGGCTGGAGTAAAAATCGGCTATATCGATGATATCAGGCTAAAAGGCAGCAAAGCAGAGGTTGTATTAAGCATCGACTCTAAAGTGGGGATTAAAAAAGGTTCAAGCGCGAATCTTGCAGCCCTTGGTCTTTTGGGAGAAAAATACATAGAAATAATACCTGGAAAGGGTCNGGGGATTATTCAGCCAGGGGAGACGATAGAGAGCATATCCCCTGTCGGTTTTGATCAATTAGGGCCGCTATTGTTTTCTGTGGGCGATGAAATCAGGGAATTGGGGAAAAATTTAAGAGAGCTAGTTGGTGAAGAGAAGACAAAAGAGAATTTTAAGGAGACAATCCAGAATTTATCTACTCTCATTGCTGATTTAAAGGATGTCTTTGGGGCAAATAAAGGGATAATGAACGAAAGCCTGCAAAATTCCTCCAAGGCAATCCAGAATTTTGACCAGAGATCCGAGAGAATTTCTCGGAATCTGGATGAGCTGATTTCTGTTTTGAAAGACACCGTTGAAGAGAACAGGGGTGATGTCAAGTTAAGCCTGGAAAATATTAAGGAATTGATTTCAAGGATTGAAGAGTCTGTGCAGCTCTTAAATGAATCTTTGAACAAAATAAATAGGGGTGATGGAACATTAGGAAAGATGATTCAGCAGCCAGAACTGTATACAAAGGCTGAAGAAACATTGCAAAGCCTTCAGAGGGTTATTCGTCCTGTTTCTTCTTTTAAGGCACGTGCCGGCCTGGAATTTGGTTATTATGGCGAAAGCAATATGGTGAAGAGCAAGCTTATGCTCATCTTATGGCCGGCATCAAAAAAATATCTATTTGCTGAGATTATACGGGACCCGTGGCAGGACATTTTTACTTATTCTCTGCAGGGAGGAATCCGCTTGGGAGCAGTTTCCCCGAGAGCCGGGATCATGGAATCGAGAATGGGAGCAGGAATCGATTGTTATGTTCTTGAGGACAGGTTGAAATTCACTTTTGAGAGTTTTGACTTTAACCGACATCCTCGCCCGCGTTTCAGGATCTGGACGAGGTATGCTGCCTCGAAATATTTTTATGTGCTTTTCGGCATTGATGATTTTACATTGGCTCCTCAGAGAGAATTATTTTTTGGATTAGGACTGGGCTTGTGATGAAAAACAAGACAACTTTTATTTGCCAGAACTGCGGCTTTCATTCTCCGAAGTGGTTAGGCAGATGTCCGAGCTGTGGGGAATGGAGCACTTTAATCGAAGAAATAGAGGAAGAATTCTCCGCAGAAATTTCGTTTGCACCATCTGAACCATGTCTTTATGAAAAGATAGAGGAGACGAAAAAGAAAAGAATAGAGACAGGAATTGAGGAGTTAAATCGAGTTTTGGGAGGTGGGATCGTACCTGGTTCTCTTGTGCTGATTGGAGGAGCACCGGGAATAGGAAAATCCACACTGCTTCTTCAGGTGAGCCGGGATTTTGCCGTCAAGGGGGAGAAAGTACTTTATGTCTCGGGCGAAGAATCTCTGGAGCAGATCAAGCTGCGTGGGGATAGGCTTGGAGTTAAGGGTGGAGAGATGTATCTCTTGGCAGAAACAAATGTAGAAAGAATTATTTCTCATGCAGAGAAACTGAACCCCCGGGTTTTCGTCCTGGATTCAGTCCAGGCAGTTTTCTCGTCAAAGTTGTCTTCGACTCCGGGAACAATCAGCCAGGTTCGGGAAGTGACCAATCAGGTGTTTCGATTCGCAAAGAAAAACGAGATTCCCTCGTTTCTTATCGGCCATATAACGAAAGAAGGCTCACTGGCAGGACCGAAGTCCCTCGAACACATTGTGGATGTGGTGCTTTACTTTGAAGGAGAAAGGGAACACAGCTATCGTGTGCTCCGTGCTATTAAGAACAGGTTCGGGCCTGTTTCTGAACTGGCAATATTTGAAATGGGCAGCCGGGGCCTTAAAGCGGTTCTAAATCCATCAGCTTTCTTCTTGAAAGAAAGGCCAGCCGGTGCAGCGGGCAGCGTTGTTGTCTGTACTATTAAAGGATCAAGGCCTTTATTGACAGAAATTCAGGCGCTGGTTTCTTCCACATTGTTTGCCGGAAATCCGAGAAGAATGACAATAGGGCTTGATCATTTTAGAACAGCCATGCTTTTAGCTGTTGTAGAAAAAAAACTTGGGTATAGTTTTGGAGGAGAAGATGTTTATATTAATGTTGCGGGGGGATTGGTAATTAATGAACCCGCCATGGATTTAGGTGTAATAATGGCGGTTGTTTCCTGTTTGAAAAATAAAGCGGTTCCTCCTGATTTAACAGTTTTTGGGGAAATAGGGCTAAGCGGAGAAGTGCGCTCTGTGAGCCAGCCCCTGGCGAGGGTTAAAGAAGCGGCATCCTTGGGCTTCAAGACTGTTGTTCTTCCCAAGGCCAATTTGGGAGAAGAGAATATGCCGGATATAAATTTAATAGGAGTTCAAAATATTAAAGAAGCATTAAGAAATATTTTTTAAGGACTATAACATGGGTATTTTTGCTTTTAGGTTAGTTGTTGTTGTGTTAATCACATTAGCAGGGTATTTTTCCCCTCCTTTTCATTTGACGCAATACTATGGGGCCCTTATTGGGTTATTATTAAGTATAGGATTGATTTATCTTGAGACAAGAATAAGGAAAAGCCAGTTTAAAGTTATATGGGGATCCACCTTGGGGGTCATGGCTGGGATTCTTTTCGGATGGTTGTTAGGTTTAATTTATCAGACAGTTGCTGGTGACGACTCGACTACGGCATTCATCAAGATTTTTTGTTTGGTCATTATGCCTTATATCGGGTTTTTAGTGGGTGCAAAAAAATTTGAATGGTTTGAGCCGGCCACTTTATTACACTTTTTTAAAGAGAAGAGCATTGGGAGAAGCTATAAAGTACTTGACACAAGCGTGATAATTGACGGTAGGATAAACGATATTTGCGATACGGCTTTCATAGATGGAACGCTTATTGTTCCCCAGTTTGTTCTTAAGGAGCTTCAGTTTATTGCGGATTCTTCTGATCCGATTAAGAGACAGAGGGGAAGGAGGGGGCTTGAGGTTTTGGACCATCTCCAGAAGTCATCTCAGGTGTCTATTGTGATTTCTGATATGGATTTTCCTGATGTAAAAGATGTTGATTCCAAGCTCATAGAATTCGCCAAACACGAGGATGCCAAGATCATCACAAATGATTTTAACCTTAATAAGGTTGCCAGCCTTCAAGGAATTCCTGTGCTCAACATCAATGAGCTCGCAAGTGCTTTGAAACCTGTTGTGTTGCCAGGAGAAACAATCAGAGCATTTATTCTTAAAGAAGGAAAAGAAAAAAACCAGGGAATTGCCTATCTCGATGATGGCACTATGGTTGTTGTTGACAATTCAAGAAGGATGATCGGGCAGACTGTTGACGTTACTGTCACCTCTGTGCTTCAGACAACAGTAGGGAAGATGATATTCGGACGCTATAATGAAGAGGGACAATGAGCAGGATTTCTGCGATTGTAGTTGCTGCTGGCAAAGGGAAGAGATTTGGTTCTTCCAAACAATTTGTTCTTTTAAAGGGAAAGCCGGTCTTGGATCACTGCTTGGAAAGGCTTGAAGCGCATAAAGATATTTCAGAAATCATTTTAGTATTGAGGAATAAAAAGTTTGAAAGGAGATATCTTGAGCATTATAGCAAGATATCGGCGATTGCAAATGGAGGGAGAAGGAGACAGAATTCTGTGATTTCGGGTTTTAATCGAATTGACCAAAAGAATACAGATATTGTGCTTGTGCATGACGGTGTAAGGCCTCTAATCACAGGGGATTTACTCGACAGGGTTATAGATGCAGCCCAGAAAAAGGGAGCTGCAGTACCTGTTATTCCTGTGGAAGATACACTCAAGCTGGTTAAGGAAAAAGATGTTCTTCGGACAGTAGCCAGGACAGGGCTTTTCAGGGTTCAAACCCCTCAGGGTTTTTCTTACGAGGTGCTAAAGAAGGCACTGGATAAAGCAGTAGAGGATGATTATTACGGGACCGACGAAGCGGTCCTTGTAGAGAGAACAGGAATTGAGATATGTGCCGTCGAGGGAGACCCTAGAAACATAAAAGTTACGACTCCAGACGATATAATAATTGCGGAGGCTTTTCTTGAAGATTAAAACAGGCTTTGGTTATGATGTGCACAAACTTGTTGAGGGAAGGAAGCTTTTTTTAGGTGGAGTCGAAGTCCCTTTTTCAAAGGGACTGATTGGCCATTCAGATGGAGATTGTTTGATTCATGCTGTTGTCGATGCTTTGTTAGGAGCTGCAGGCGAAAGTGATATAGGCCAGTGCTTTCCTGATACTGACCCGAAGTATAAAAATGTTAGAAGTACTAGCTTATTGAAGGAAGTTGTCCAAAAGATAAAAGAAAAAAATGTTGAGATCTTGAATATTGACTCTATTATCATTGCAGAAAAGCCACATCTTGCACCTTATGTTCCACAGATGAAAGAGATGTTGTGTTCTATCATTAATATTAGACAGGAAGACTTTGGAATTAAAGCCAAGACTAATGAAGGCCTGGGTATGATCGGCCAGGGGAAAGCTATTGCCGCATTGGCTGTTGTTCTTGTGCAGAAGAAATAGATATTAAGTCTTGATATTAAGGGTGGGATTTAAAACGAAGAGAAGGACATGAAGAAAAAAAAGGCGGGATTGGCTGAACTTGAAGGCTTATTCTGCCTCGCAAGGAGAGAATAATTCTCTCGAAATCGAAGGTCAACCAATCCCTGATTTTGATGATTGTATCCATCAATCTTTTTTTCATAAATACTGATCCTTAAATAAGGCTTGTTTTAAGAACAGGAGCATCGGGATTCGACATTACGTTTGATATGATTTCATAGCCTGCATATTTCCCCATCTTGGCCAGGTCCAAGGCTGCAGAAGTAACAATCAGGTTGAAACCGATGAAAGTGAGTAAAAGTGCCACCATGAAAATTCCTACTTTTGTTCTGAATTTCATTTTAACCTCCTTTGTCATTTGATTTCACTTATATAGACGAAAGAAAACAAAAAAAGGTTGCATCTTTCTAAATTATTAAATATGGTGCTATTTGATATGAATGAGGTTATTATATTCATAACACAAACAATCTCAAGGAGGTAGTGATGCGTTCCATAATTAAGGTTTTTCCACTTTTTTTATTGTCTGTGCTTTTAATACTGGTAGGATGCAGTCAGATAACAAAGGTACATAAAGAAAGAGCTTTTAAAGTTGATTATGAAAAATATACCCTTGGCAATGGCCTGGAAGTTATTCTTCATGAGGATAAATCAGATCCGATTATGGCAGTAGCTGTCCAGTACCATGTGGGATCCAACCGGGAAGTCAAGGGGCGCACAGGCTTTGCACATCTTTTTGAACATATGATGTTCCAGGAGTCCCAGCACGTAGGCCAGGACCAGTTCTTTAAAAAAATACAAGGGGCCGGCGGAATCCTGAATGGAGGAACCAGTAATGACGGCACTATTTATTTTGAGGTTGTCCCAAAGAACGCCCTGGAAATGGTTCTCTGGCTTGAAGCTGACAGGATGGGATTTCTTCGTCCAACGATTACACAGAAGGCATTTGTTAACCAGCAGGGTGTTGTTAAAAATGAAAAAAGGCAGACAGAAGATAACCGCCCTTATGGACACACAGGTTATGTTATCGGCAGGCTGCTTTATCCTGAAGGACACCCTTACAGCTGGCAGGTCATTGGATCTATGGAAGACCTGACGAATGCATCGCTGAAAGATGTGCATGATTTTCACAAGAAATGGTACAGGCCGAACAATGCAACTCTGGTTGTAGCCGGGAATTATGACAAGGTGCAGACAAAGGAATGGATTGAAAAATATTTTGCTGAGATTCCCTCTGCAGGGAAGATAGAAGACCCAAAGCCTAGGCCCGCCGTTCTTGATAAAGTCAAGATGGCATATTATGAGGATAATTTCGCAAAATCGCCCGAACTGACAATTGTTTTTCCTGCTGTGGAAGGATATCACCCTGATTCTTATGCCCTGGAATTCCTGGCTCAACTTCTTGCCAGCGGGAAAAAGGCTCCACTCTACAAGCTGATCGTGGAGGATAAGAAACTGGCGCCTGAAGTCTCCGGATTCCAGATGAGCCTTGAAATTGCTGGCGAATTCCGCATTCGTGTGCGGGGCTTTCCGGATACGAAGCTCGAGGATGTAAAAGATGCAATCTTTGAAGCCTTTAAAAAGTTCGAAGACGAGGGGTTTTCTGAGAATGATTTGAACCGGATCAAAGCCAAGACCGAAACCAGTTTCTACAATGCCATGTCGAGCATTCTGGGAAAATCCTTTCAACTTGCCTACTATAATGAATATGCTGGCTTCCCTGGTTTCATCTCCACCGATTTAGAGAAGACACTGGCTGTGACCAGAGAGGATATATTGCGGGTTTATAATACTTACATCAAGGATAAATACTATGTAATGACATGTTTTGTCCCTCGGGGAAAGAGCGATTTGATTGTTTCCGGGTCCGAACCATTCACAATTATTGAAGAACCTGTAATGGCTGAAAAACCGGTCGGAACCGCTGCCGAAGAGGTCAAGATGGAAAAAATTGAGTCATCTTTTGACCGTAACGTTGAGCCTGTAAAAGGATCAAATCCGCAAATTACACTTCCCTCTATATGGAAAGATAGGCTGAGTAATGGTTTAAATATTTGCGGCATTGAACACACAGAATTACCGCTAGTCCAGTTCTCAGTTACACTCAAAGGGGGTATGTTCTTGGATGACTTAAACAAAGTTGGGATAGCAAATCTTGTCAGCCGTCTCATGATGCAGGGCACTAAGAACAAAACTCCGATCGAACTGGAAGAAGCCATTGACGATCTGGGTGCCAGAATTTATATGTATACCGGTCGAGAATCTATTACTGTCCGGGCTAACTGCTTGGCCTCTAAGTTTGCCGATGCCTATGCTCTTGTGGAAGAGATTCTTCTGGAGCCCCGCTGGGATGAGAAGGAATTTGACAGGCTCAAGAAAGAGACAATTGAAGGCATCAACCGGAATATGCTCAATCCTACGACGTTATCCTATGATGTTTTCAACGGCCTTGTTTATGGGAGCGGGCACATTCTTGGAAAGCCGATCACAGGCACTCTTGAGTCAGTTGAAAATATCTCTCTTGATGACCTGAAGAATTATTATCAGAAAAACTTCTCATCATCGGTCTCATTTGCAACTGTTGTGGGTGATATTTCTCAGGAAACAGCGGTAAAGATGTTCAGGACTCTCGAGGAGAGATGGACGGCAAAGGAGGTGACTTTTCCAGAATATGCGGCACCGGCTCCTCTTGAGAAAGCAGCAGTTTATTTTGTTGATGTTCCCAACGCCAGGCAGTCTGTAATACGCATCGGAAATATTTCTCTGGCTTATAATGATCCGGATTATTATCCTGCTGTGGTCATGAATTACACGCTCGGAGGAAGCTTCAACAGCATTTTAAATATGATCCTGAGGGAAGAGAAGGGATACACGTATGGCGCCCGCTCAAATTTTTCTGGATCCCTCAATTTGGGAACATTCTCTGCTTCTTCATCTGTACAGTCCAGAGTCACTCTTGAATCTGTCCAGATATTTAAGGATAAGATGGCCAAATACAGGGAAGGAATATCTTCGGAAGACCTGCAATTTACTAAGGATGCGCTAGTCAAATCCAATACTCGAAGGTTTGAGACTCTGAGCGCTCTTTGGGGCATGCTGAACACTATGATGACTTATGACATTCCTGAAGACTTTATTAAAAAGGAAGAAGAAATCGTGAGAGAAATGACCCTGGAAAGGCACAAAAAACTTGCTCAGGAGTATATTAATCCTGGCAGAATGATTTATCTTGTTGTGGGCGATGTTGCGACTCAGATGAAAGGCCTTGAAAAGCTGGGCCTTGGAAAACCGATCCTGATCGAGCAGAAATAGCAGAGAACTCTGGGGACACGATACTTTATTTTATATAACCCAGTGATTTCAGCCTATTCTGTAATTTCTCCTTCTCTTTTTGTGTTGATATCTTTCAACCATATTGAGATAATTATAATAACTGAATAATTTATATGATATAAACTCATAAAAAATTTCTAATAAGGAGAGTCATCAATGAAACCTGCAATCAAACCTAAAAACTCATGCTTTTCTTCCGGCCCCTGTGCCAAGCACCCGGATTATTCTCTTGATGAACTCAGAGATGCGCCTTTTGGTCGTTCTCACAGGAGCACTTTGGGAAAGGGAAAATTAAAAGAATCAATCGAGAGAACAAAAGAAATACTCGGCCTGCCTCCTGATTATCGGGTGGGCATCGTTGCCGGTTCCGATACGGGAGCCTTCGAGATGGCCATGTGGTCCATGCTTGGACTACGCGGTGTGGATGTATTTGTATGGGAATCATTTAGTAAAGGTTGGGCCACTGATATTCAGCAGCAGCTAAAACTGGAAAACGTGCGAGTTTTTAAAGCAGAATACGGAAAACTTCCGGATTTTTCCCAGGCCGATTTCAATAATGACGTTGTGTTTGTATGGAACGGTACGACAAGCGGTGTTAAGATCCAAAACGGAGACTGGATTCCGAATGACCGTGCCGGTCTGACACTATGTGATGCAACCTCTGCAATTTTTGCAATGGAGATCCCATATCATAAAATTGATGTCATCACCTATTCCTGGCAGAAAGTACTTGGAGGAGAAGCTGCTCATGGTATTCTTATTCTCTCACCGCGTGCAGTAGAGAGGATTGAAAGTTATGACCCGCCATGGCCTATGCCGAAAATCTTCCGTATGAAGAAGAAAGGGAAATTCATGGAGGCCATCTTTCAGGGCGCGCCTATCAACACTCCTTCCATGCTTGCCAATGAGGATTATCTAGCGGCTTTAAACTGGGTTGAGTCCGTCGGAGGACTGCAGGGATTGATCAGGCGCAGTAATGCCAATCTGAAAGTCTGGGAAGATTTCGTAGCGAAACATGATTGGATTACCTTCCTGGCAGAAGATAAAGAGATACGTTCTAACACGAGTGTCTGTTTCAAACTCGACCTGCCTGAAGAGAAGTTGAAAGAGCTGGTGAAGATTCTTGCCGATGAGAAGGTAGCCTATGACTGCAGCTCATACCGTGATGCTCCACTTGGTTTGCGTTTCTGGAGCGGTGCCACAGTTGAAGCCTCTGATCTTGAGATCGTCACACAGTGGCTCGAATGGGCTTACAACGAAGTTAAATGAACTTCTGAGGAAATCTCTTTTCAGAGCTGGCAGTTTTTCAGTTTATGTCTCATGGATTGTATAGGGCTCTCTCTAGATAACAGGGAAAAAGAGGTGAGAATTTATGGAAAATAAATTTGATTTCAGAGCGGTTATTTTCGATATGGATGGTACTCTCCTTGATACGCTTGAAGATATTGCCGATTCCATGAATGCTGTTTTGAAAGAAATGGGTTTTCCTGTCCACAACATTGAGGCATATAAGGCTTTCACAGGCGATGGGATAGTTCCTCTCGTCGAAAGAGCTTTTCCCCCTGAGTCCCGTGATAAGGAGACTATCCAGGCTGGGGTAGAGAAGATGCAGAAGGAATACGCCTTGCACTGGTCAAGCAAGACACGTCCTTACAATGGCATCCCTGAACTTCTGGATGAATTGGTTCAACGCAGGATACAGATGACCATTCTTTCAAATAAGCTGGACAGGTTCACAAAACTGGCTGCGAGAAATTTTTTATCTGCGTGGTCTTTTGCACAGGTCAAGGGAATAACGCCGTCAATTCCAAAAAAGCCTGCACCAGACGGAGCACTCTTGATTGCCCGTGATCTTGGTTTTAGCCCTGAAGAATTCGTATATATAGGGGATACGGATGTCGACATGAAAACAGCCAATGCGGCCGGCATGTTTCCTGTTGGTGCCCTCTGGGGATTCAGGAGCAGAGAGGAGCTTATTGAAAATGGTGCTAAAGTTGTGGTTGAGACTCCTCTCGAGGTTTTGAGATTGTTTGATAATGGGAAAATAATATCATGAATCGCCCGGCCTGTGAATAATCCAGTTTAGATAATCTTAATTACCTATAGGTCTTTTGGATTTTTTAAGGGAAATATATTAATATTGATGCTAATGGAAAATATTAGAGTTCGTTTTGCTCCCAGCCCTACGGGATTTCTCCATGTGGGGAATGCGAGGACAGCTCTGTTTAACTGGCTTTTTGCAAGGCAGCAAGTAGGGATTTTTATTCTCAGGATAGAAGATACTGATCTTAAAAGGTCGGCTGTTGAATACGAGGAAGAGCTGATAGAAGACCTGAAATGGCTGGGACTGAATTGGGATGAAGGCCCTGACAGGGGAGGAAATTTCGGTCCTTACAGGCAGTCCCTCCGCCTTGAAATATACAAAATCTACACACAGAGATTGCTGAAAGAAGGGAAAGCGTATTATTGTTTTTGTATGCCAGAGGAATTGGAAACAGAAAGAAAAAAAGCAATAGCTTCAGGTAAAATGCCAGTTTACAGCGGAAAATGCCGCTCAATACCTAAAGATGAAGCTTTGAGGCGGATCGAAGCCGGAGAACAAGCTGCTGTCAGACTCCGCACTCCAGGGAATGGCAGCTTAACTTATATTGACCTGGTCAGAGGGAAGATTGAATTTGACCTGGGACTGGTCGGGGATCCGGTTATTGTCCGCTCCAGCGGACTCCCTGCTTATAATTATGCTGTGGTCATAGATGATTCTTTGATGGGGATCACTCATGTGATTAGAGGGGAAGATCATATTTCCAACACTCCACGTCAGATCCTTACATTTGAGGCTCTCGGTTTTTCCCTCCCGCATTTTGCTCACCTTTCAATGGTTATGGGGAAGGACAATGCCCGGTTGAGCAAACGCCATGGGGCTACGGCTGTCGGTCAGTTCAAAAAAGACGGGATTCTCTCCTCCGCCCTTTTCAACTATTTAGCATTGCTTGGATGGACTCCCCCGGGAGGGAGGGAAATTTTAACAAGAGAAGAATTGGCTGAGACTTTTATTCTAAAGAAAGTCAGCCGTTCTTCTGCAATTTTTGATTATGACAAACTGCATTGGATAAACCGCCAGCATATGCAAAAACTAGCTTCCAGACAGCAAGCCGAGCTTGCCTATCCTTATTTAAAAGATTCCGGCCTCATGCCTGAAGTAATGTCCGATGCCCACTGGATATGGCTGGAGAGAGTGGCAGCAAGTTTAATCCAACGTGTAAATCGCTTCTCAGATTTTCCTGCTCAGGTTGCCATGATTTTCGATTTTTCTCCACAGGATATGGAGCATGAGGCCAAAGAGGAGCTTCGAAAAGATGCGGCTTTACGAGTTATTAAAAGCTTTAATGAAAAGATCTCTCAAATCAAAGAATTTGATTTTGATAAATTTGCTGTTGTAGCAAAAGAAATCAAGACAGAGACCGGCTGTAAAGGCAAGGATCTTTACCATCCCCTGCGCATTGCTCTTACCACGAGAGGGTCTGGTCTTGATCTTGATAAATTTATTCCTATAGTCGAACAGGGCGCAAAACTCGACTTCCCTGTGGCTATNAAGAATTGTGCACAGCGTGTGACAGAAATGTTGAATTTTTTGGGATAACTTTGGTTTTTAAAGAATAATGGAGACAGCTTCATGAAAGAGTCAACAGCACCTTCCAATTTTATACGCGATATAATTGAGAAAGACATAAAAAACAATAAGAATGATGGCCGGGTTCATACAAGGTTTCCGCCGGAACCTAACGGTTATCTGCATATTGGACATGCCAAATCTATCTGCCTGAATTTTGGTTTTGCCGCTGAACACGGCGGCCTTTGTAATCTGCGCTTCGATGATACCAATCCCAGTAAAGAAGAGGCCGAATATGTTGAATCTATAATGGAAGATGTCGGATGGCTCGGGTTCGATTGGGATGATAGGTTATATTATGCCTCTGACTATTATGAACAGCTCTATGATTATGCTGTTCAGCTGATCGAAGCCGGTAATGCATATGTCTGCAGTTTGAGTCCTGATGAAATCAGGCAATACCGGGGGACTCTGACTCGGCCAGGTAAAGACAGTCCGTATCGTACGCGGCCAATTGAGGAGAATCTGGATATGTTCATGCGCATGAAGGCAGGTGAATTTAAAGACGGCTCTCATGTGCTTCGGGCCAAAATCGATATGGCTTCTCCGAATTTGAATATGCGTGATCCGGTGATCTACCGCATTTTGAGGGCAACGCATCACAGGACAGGTGACAGATGGTGCATTTACCCGATGTATGATTTTGCCCACTGCCTTTCAGACTCCATCGAAGGGATTACGCATTCTATTTGTACTCTGGAATTTGAAGACCATCGACCGCTGTACGACTGGTTCCTCGATAAATTGGGAGTTTTTCACCCGCAGCAGATCGAATTTGCCCGCCTCAATCTGACATATTCTGTTATAAGCAAGAGAAAACTTTTAGAGCTGGTCAAATTAGGTTATGTGACAGGATGGGATGACCCCAGGATGCCCACTTTAGCAGGCATGCGTAGGCGAGGATATATGCCGGGTGCGATCAGGGATTTCTGTGAGAGAATTGGGGTGGCGAAAAGGGAAAGCTATGTTGATATTGCACTGCTCGAACACTGTCTCCGTGAAGAACTCAACAAGCGGGCCCCGCGTGTAATGGCAGTTTTACGTCCGCTGCGCGTTGTTATTGACAATTATCCGGAAGACAAGGTGGAGGAGCTGGATGCTGAGAATAACCCTGAGGATCCCGGTATGGGCACGCGGAAGATCCCTTTTTCTCGAGCACTCTATATTGAAAAGGATGATTTTCGTGAGGATCCCCCGAAAAAATTTTTCCGCCTCTCCCCAGGGAGAGAAATACGTCTGAAACATGCTTATTATATTAAGTGTACGGGAGTTGTAAAAGACGAAAAAAGCGGGGAGGTTGTTGAACTCCACTGTACCTATGATCCTGAAACGCGTGGGGGGTGGTCCAAGGACGGCCGAATGGTCAAAGGAACATCCCATTGGGTTTCTGCAGCCCATTCCTTAGAAGCCGAGGTCCGCTTATACAATTATCTTTTCACAAAAGAGAAGCCGGAGGAAGAAGGGAATGGCGGTGATTTTAAAACCTGGCTAAATCCTGATTCACTGGAGACTCTAACCTCATGCAGAGTTGAACCCAGTCTTGCAGGTGCGAAACCTGGAAGTTTTTACCAGTTTCTCAGGAAGGGTTATTTCTGTGTGGATTCCGTTAATTCTTCCAATAAGGCACTTGTGTTTAACCGCACGGTAACTCTTCGCGATACTTGGGCCAAGATTGAGAAAGCTCAGAAGAATAGGGGCAGTAGATAGGTTGAAAAGAAGTTTTATATACAATCTTCAAAATGAAAAATTTGCCTAAAGAGTGAGAAAGTTTTATGAAAATAAGTGCAAAACGACTTATATAAATTTGAATACGTCATCGGGTAAGAGTTTTAACGATTTTACCCTGGAAAAAGTGCTTCGCATATAGTCTTTATAAATAATAAAAGAAAAACATAAAAAACAATACACATATGGACTTCAAAATCTAAAGATTTTTCAGTCCAAAGAGTCTCTTCAGGACTCAAAATAATTTAAAGAAAAAAATAAAGAAGAATGATAGGAGAGAAAGAATGAAGAAAGTTTAAAATTTGTCAACTCCAGAAGATATCAAGACTTATGTTGCTCGTATCAGGAGGGAGCAAAATTTTAGTGGTAGAGCTGAAAATCGTCTCAGATATTATAAAAGAAAGTATGGAGCACCAGAATTTCTTCAAGACTTGAATATGTAATAAGATAGGCCTATATTTTATATAGGTATTAGAGAAATTTGTATGAATAAAATGAATATATTTATCAGCCACAATAAAAAAGATAAGGATATTGCTAGGGAAATCGCACTTTTTCTTGTAGCCGAAAATATTAATGTGTGGTTCGATGAATGGGAAATATCGGCGGGAGATTCGATCATCGAGGAAATAGAAGCAGGGCTTATGAGGGCGTCACATTTTATCATTATTTGGTCAAAAAATGCTTCCTCGTCCAATTGGGTGAGAAAAGAACTCGCTACTATATTAAAGAAGGCGATTGAAACAAAGGTTCCTAAAGTAATTCCTATAATTTTGGATGATACGTCTTTGCCGAGTTTAATAAATGATTTAAAATACATTCGTTACCACGATGGTGATGAAAATGATCGGAACGAGATAATAAAGAATATTACAGGGCACGCGCCTTCATTAAATTTAATCAAAGCAATTGTTAAAAAATATCATGAAGTTATACACGACCCCAATGATCCCTTAGGTGTAGCAGTATGTCCTAAGTGTGGTTCTCCCGAATTAAAAAAAGGGATGTATACAGATTACGATAGAGATGAAAACTATTATATAGTTGAATGCACAAAATGTAATTATATGGATTGGACGCAATAAAATGTCTTTATCGTCAATTAAAGAAATTGAACAATTTAAAACACTTGTTGAGCAACTCGATGCATGCTGCGAATTTATCGAGCAGGATACGATAACAAAAAATAGAATAAGCACTATTTTATTAGATAACATTTCAGAGATATTGCTTCAGCGGTGTTGTCAGCCATTATTTGAGTGGGATAATTTTACTAAATGGATTATCCCGCAGAAATTTACTGTGTCTAAAAAACTAAAGGTTTCAAAATATTTCGATGAAAAGATTAGAGTCATTGAATCCAAGAATGACATCCCACAGAAGATAAGCCAGATTCTTAGTATAGGTCATAAATACCGAAATGACATATATCATAGAGATAAACATAATGAAAATACAATAGGAGTTATAACTAAGATCTTTTTTATTTCGGTGTGTGACTTTTTTGCAAAAGTGGGTGGTGGTTTTGCAGGGCTTACAATAGGTGGATACAATAAGTCTGTTGATTGGCTGGAAAATTATGGGCTTAATAAATCACTTATCAATTTTTCCGAGGCCTCATATATTATCGCTAATATGTTCAAAAGTAGGGTTGATTTAAAAATATCAGTCGCGGCAGAAATTTTAACTAAAGATATTCTTAAGCGGATTGACGATATAAAACAGTTAGTAAATAAAGAATTGCCATGGAAGTCCCCTGAGCAAATTAATCCAACAATTAAATGGTTTGAGTTTAAAGAAAAATACCCAGAGATAGAAGATCAATTGTCCGAGAATTATAGAAAATACTGTTATAAAATAAGTAAAGGGGAGGCCATAGATATCACACCTGAAAAATTCAAGGAATTAGAAGAAAAATTTCGTCAAGGATATTATAAAAAGGTTGAAGAATATCAGCCAAAAATAAACTATTCGTTAATAGCAAGTGTTGCAGAAAACGCGCAGGCATTAAAGGAAAATAAAAAAATTAGTAGCTTGATTTGTAAATATTATAACTTAGATAAAGTGCTATCTGAGTTAGAGAAGTATTTAGATTTAGCTGAAGCAGAATGGGATAGAGTAGTTCAACAAGAAATAGATATTCGTCGAGGAAAGTAGAGGATTTCAGGGGAAAAGAGGGAAAAAGACAGGAAGAGAAGTGGAGAAGAGAGAGGCAATAGAAAAGAAAAGAAAGGACGATTTGAAAAAAGCGAAAGCGTAAAATTACGCTTACGCAGAGCGATCCCATAGGTAAGAGAGAGAAAAAAGAAAGATTTAAAGATGAAAAAGAAAAGAGAGCATAATGGAAGGAATAGTGGTAAATGTAATTTAAAATGTAGAGCAAATGGAATACTCCGTAAAGGTAAATGCATTTGGATAATTGTTGCCCACGATTATCCCTGTATTGCATGTTATTGAATGTAAATATGTTAGCGAAATGTTGCCAATGTCCCCATTGTGAGATTCTCGGGTAGATGCTACAATCTCCGCATCGCTAGGAGACTATTATTCACTCCATAGAGAGCCCGGGAGCAACAGGGAGAAAGGGAGTATCGTACTAATAGCAGGGCTAGGGGGTGTGGGTAGGTTACAGGCTCTATTGAGATCGGGCTGTGGCAATAGGAAGAGAAGCTTGCAGGCTGTATTCAATAATATGTTTGAGGGAGGGATGGTACCCGAGAGATTTACGTACACACACATGACCGAATGCTTGGACTGGTAAAAAAATATGCCGTTACAAATGTTTGAAAGACTCGGGTTCACAGGTGGTGCAATTCACCAGTTATAAAGACAGAGAAACATTACTCAGAATAATGGTACTTACCCGAGAAAGTCATCGACAAAGAGTTGTTCGGGTAGTAAAAGGATTTTCTTAAAATACAAGATACTGGCTATACGTTATACTTTTAGCTTTACTCCAAAAACGCATTAAGGTATAATAAATTAATTGACGTTATGGCAAAAGAGTAGCAAATCTTTTATTTAGATGTTGAAGACTGCTAAAGGGAATTCACTTTTAAGCGGATGTTTGATATGTTTATATGGAAGATAGATAGTGCAAGGTAAAGGGGTAAGCTATCATTCACAATTGTGTTTGCTATAGAAGGTCAAATTTTATATATTTATCAACCGTTAGGTAAATCACTATGAAAAACATAATTCAGTTATTTGAAGCTAAAGTGAGTGACGCTAGAAATTTTGACCAGATGATTGGATTCTTATCGTGGATACCTTATCTGCACGAGCATAGATATTTTCATATACAATACTTGTACTTTAAGGGCGATATTTATAAATATTTTGTAGAGTTATGCGACTATAAAAGAAATTTAAAGTTATTAAATGCGGATATAGGTGGATTCAGATTTGAATTTACTAAAAATAGTAGTTCATATAGCTGTGCTTTTTTTATCAAAGAGACTCAGGTTGAGAATTTATTTTCTTTAAACTCTATCACTTATCCGTTTATATGGAATACGTTAATTGAAAGGATTGTAAGGAGACGATATCCAGATTTGGTTCTCCTATATTGGAAACAAAGCGAGCTTAAAGATGCATTATTTTTGTTAGAACAGAGATTAATCAGAAAATATGATTTAGTGGTCAAAGAATTATCAATTAAGGAGAAAAGAGAGAGTAAATGGGAACGAGAATATTATCCTGTGTATGATTCCGATAGAAAATGGACTAGTAAATCATTAAAACAAGTTTTTGATGAAGCTACAGAAAGAGGACAGTGGTTTAAGAAGGTAAGATTTTATTTTTTTAGTAAAGATGAGGAGTCGAAGGTTGTACCAATGGCTAGTTGTACTATTACAAAGTATGGTCACATTTACTTCAATCATTTGTATCTTGATATCACTTCTAATTTGTTGGCTGACTTAGAAAGTTTCCATAGAAAAAGAATACATCTGTTTCAGAACAAAGGTCTTAAAGAGAGAAATTATGTTCCTTCGTCACCCTTAAGTATTGAATATGATATTGACATTTTTAAAGACAAGGAAAATCTGAGTGCCTTCTCAACAATACTAAGGAAGTATCCAAACTCCACAAAGGCTGTATTTCATACTAATCCTTATTTTCATGTCAGTGTAGCAGATTATAAGGACGGTTCTTCCTTTGATATTTGGGTTCTAAGTTTAAATAGAATTTTAATAATTCCTCAGATTAAAACTTCTGTTGAGGGATTGGAGAGGCTTGTATCTTATATTTTTGATAAATTTGAAGAAGGGCAAATAAAAGAGTATCAATTAGATGACAAATAAAAGAGTATCAATTAGATGAATAGAATTTCTATAAGAGAAATAAAAGACAGAAATGATGATTATGAAAATACTATCAATGCATTATTGTGCTTCATATCTCTAACGACTTGGGAAGGCAATCAGAGAAGACCAAATAGTTATTATTCATTTGGAAGGAGAATGACAACAAGTGCTTCAAATGTCATCTCTCCAAATCAAGATATAACACCAGATACTGTAATTCAGATTTTAGATGATTTGGGATTTATTGTTGAGGCAAAGATTAGCTTGCCTGCTGATGAAAATCACTGGGGTGGAATTTTAAACCAAATAAAAAAATATGATGATGATTTAACAGGATGGTGGAAACAAGATGAGCATATAAACAATCATAACGTGATTTTATTACTGCATATGTCTAGGAGTGTAAGCTTTAAAAAATATAGGGATGTCCTAATAGAAAATGGCGATTACGAGTCTAGTGATAGTGTGTGGGGAATCGAATTTGTTTTATCTAGACAAAGGCAAGAATATATTCTTTTCCGAACTTGTTGGGAAGCTAACAATATGTATAACTGTAATCTCTCTAACAGACTAGAAATTGGCGTAAATCTCCCTATTGAAGCGGTTAAATTTTCCTACGGGAATATAAAATTCTACGACAGCAAACCTGAACCTGAATATTTATTGAGTATCATTTGGCAGGATATTTTAACTCCCTGGAAAAGAGAGGTTGAGTTTAATAAGCAATTGAACTGTTATCTAATAGAAACTGATATACAGACTATAACTAATGAATTACAGAAGAGTTATGGGTCGATTGCTCTTCAGAGAAGTTGTAATATAGACAGAAATGATGAAAGGGAGATTGAGTATCCAAAAGGTTCTTGGGTAAAAGAAGCTCTTGAGATTTTAATTAAACTAGGTTTTGCCTCAAAAGATAGTGAAGATAATTACACGATATTTTTCCGTGAGTTGAGATTACGTAGAGATAAAGATTTGGTAGATTATTTTTCTAAACATCGAGCAAAAAAAGAAGAAGAGGAAGAGGATTTACAAAGAAGGTTATTTGAAGATGATAGAGTGGATACTGAAGCAACCTAGAATCTTGAAAGGACAAAAAAGGCATTTTTCATAATATTTATCAAAGAGCATTTTTGAAGTTCTGCGGGGGCGAGTGGAAGCCAAGCCTGCTTGACTTCCCGGGATTGATATGACAGCCTAGCTGGAAAACTATCAGTATAAACTCTGAGAAAAAGTAGTATTCAGCATATAATGTCTGCTTTCCTCTATGTGATCACAAGGATAGGAAAAAGAAGAAATAATATTTATTGATCTCTGTCGGAGAAAGTGATAACAATTGTAAATGAGTTTATAAAAAGGGAGGGGTAAATGGAATTAAAAAAATTTTTAATTTTTTGTATTTTAATCTTTTCTATTATTTTTATTTCAGAAGCCAATGCTGAAAAGAAAACTGTATTAGAGGAGGATGGAACTGATTGGATAGCTGGATCTGATTCATGGAAGATAGGTTATGTTGGTGGATTTATTGCTGGAGCAATGATTGTACGGGATGAATTTTATATTTTTGAGAATAAGCTTAAAAGCGAAAGAGATAAAGCAATTTATAATAAAAGTCTAAATGAAATAGCTCTTGTTAAAATTACTGTTGGTCAAATTATGGATGGAATAAGTGGTTTTTACAATGATTTTAGCAATCGTAGAATTAAAATAGTTGATGCTATTTATGTCGTAAAAATGCAGATTGAAGGGGATGACCCCGAATTAATTGATTCACAAATCAGATATTTAAAAATGCAACCAATAGATATAGAAATAAAAAAGAAGTGTTGGAAAAAATTTGTATTTACCGAAAAAAAGGGAAACAAGGTTACATATAAAGAGATAAAAAATGGGGATTTTAGCTTTGAAGATTTACTAAGAGCGGGGATATTTATAGACGCAAGTAATAATTTACACATTTTATTTTGCTATGGGATATATAAATAAACCCTAAAAAGATATGTGAATATTTGAGGCAAGTGGAAGCCAGAGACCCTTAAGCCCTGGCTTCTCTTGTTTAAATAGAATCAAACAAGATATAAAAAAGGAGGATTTAAATGGCACAATGTATTTGGTGCGGGGGAAAAAGTTTATTTCTTTCTGTTGATAAAAATAAGCTTTGTCGGAATTGCCAAGGAAAAATTTATTTTGATTTGCAACAGAGAATAAGAATAATTCAAGACAGCCAGAAGCTAATCGAAAAGTCAAAAAACTTTAATACAAGGATTGGTCGAATTGATACTCTTTTGGAACATGTCCAGGCATTGAAAAAGTATGAGGATAAAAATATAACAACATTAGAACTACCGCCATCAGAGGTTGAAAAAGCTTATCTTAGAATTAGAAGTGAGCTTATTTTTGAGGACATAAATGAAGAGATTGATAAGATAATGAACAAAGCCAAACTTGGATTGACTCCCAGAACAAAAATGAATGAAGCAAATAAAGCTCTTGTTAAAATCAATGAAAGAAGGAGAGAAATTCAAGAAGAAGACAAAATCACTGTGATAGAGAAAAAAGAGAAAGAAATAAAAACATTTATTCACAAGACCCAGTTAAATGAATATATTGAAGAGGCAAAAAAAGCAGAATTTAAGGGTCAGAAATCTAAGGCATTGGACAAATATCAAGAAGCTCTTTATTTTCTTCAGAATGATGAAATTGATGATTCTCTTCAGAAAGAAAATATTGATGAATTAAAAGCCAAAATATCAGAACTTACTTAAATAAGAAGGAAAATTGAGGCGACTGGAAGTCAAAGACCTCAAGACCTCGGCTTCCCGATTCTGAAAAACAACAGCATAGCTGAAAATTGCGCCTCATTTAGAGAGACGGATTGTATTAACGGTTTTTCTCACAGAGACAAAGTGAAAGAGGTAAAATGAAAAGACAAGATTTAGAAGGGAGGAAAAATGAAAAGAGCAATCTCAATATTAGTTGGTTTTTTTCTATTGTTCACAATTTACGCAAGTCTTGGGTTTACGCAAGATAAAAGTATAGAAACATTTGTGGTTTATTATTTCGGTGCAACAAGTTGTGGATTTTGTAATGTACCAGAAAATATTGAAAAAATTAAAAAGATTAAAACAGAGTTCTCCAAAAAATATAAAGATTCTAATATTAAATATGTTATGGTTTGTATGGATAGAAATATCGAAGAAGGATTAAGATTTATAAAGAAATATGGGTATTGGGACGAAATTTCAATTGGCAAGTTTTATAATAATGAATTAGCATTAAATTATTTAAACAAAACAGAAATTCCTGGTGTCCCTCATGTAATTGTTTATAAAGATCTACTTATAAAAAAAGAGAAAGTGTCTGTCCCCATTATAAAGGAAAGAAAAATATTAGTTGACTTAGTTGGTGGCACACAGATAGGGAATTGGATAAATGACATTTATCCTTTAAAGAACTAATAAAAACCGTTGGAAAATAGAGTTGTTCTAAAGGCCTTCTGGCTTCCCTAAGACTGAAAAAGACAGAAGACTGAATTAGCGCCTCATTTAGAGAGATGGATGAGGGAAAATATCGATAATATAATATTTTTAGAATAAAAATGTCTAGAAGTAGTCATAGTAATAAGAAATTACCAAAGCCAGAATATTTTTCTTGGTTGATTGAGTATAAAATAGAAAATTTAAAAGAAATGGTGTCGCCATTAGAATTGGATTTGAATGGAGTAAGAAACAGCATAAAAACCGAGATAGAAAAGGCTAGTCCTGAACAGTATGATTCAGAACATGACTATCTTGAGGCTATTTTTCCGTAAGACAATGTCTAGAGAAATAATCAGTCGTCTCAACCCCATATTGGAGGCTTTGAAATCTTCTCCATGCCGTGTGAATAAAATATTCGTTCAAAACGGGACGGGAAAAGGTAAGATTCAAGAAATCATTAATTTCGCCAGAGATAGGAAAATTCCTCTTTTTTTTGTACCGAGAAAAAAGCTCGAGGTGCTGGATAAAAATCATCAGGGGGCAGTTGCTTTATTATCTCCAAAAGAGTTTTCCTCCTTGGGATCCATCTTAGAAGGTTCGAGGCTTCCTTTTCTTGTTTTACTGGATGGAGTCGAAGACCCTCAGAATTTAGGTGCAATTATCCGGACTGCTGAAGGAGCAGGAGTGGACGGAATCATACTGCCCGAAAGGAGGTCTGCAGGGTTAACACATGTTGTTTCTTCTGTTTCAGCAGGAGCGCTTGAACATATCAAAGTTGCAAAGGTCACTAATTTAGCGCGTGCTATAGATGATTTGAAAAAAAAGGGGATTTGGATAGTTGGGGCAGAAAGTGGAAGCAGGCAGTACTGGTATGAATTTGATTATACAGTTCCTCTCGGGCTGGTTTTGGGCTCGGAAGGCAGAGGTCTTCGGCCCATTATCAGAAGAAGTTGTGACAAAATTCTCTCAATACCGCTTCTTGGGAAATTGACTTCTCTTAATGTTGCTGCTGCGGCGTCTGTTTTCCTTTATGAAGCTGCACGCCAGAGGATGGGACTATCCCAGGATTCATAGCACCTTACTCGTGAAGATTTGCTTTATATCTTGCAATTGCAAAAGTATTATGATACGAGTATCGGGATTTTTATTGAGGAGGTGAGCGCCATTCCTTTCATATGGAAACCTTTAAACAAAAGGCTGGAGACAGGCATAGGTAATGACAGCCGTATATTTGTCATTTGCAATCCCCATTCGAACCGGGACCGGCACCGGAGGTTGATTCCACGCGAGATTAAAATCCTTAAGAAAGAAGGGCTCGACTTCATATATGCGATTACAGATAACCCGATGGATGAATATATCATCGCTAAGGATGCGGTCGAAGATGGATTTAAAACAATTGTTGCTTCTGGCGGTGACAGCACCATAAGTAATATTGCTGATGCAATATTGACAACTAATCCGAAGATTAACTTTGGGATAATCCCTAACGGAACAGGCAATGATTATGCTACAGGGAACAGCATCCCTCGGTCTTTGCATGAAGCAGTAAAAACCATTAAACAGGGCAGGGTTGAGAAACGGGATGTTATAAAAATCGGAAATCGCTATGCTGTGAGCCTCGTGGGATTCGGCTTTGATATTACAATGAGCGAGGTGCACCTTAAAAATAAAATACTAAAGGGGTCGGCGCTTTATTTTTATGCCATTATTGTTGCGATTTTTCGGCATAAAGGGTTTGAGATAACAGTAGAAATGGATGAAGGAAAGGAATTTAAAGGGAAAGCAATGATGCTTAATCTTGGTAATAATAAAATCTCGGGCGGAGGTTATATGACTTGTCCGGAGGCTGATATGAATGATGGTAAAATGGATGTAATGTTTATTGAGGATTGTCCGCCCATGACCCGCCTGAAGCTGTTACAAATGGTTAAAAGCGCCACTCACCTTCGCCACCCGCTTGTCCATTATCAACAAACACGGAAAGTAGTTGTTAAAAGTGAGCTCCCGATAGCCTTTCATACAGAAGGGGAAATGTTTTATACAGAGCAAAACAGCATCGGTGCAGAAGTAATTCCAGATAAACTCAACCTTATAGTTAGATAATAGAAAATGACTGGAGCTTAAGCTTGGCTCTTACCCTCCAGTTGAGCAATGCGAGTTTTGTGAATTCTGTTGTATTCCTTCCGGACCCGGCATTCTATTTTTTCGCGCAGCTCGTTCCAGTCATCTCTTTTAAATTCTTTTGTAGCTAACGGGGGAAGAATGGTGATTTTTACTCGTCCGGAATGGTACCAAAAATTGTCCTTTCTTTTTATTTCTGCAGTACCGTCAATGACTATTGGCAGGATGGGTTTTTGTGCGTTGGTTGCAATATGCAGAAAACCCTTTTTAAAACGCCCGATTTCGGGTTTTGCATAACGAGTCCCTTCAGGAAAAATCAGGATGCTGGCTTTTTCTTGTTTGAGGACATCGATGCTTTTATCCAGTGATTTGTATGCTTCCTCTGCGTTGGAACGGTTTATCGGTAGATATCCTGCCATTGACATGCACCACCCGAAGAACGGAAATGAGAATAAGAAACTGGATGCAAGAAATTTAAAATGGGTAGGAAGTATCCGTGCGAGAATAATTATGTCGACAGAACTTTTGTGATTGGATATTATTAGATATGACTTTTTGCGGTTAAGATGTTCCTTTCCTTCAATGGAGATTCTTATCCCGAGAATAAGAGATAACATTGTAAAGTACCATTTAATCATATAATGGGCCGTTTTTCCCGACCGGTCTATGATATGGATTATTGCCATTACAGGAGTTCCTATAATCATTATAGCCACACCTATAAAGAGGAAGCCGAATGTTGAAATGCCGGATATAATCATAGCAGTATTTTAGCCGAACAGGATGTATCCTGCAAATTTGATATGGATTTTGCAAATGATTTCAGTTATTCTTTATGTATCTGTTGCATGATTTACAGGCCATAATTTGAAGGAGCAGTAGTCATAGAAAGCATCTGGTGGCAAAATTTGAGGAACGATGAGTAAAATGAGGCCAAAAAAACCTAGAGAAGAGGGATGGAAATTTTATTCAGCTTCTGTGTATAACAGTCTGGAAAGAAGGATGTGCAAGAAGATATTGCTCTTGATTATTGTTATTGTTTTATTTTCTCTGTTCTTCTTTGTTTATTCTGCACCCTTTAAAGAAAAAATTGAGAGCGGGACGATTTCCATTTTTTTTATGGATGAAAAAGTCGGCTACGAGGAATATACATGGCAGTCAGATGAGTTAGGTTATATTCTCACTGTAAAAGGCCGGATGACAAAACCGGTTGCCATGGAGATTGAACACCTTACAATTCGTCTGGATGAAAGTTTTATCCCTGCCAAATTTGTTTTAAAGGGCTCAGTAAATGGGGTAATACAGGAAGTGTCGAGCTCCATTATAGAGGGGTATGTAGAGAACAGGATTCTTGTTGCAGGCCAGGAACAAAAGAGTTCTGTAAATGTCAAGCGCAATGCTTTTCTTTTGCCAAACCCGATTTTTTCTCCATATATGGTCCTGACTAAAAAATTCCGATGCACCCTTAAAGAAAAAGTTGATCTGTCTGCCTATATTATTCCACAGCTTGAGACTCCGTTTACTCTTGAGCCTAAAGAAGATGATTTCTGTTTCCTTATCATGCAAATAAACGGCACACAAATTAACATTGAAACAGATGGTAACGGGAATCTGAAAAGCCTTCATATCCCATTCCAAAACTTGAGAGTGATTCAAGACAATCTTTAGAAATACAATCAAAAACTCTTGACATTGGAGGGAGAACAATATACAATCATGCGTACACTGTCATTTGTAATATGAAAGTATGCGTAGAGAGATAAGATGAAAAAAGTCGTATATTCAAAGGATGAGCTTATAGTTAAGGCAAAGATAACAGAAAAAACTCTTAGTGAGTGGGAAAAGATAAAACTGTTAAAGCCGGATGGTATGACAAATGGTAAAATTCCTTTCTACAAGGAACATACATTTGAAAAGGTTCTTCATATCAAGAAGCTGCTGGATATAGGGTATGAATTGGGTGATATAAATAAGATCATAAGAAAAGTCGGGATGCCCCAGATAGAAAAAACAAGCAGAACTCAGGCAAAGTCGAATGAGTTCCTGACCGTTGGAGGCCTTGCGGAACGTGTTGGTGTTAGCCCTCGTGCGATTAAACACTGGGAAACTAAAGGCATCATAGAACCTGACATGAGAAGCGAGGGAGGTTTTAGACTGTATTCGGAAATATACATCTATTTGTGTAATCTCATTAAAGACCTCCAGCTTTTCGGATATTCACTTGAAGAGATAAAAACTATTTCGGATTTATTCAGAGATTTTCTGGAAATCAGGACTAACCTGTCAATATACTCCAAGAAGGAAAACGAAGTAAAATTTAATGAAATGCTTCAGGGGATTCAGGCTCTTTTTAGTAAAATAAGGCTCTTGAAAGAAGGAATGGAACGATGGGAGGATTTATTAAAAAAGAAGAAAAAAGAAGTAATGAGTCTCAAAAATCAGAATAAGAAGCGCAGTGATTTGATAAGGAGAAAAAAATGAGTAAGATGATTTTTATTGAACCAAAAGCTCCCAATTTACATATATTTTCACAGTTTCCGCTGCCCAGATTAGGAAGCTATATTTTGGGAACTTTAATGAAACAGCGAGGATGGGATGTTGAAGTGATCTATGAGGAAGTAAGAAAGATAGATTTTGATGACGTTAAATCTGCGGATATTGTAGGCATCTCGACGATTACTTCAACTGCACCGAGGGCATACATGATAGCAGATAAAATCAGGCAGATGGGGATTCCGGTTATCATGGGAGGCCCGCATGTCACATTTTTGACCGAGGAGGCACTTGAGCATGCTGACTATGTTGTGCGTGGAGAGGGAGAAAAGCCTCTCATGGCGTTTATTGATGCATGGGAAAAAGGGACTGATGATTATTCTTCTGTCCCGAGTTTGTCCTACAAGATAAATGGGGGAGTTGCACATAATCCTCTCGAACCATTTCTGGATGATTTAGATCAAATTCCATTCCCTGATTTTTCGAAGTTTAAAGAAGCAGATAAACATGTTGCCGGCCACAGGACTATTCCAATCCAGACTTCCAGGGGCTGTCCGTATAACTGTTCTTTCTGTTCTGTGACTGGGATGTTCGGGAGGAAATACAGGTTTCGTTCGGTACAAAGTGTTATCGAAGAACTACGCCAGTACAATGATAAGAAAAATATTATATTTTTTTACGATGATAATTTTGCGGCTAACCCCAAGCACACAAAAGAATTGTTGAAGGCTATGATACAAGAAAAATTTGAATTCAAGTGGTCGACTCAAGTGAGAGTAGATGCAGCCAGAGATGAAGAAGTAATCAGGCTCATGAAAAAGGCAGGCTGCCATACCCTGTATATTGGATTTGAATCGGTAAACCCTCGAAGTTTAAAAGAGATGAAGAAAAAACAGACAGTCAAGGAAATAACTCAGGCGATAAAGGTAATCAGGCGCCATCGGATCCATATTCATGGAATGTTTGTATACGGTTTTGACGAAGATGATTGGAAAACAATTAAAAAGACAGTGAGATTTTCCATAAGAATGAAATTAACATCCACACAATTCCTTATTTTAACACCTTTGCCAGGGTCTGAATTTTATAACAGGATGAAAGCTGAAAACAGAATTTTATTTAATGATTGGGCATTATATGATGCCCATCATGTTGTTTTTTGGCCTTCACGCCTTTCCCTTTTTCGTTTGCAGTGGGCTCAAATTTTCAGCCACAAAAAATTTTATTCCTGGAGAGAGACGGTAAAAAAGTTTTTTAAGTTAAGATGGTTTGACCTGGCCATTGCTCACTATGCACGAAAATTAAACCGGATGTGGAAGAGAAAAAATAAAACATTTCTCAAAGTTGTAGATTTGTTGACAAACAAGAAAAATGCGAGGATTGAAATCGATTATAGACAAGATATTGCCCTGGACAAGTAAATTGTCAAGGCAGCCGTAGAAAGAGGTTTCCAAATCGGGACAAAGTTTTAGATCAAATCAAAACACTATATTTAACTTCAGGTTATAAATAAGTACAAATCGGTTGACTTTTATAACTTACAGTGGATTTTTTCTATTGCAAAAGATATGTCCAGGCACGAAAAATCTAACCGGAATGCATCTTAACTGCAGTATCTTAATGCTAAAAAAGGATGGAATACTTATCTTGACATTGATTCAGGCAAATCTATAGAATAGACGAGTAAAATCGATAATTTGTTAAGAAAAACAATGGCTGCAAGAAAAGATTTTTATCAGTTAGAAAAAAACATTATCCTTTTAAAGGAGAAGATAGACGATCTCGAAGAAAAAGAGGAAGCTGGATGGGGAGAAAAGGTTAAACTGTTAAGAAAGAAAATCGAACAGCAGTGGGCTGAGATCAAACCGCAGCTGACACCGTTCAACATTGTCCAGATTGCACGGCATCCTAAAAGACCGTATACACTGGATTATATAGAATATCTGACTGAAGATTTTATGGAATTCCACGGGGACCGCCGTTCTGGAGACGACCCTGCGATAATAGCAGGCTTTGGCTGTTATAAAGGCCAGACAGCAGCTTTCATCGGCCATCAAAAGGGCAGGACAACCCGATTAAGAATTGCCAGAAATTTTGGTCAGCCTAATCCTGAAGGCTATCGTAAAGCACTGAGGATTATGAGACTTGCTGAAAAATTCGGGTTTCCTGTTATTACACTGATCGATACACCAGGGGCTTATCCTGGAATCCATGCTGAGGAAAAAGGCCAGGCTGAGGCGATTGCATATAATTTAAAGGAGATTTCAAAGCTTAGGGTTCCTGTGGTTAATGTAGTTATTGGGGAAGGAGGAAGCGGTGGGGCTTTGGGTATCGGTGTTGGCGATGTACTTTTGATTTTGGAGTATTCATTTTACTCTGTTATTTCTCCTGAAGGATGTGCGGCAATCCTCTGGAAAGACCAGAGTGCTGTTAATCAGGCTGCAGAAAACTTGAAGTTTTTGGCCAAAGATTTGCTGGAGCTGGGAATTGTTGACAAGATTATCCCGGAACCTCCGGGAGGTGCACATATAGATTATAAACAGGTATTCAAGAATGTAGATGAACAGATAAACATGTCTATGAAAAAAATAAAGCAGAAGTCAATAGAAAACATGCTGGAAGATAGATACCAAAAATTCAGGAAGATAGGAGTTTTCGTCGAGAAATGACACCAAAGACAAAGAATAAGAAAATTTTTGCCATAAAGGGTACGAAAGACATCCTTCCTCAAGAAGCGAGGAAGTGGCAAAAAGTGGAATCAGTTGCCAAGCGAATTTTTGAAGTCTATGGTTATCGGGAAATACGGACACCCATATTTGAAGCTACAGAACTTTTCGAGAAAGGTACTGGACAGACAACGGATATTGTTATCAAGGAAATGTATACTTTTACTGATAAAGGGGGACGTTCTCTGACGCTGCGGCCGGAGTATACCCCTTCGGTAGTGCGTGCCATCATTGAAAACAGGTTGTATCTTCAACCTCAACCACAGAGGTTTTATTTCATGGGCCCTATGTTCCGGTATGATAAACCTCAAAAAGGGCGTTACCGCCAGTTTCATCAGATAGACATTGAAGTTTTCGGTGAGAAGGATCCGGCTATTGATGCTGAAATAGTAGAGATGGCAGCTCGTCTCTTTAAAGAGTTAAATGTTGTTGACGTGGAAATCCTGGTAAATTCCGTTGGCTGCAGGAACTGTCGGCCTCCCTATCTTGAAGAATTAAGACGGAAGGCTGGTGAATACATAGGCCAGCTTTGTGCGGACTGTCAGAGGAAAGTTGTAACAAATCCTTTAAGAATTTTTGACTGCAAAGTTGAACTCTGTAATGAAATTTCACGCAGCTTTCCTAATATCATTGATTATCTCTGTCCGGAGTGTGAGGAACATTTCAGCAGGTTTTGTTCCTGCCTGGATCTTTACGGAATAAAATATACTGTAGAGCCCCGCCTGGTTCGCGGGCTGGATTATTACACAAAAACTGCATTTGAATTTGTTTCATCGAAATTAGGGGCCCAGGATGCTGTTCTTGGCGGAGGCAGATATGATGATATGATGAAAGCATTTGGGGGTCCAGAAATATGTGGCATCGGTTTTGCCATGGGACTGGAAAGATTTATTTCGGTTGTCCCTTTCGAAGAAAAGAAGGAGGATTTCCTTTATTTAGCCCACATGGGTGATAGGGCAAAAAAAGCGGGAATGGAATTAGCCAGATTCTTGAGGCAGAAGGGGATAGAATGCCTTATTGAGTACAAAGAGCGGAGCCTTAAGAATCAAATAAGCCGTGCCAATAAGCTGGGAGCAAAATGGGTCTTGATTGTGGGAGAGGAAGAAGTGAAAAAAGGCCGTTATCAGCTTAAAAATATGGCTACTGGCTTACAGGAAGAGATTACTAAGGAAGAAATGCCTAGCATTCTTTTAGCTTAGTAAAAGGATAGAACAAATGGGGTGCGACACATTGTCAGATTGGAGGCGAACAGTCTATTGTGGTGCTCTGCGAAGGAAAGATGCCGGCAGGGAAGTGACCCTTCTCGGTTGGGTCAACAGACAGAGAGACATAGGGAATTTAGTTTTTCTCGACCTTAGGGATAGAGAGGGGTTGGCCCAGATTGTTGTGACTTCTGAGAACACAGGGCTTTTGGAGAAAGCAAAGACAATCAGGATGGAATATGTGATTGGAATAAAGGGAGTTGTGAGGAAGCGGGAGGAGTGTTCCATAAATCCCAATCTTCCAACAGGAGAGATAGAAGTTGAGGCAAAAGAGCTTAAAGTTCTGAGCGTGTCTAGAGTCCCTCCTTTTGTGATTTCTGACCCTCCTAATGCGACTGAAGAGCTCCGTTTTAAGTACAGATACCTGGATTTGAGAAGACCCTCCATGCAGCGCAGTATAAAGCTGAGGCATCAGGCAGTACTCTGCATCCGCAATTTCCTGAGCAGCGAAGGTTTTTACGAGGTTGAGACTCCATTTCTTACTAAATCGACTCCAGAAGGAGCCAGGGATTACCTTGTGCCTAGCCGGGTGTATAAGGGGAAGTTTTTTGCTTTGCCTCAATCTCCCCAGATTTTTAAGCAGATCCTTATGATTTCGGGGCTTGACCGTTATTTCCAAATTGTGCGCTGTTTCCGGGATGAAGATTTAAGAGCAGACCGCCAGCCCGAGTTTACTCAGATCGACCTGGAAATGAGTTTCATAGACAGGGAAGAGATTTTTCAAATAGTAGAAGCCATGATGGCTTCGGTTTTTAAAATTATCGGTATAAAGGTTGATGTGCCATTTGCCAGACTCACCTATAAAGAGAGTATGGAAGCATACGGGACTGACAAGCCTGATCTGCGTTCTGGGATGAAGATAGAGGACTTAACGGAAATTGCTGCCAGAGTCGATTCAGATGTTATAAAAAGCTCGCTCTCTGCAGGCGGTGTATTAATGGGAATAGCCGTGGAAAAAGGAGAAAGTTTTTCCAGAAGCCGGCTTGAAAAGCTCAATCAGAATGCAAAAGTCCCTGGAGGAAAAGGTATTATCTGGATAAAAAAGCCAGAAGGGTTTAAGTCTTCCTTGAGAATGGCAGAAAAAGATATCGATTTGATCTGGCAAAAAATGAATGTGGGAAAGGAAGATTTAGTTTTGCTGATTGCTGATAAGAAAAAGACCGTATTAAAGATATTGGGGGAAATCCGCCGGTCTCTTATTTCTGAGCAGTACAAAGAACCAGAATTATTTAAGTTCGCATGGGTGACAGACTTCCCGCTTTTTGAATGGAGCGAAGATGAAAATCGTCTTGTCTCAATGCATCATCCTTTCACTTCTCCTTGGGAGAAGGATACGGAGTTATTGGAGAAAGAACCTCTTCGTGTGAGAGCGAAATCATATGACCTTATTCTTAATGGGATAGAAATAGGAGGGGGATCGATCCGCATTCATAACTTTGACCTTCAAGAAAAGGTGTTCAGGACTCTCGGCCTAGATGAAAGGGAGGTCCAGGAAAAATTCGGGTTTTTCCTGGAAGCTCTTTCTTATGGGACACCTCCTCACGGTGGAATTGCTCTTGGAGTGGATCGTATTGTCATGTTACTTGCAGGCCAGGATTCTATCCGCGACGTCATTCCTTTTCCCAAGACAACGAGCTCGTTGTGTCTGCTCACAAATTCTCCTTCAGAGGTTGATCCAAAGCAGCTCAAGGATCTCGGATTGAAGAAATCTGACAGATAAGAAGAAGAGGAAAAGATGAATTTGAGAGTATGGCTGTGCTCCACTCAGATTTTTTAACGCCATCTCCTCAAATTCATCCACTCTCAGATGTTCTATCTAAGTCCTGATTATTGTGATAAGCCGATCAGGGCTAATTATTCAGGAGTGGTTTACTACGTTGTCTTCAGGCGCCTTGTTTCAGTTATGAACGTCCCGATCAAGGCAGCAAATGTGAATAAAAAGACTCTCCATAGAGCTGTGACTGCAGTATTGCCCAGAAGGGCTGTAAGCAGCTCACCTTCTCCTGTGAATACAATCAACAGCACTGTGCTTACTACGGCATGAAAGAGACCTGTTAGGGCTCCGCTGATTGCCCCCATTGTCATTCGTTTTGAGAAGGCAGCACCTCCTGCCCATACAGAAGTCCCAGCAGCCGTGAAAATAGGGAACCAGAGAGCAATCCACCAGATATTGCCGAATTTGGGTAGATGACCTGTACATTGAAGGTATACTACTTCGGTTAAAGCTAGAAATACAGTTCCTGTAAGCACACAGAGAGGTAAGTGCCAGGTTCTAGGTTTTAGGCCGGATCGAAGCTTGCTGCGTTGGCGGATGCGCCGGCCTATAGTCAGGGGATAATTGTAGAATAAGTCAAAGAAGGTATGTTCCAGAAGAGCCCCTCTCTCCCCAAAGACAGGCACGATATGTGCGGCTCCGGTTGCCCAATGTCCAGCCATGAATCGGGCGAGGTCTGGATAGCGGTATGCCATCTGTATCGGAAAAGCAAGATAACCGATATATTTGAGGAAACTTAAATAAAATGCGATGTTGTAATCTTTGAAATTGCGTTCGTGTAAAACAAGAAAAGACACATAAAAACCTCGAACAAGCGAGCCGGGCGATATCGGAATAACTTGAAAAAGACCCAGAATAATGCCTGCGTGTACAGAAGCCGCCTGCCACGAGAGTTCCGGGTGCAGATTTACATAAGTAAAGGCAACGATAATTGAGACTATTTGTGTTATAGGTACTGTGCAGATATGAACAGCTAGGCTTTTAAGGTATTTCTGGATAAAAGGCTCCTTTATCTGGGAATTGATTCTTGCTGCCTCTTCAGTGCTCAGGATTCCGTTGTTATGTCCTGTAGAGACCAATTCACGCAGCCATCGTTCTCGGGCATGGGCTTTGAAATAGAGCCGTAAAGGTCTTGCAAATATGTAATCAAGTGACTGTAATGCAAAGCGGCGGTCTGAAAAAAATCGGTGCATCTTTGCAGGTAATATTGAAAGCGGCAGGTGTCCAAGAAATCTCGCAGGATGTCCGGCCAGCTTTTTTGCCCGTTTGGCATCGACACGTCCTGTCCTGTGCCAGCGGATTAGAATCTCAGCAATGCGGCTTCTTCCGGCGCGCCGGAAATAGTCGAGGCTGGTAAACAAGCGTGCTAAGTGATGTCTGTAATTTTCTTTCCCCCACAGCCTGCGCACAAAATATCCAAGAATTGGAATAAGACCGAGGAAGTAGAAGATCAGGGTTAGAAACTTATTATGAACTAATCTGTTTAAGGTTTTTTTATCGATTATGTTCCGGATCTTCCAGCTTTTTATACTGCTGTCCATGATGGATGCCCACAGTTTCCTGCTGTAGATCAGTTTAAAATGATGATGTGTGATATCGGGTAGTGAGCTGCGGTAAGACTTGTCTGCCTCTTTAAGCTCCTCCATGGCATCTTGCATTCCTGTAAAAGTTTCTGGATTGTTATTCACAAAATTCTGCAGTTTGTCTATGCTTCCGCGGTCAAACTGAACTAAACTGCCCCGGCCGATGCCTTTGAAGATGAGTTTAAAGTCAGCAGGGCACATAGGAAGAAAAGGAAGAATGGCAAGGCCGGCACGGAAATCCACTGCCACTAGCCCAGCTTCAGGAGCAGGATCGCTCTCAGTTTGCTTAAGTACATTAGGCTGGCTTTTGAGTGTCCACCATTCATACTGGCGGGCCAGTTCTACAGCGCCCATTTCATGTAACAAATCAACAAGCTGGGCCATAAAAATCCGTTTTGAGCGGTACTCTGGGGAACCAGCCCCTTCCCCGGAATCTCCTGCTTTCCATTTCCGCCTGGCATCCAGGTTGTCGTCTACCTCGAGATGCCACACGCGGCCGTCGATCCACTCGCTGATTTCTCCACAGCTCCCGAGAACAGGGTCAATGAAGGTTGCCAGAATATTGACTACAACCTTTTCTGAACCAAAGTATGTTTTCGCTCCCTGCCGGATAAGTTTCTGCCAAAGAGCACCTGCACGGGCAGCGTCAGGATTGACCTGGAGGGAAAATGGGCCCTGAAAGCCAAGGGCATAAATCACGTTTCGGTATAATTTTGAGAACCCAGTCGGAGGAATGAGAATTTTCATAGCATAGGTATGGCCCGGATGAATGCCTTCAAGCTGGCCGTCAGCAGATTCAATACTCAGGATTTTTGCCTTGTAAACCTGGCCTGCATAGCCCCCGCCTATAAATTTTTCTACTTCTAATTTTAAATGTCCTGTGTTTGCGGGAACGATTCCTTTGACTTCATAAGAGAACTGTGTCCCTGGTTCATATCGCTGGATGCGCATGGGGCGCAGGATTTTCTGTTCCTGGAAAGTCTCTGTTAATTCCCTTATAGTCTGAATCGAATATTCTATTTCCATGATGTTTTCAATCGTGCAAGCTCATTTTCGTTTTTTTCGTTTGTGAGTTGGGGTAAAAACAAGGTAATTTTCCATTCAATATTAGACTTTTTTTCCATATTGTCTCCTGCAATATTTAAACATTCAATTGAGTATAAATCAAATTGTTTAAGGAAGTAACATAATAAGCACTCGTTATGTTTGCAGGCAGAGATACATATTTTGTTTTGTCTTGAATTTGAATCTTGTATTAAGTATAAGTATTGTATGAGCCGTAAAGAAGATAGGTATAAATGGGCAGCGAGCCAGGTGCGCTCCAAGGTTAAACACCATGTGGATACTGTGTCTACACTCGCTAATACAGCAGCAATTCTTAAGGAGAAGTGTACTAACTTTTTCTGGGTTGGCTTCTACTTTTTCCTTGAAGACTGTCTTGTATTAGGCCCTTTTCAGGGGCCGCCGGCCTGTGCAAAGTTGGGGCTGGATAAAGGGGTCTGTGCTGCTGCCGCCTCGAAGAAAAGCACAATCATTGTGCCTAATGTACGTCAGTTCCCCGGTCATGTGGCCTGTGACAGCCGATCTAAATCGGAAATCGTTGTCCCTGTATTTGATAAAAATGGGGCTTTAAGAGCACTCCTTGATGTGGACAGTGAGAAGCCGGGTGATTTTGACCAGACGGATAGGCAGGGATTAGAAACTATTGCCTCCTTACTGTCATCAATATGGACTTAATATGAAATTGCAGTGCTTCCTTTGGCCGTTTAAAATGAGATATAATTGGAAAATGCTGGAAAAGGCCTCGTGATGAAAAGAAAAATAACTCCAGTTTGTGTGTTAATTTGTATTTTGATCTGGGGAAATTTTTCGTTTAGCCAGGAGGATTCTATTTCTGGAGAAATTAAATTAATAGCACATTATAAAGAGAGGCTTAAAGAGTGGATTATTGCGACAGGCAATGTTGAGATTTATTACAAGAGCGTTAAATTATTTGCCGACAGCGTTAAATTGAATACAGAAACTAAAGATGTAACGGCTGAAGGCAATGTAGTGATTCAATTGCCCAATGAGAACATTAGTGGTGAAAAGGCCAGCTTTAATTTAGATTCTTCAATAGGAGAAATTAAAAAAGTCCATGGTATGATACAGCCCACCATATTTTACGAAGCAGAATCTCTCGAAAGGAAAAGTGAAAGTGTCTATCATTTTCAGAAAGCATGGATAACATCTTGCACTCAGCCTGTCCCGCGATGGAAATTTTCCTGTTCTAAGGCAGATTTCAAGAAAAATGATTACATGAAAATGTGGAGTTCTGTGTTATTTATAAAGAAAGTTCCGGTTTTTTATTTTCCTTATATGAGATATCCTCTCAATGAGGAAAGGGCAACCGGTTTTTTGATGCCTCAATTGGGATATTCGGGTATAAAGGGACTTACTTATTCGCAGAGCTTCTACTGGGCGATAAGAAGAAACATGGATGCTACCTTAAATTTAAATTATTACTCGGAAAAAGGTTTGGGAGGAGGACTCGAATACCGTTATCTATTTCCTGAGGGAACAGGCGGCCAGTTAAACCTGTATTATTTCAATTTTAAAAACACTCTCGATCAGGAAGAGCAACCTAGTGCTTATATTTTTCGCTTCAAACATAACCAATCTCTTCCTCTCAACTTTAAGCTTGTGGCCGATGTTGACTATCAAAGTTCTTTTGATTTTTTAAGACAGTTCGACGACAACTTCGTGCGGGCCGTCGTTTCAAATAGGAGTTCCCAAGTATATCTATCCAGGTCCTGGTCTTATTTTAATATGAGTGCCAGGGCTTCAAGGTTTGAAACATATTTTATGAACCAGGATAATTCAATAATCAGATACTATCTGCCGCAGATAGGTTTCAGTTCTTCCCAAATAAAGATCTTTTCCCCATTATATTTTTCTTTTTCTTCGTCTTTTACGCGATGGGAATATGGATGGGAGTCTGATTATGAAAATAACATCCAGAAAAGCTCACAGAGTTTTGCAATTAATCCTGAGTTCACATTCCCTTTTACAGCAGTTCCCTGGTTTACGCTGAATTCTTCGATTTCTTCCAATATTAATTATTATTTTAATAGCTATGCACTCAACACTAAAACAGTAGTTGATGAACCGATTTTAAGCCACAAGCATGCTCTCAACTTTGAATTTAGTGGGCCTGTCTTTTATAAAATATTTTTTGGGGCTGATAAAATGCCAAGGCTGAAGCATATTATTGAGCCCTTTGTGACATATCGCTACGAAACCCCGGTTGCTTCTTCTGACAGGATTATTACTCCAAGCGGTTACTATTTTCGATATCATGAAGTCACTTACGGGTTAACAAACCGTTTTTTGCTCAAGCAGGATGAGATGACAAAGGAAATTTTTGTTCTGGGGATATCACAAACGTATTATCTGCTTCCAGAAGAAAGCCCTTTAAGCCGTTTCCTGGTTAACAATGAAATACCGCGGTTTACAGATATAAGCAGTTATTTAAGATATTACCCCAAGGAAAAATACAGTATTGATGTCTCTGCTGGCTTCAACCCCTATTATAAGACTCTTTCCAGCGTTCGAATGGGAGCCAACTTTGGAGTGCCAGAGGATCCTTTATTTCTAAGTGTAAATTGGTACAAAAGCATCAACTCCTATTACAAGGATATATGGTATGACCGTCACCAGATAAGCTGTTTTGGTGGGGCAAAGATTACCCCCCTTTCCATGGAAGCTATGGCTGAAGTGGATTTTAATATTCAGGAGAAAAAGCTTCTTTATTCTGCTTTTTCTCTGATTTACCATTATCAATGCCTTGATTTTTCTGCAGATGTTAAAGTATTTTATTTTCGTGAAAAACCAGAGATGTACTTCAGAATCTCTATAGGATTAGGCAACATCGGAAAGTCAACAGATTTTCTTGGAGGCTTGTGATTCTGAAGAACCGGGAGCGATCCCCATTTTTCAAGGAGGATAAATGAGAGTATTAATCACTGGGATTACAGGATTTGCAGGAAGCCATCTTGCTGATTACATTCTTGAAAATCATCCTGATGTTAAAGTTTTCGGGATGGTGCGCTGGAGAAGCCGTATGGAAAACATAATCCATATTAAGGACAGAATAACGCTTTCTGAGGCAGATTTGAAAGACTTTGTTTCTTTAAAAAAGTGTCTGGCCGGAATTAAACCTGACCTCATTTTTCATCTTGCGGCTCAGAGCTTTGTTCCCTCCTCCTGGAGATTGCCGGCTGAGACGTTTTCTATCAATGCAGTTGGTCAGATCAATCTTTTCGAGGCAGTCCTCAGCCTTGACTTTTCGCCCAAGATTCAGATTGCTGGTTCAAGCGAGGAATATGGATTAGTCAACTCGGATGAGGTTCCAATGAAGGAAACGAACACATTACGTCCTCTGAGTCCTTATGCTGTAAGCAAAGTTGCACAGGACTTGTTGGCATACCAGTATTTTAAGAGTTATGGTTTGAGAGTGGTGAGGACAAGGGGATTTAACCATACAGGCCCTCGAAGAGGCGAGGTTTTTATCTGCTCCAATTTTGCAAAGCAGATTGCTGAGATCGAACACGGCAAGAGGGATCCAGTTCTTTATGTAGGCAATCTAGAAGCAAAAAGGGATTTTACGGACGTCAGGGATATCGTGCGGGCTTACTGGCTGTCTCTCGAGAAAGGAAAGGAAGGTGACGTTTATAATATCGGTTCAGGAAAAACTTATGCAATGAAAGAAGTTCTAGACACCCTTATTTCTTTAAGCACTGCCGAGTTTAAGATAGAAATCGACCCTGAAAGATTAAGGCCTTCTGATGTACCTATCCTTTTATCTGACAGCACGAAATTTAGAAAGATTACAGGATGGAAGCCGAAGATTCCTTTTCAGAAGTCACTTCAAGATTTGCTTGACTACTGGAGGGAAAGGGTTTGAGTTTAAAAGTTTTTATCAGCGGGGCTACAGGGTTTGTGGGACGCCATCTTATCTGCCGGCTGAATTTCCCTCAGTACACTATTTACGGCAGCTCTTTTCCCGAGAGACCGGAAGTTTTTAAAGGCCTTGGAGGAGGGAAAATTTTTCACCTGGATATAAGAGCCGAAGAAGAGATCTCGGAGGTCATAAGAAAAGTCCAGCCTGACTGGGTTTTTCATCTTGCGGCTGTATCTAACGTTAAGCATTCCTGGGAGGAACGCAGAGAAACTCTCGAGACAAACATCCTGGGAACTCTTAACCTGTTCGAAGCGGTAAGAAAACATGCTCGGAAAGCGATAGTTCTTTTTGTCAGCTCTTCTGACGTTTACGGGATTATATCACCGGGAGAAAGAGTTTTGAAAGAGGAAGATGACACCCGGGCTGTAAATCCTTATGCATTAACGAAGATTGGCGGAGAAATATTGAGCAAGTTCTATTGGGAAATTGAAAAACTTGATGTCTTAATAGCAAGGTCTTTTCCACATACAGGTCCTGGCCAGGGGCCTGATTTTGCATGTGCTGATTGGGCATGTCAGATTGCGCGGATTGAAAAAGGATTAGCCGAGCCTGTAATAAGAGTAGGGAACATCGATATCCAAAGGGATTTTACAGACGTAAGGGATGTTGTCAAAGCATATGTTTCTCTTATGGAAAGAGGAAAAAAAGGGCAGATATATAACATATGTTCAGGAAAAGCTGTCGCTCTTCGGAAAATACTTGAATTTCTTTGTTCTTTGTCTTCTGAGAGTGTTAGGATTAAGGTTGATTCACGAAAATTGAGGAAGACAGATATTCCATTTCTAATTGGCAACAATCAGAAAGTAAGAAGAGAAACATCCTGGGAGCCGAAGATACCGCTGGAGCAGACCTTGAGGGATTTGCTTGAATACTGGAGGAAACGAGAGGGCAGCACTTGAGGCAGTCGTAAGATTCTCTAAAGTTCAGGATTGAGAATATTTTCAAATTCTACTTCTGGGAAGATAAAGCTTCGATGAGTTCTCCGGTTGTAACTGTGGCCGTCCCGATTTTTCCTACCGCGATGCCAGCAGCAGTATTGGCAATTACTGCGGCTTCCAGAATCGAAGCACCTGAGAGAAGCGCAAGGCAAGCAGAAGCAATCACTGTATCCCCTGCTCCAGTGACGTCATAGACTTGCCTGGCTATCGTCGGAATGTGGAATGGCATTTTTCCCCTTTCAAATACACTCAGCCCAAGTTCGCCCCTTTTGAGTATGAGATATTTTGCTTCAATTTGGGAGAGTATTTTCTGACCTGCCTTTTCAACCTGAGCATCAGTAATGCATGGATGATGGACAATTTTTTCTGCTTCAATGTGATTGGGATTGATGAGTGTTACAGGTGAAAAGGAGAAGAAATTTTCGACTTTTGGGTCTACAAAGACAGGAATTTCTTTTTTCCGGGCGTAAGGCAGGATTTTGTCCATGAGGGATTTTGAAAGAATTCCTTTATTGTAGTCTGAGATAAGAATTCCATCGTATTTTTCTTGCTGGATGAAGTTAAATATTTGTTTTTCAATTTGGGAAGAGATTGGATTCTTTTTTTCCTGGTCTACTCTGACAACTTGTTGCTGGTGAGCAATGATTCGTGTTTTTACAGTAGTAGGCCTGGTAGAGTCGGTAAATATGCCATGATTATTGGAAGTTGCGTTTCTAACCCATTCTCCATCCTGATCTTTTCCAACTACTCCCACAAGAATAGAAAGGGCTCCGAGGCTTTCCAGGTTGCGGCTTACATTGCCTGCACCTCCAAGGCAGTATGTCTCTTTTTTTACCTCAACAACAGGCACGGGAGCTTCGGGAGAGATGCGAACAACATGACCCCATAAGTATTTGTCAAGCATAAGGTCTCCCAAGACAAGAACTCTTTTATCGTTAAAATTGTCGGTAATAGCTTTTATCTTTTTAAGGTCGACTCCTTTCATTGTTTTCCCTCCGTTAGAAAAATAGGATTGGAAACAATCCACGGGACTTTTTTATTCATTGGTGTTCTTTCCTTGAGGTAGACTTCGACCCTGTAAACGCCTGGCTGTGTCGGCTTATATGACAGCATTTCTTCCCGCGAATGATGAATTGTATTTCCGTTGTGAATAAGAAAAGCTTCCTTAGCAAAAGGAAATGGAGTTTTAATATAGAGAGTGGTGACGGAATCAAGCGAAGTTATTCCTCCCATTGGGATCTTTTTTTTGCCTTTTTCAGCCCAAAACCGAAATCCATCTGCTTGAGCAGCAGAGTCCACAGCATTATAAAAATTTCCGTGTTTCAAAAGGTCATAAATCTGGCGTTTGGCAGTTTCAAAGTCCGCTGAAAGAGGTTTTTTGAGAGGGAGATGAAGCCTGAGTAGGAAGAACAGAGGTCTGTAAAGAAGATGAGCATCCACGCTAAAATAGCCGTAAATCGGATGCAGCTTGTTGAGCGCATCCCATTTTTTTATATTTTTTTCCGGTCGGACCAGTATTTTTAGAAGAGCATATTGGGGTTTTATGAATAAGGCTGGCATATGAGGCAGGGAACGGATAAAGTCCTTTTTCAGCATACTGTCTGCATTTATTATTTCAATTCCTGAATAGTCGATAAACTTGCCCCACGACCAGCTAACTTTTGAGTAAGGATGAGCTATTATGGTAAATCCATGTAAAGCTTTTATTTGATAAACAGATTCCTCTGCATTTTGAGAAAAAGAATGCGAAGGAGTCTTGAAATCCAGTGCAACAAGATGGCCTCTGCTTATAGAAAGCTCGGATCCGGAAAGCACAAGTACTCCTTTTTTCCAGCCCTGGCAGGCAAGTGCCTCGAAATTTGGTTCTCCATGGTCCGTAAGAATAATGAAATCGAGTGAGGCTGATGAGGCAAGTGCTGCGATTTCTTCGATATTTTTTCTCCCGTCTGAAAAGGTAGAGTGCATATGATAAGCCCCTTCTACTTCCCGGAGAGATACATCTTGAGAGGATGGTTTGTATGTTTTAAACCTGAAGAGGTTAAAGCTCAGCCACAGGGAATAAATCAGAAATATACCCAGCAGGATGTACAGGGATGATAGAACTAAACGTTGTGCTTTTGAACGAGGTGCCTTTTTATTTCTCTTCATTAATCTGAGTTTTATCTTTAAGGATACGTTCCAGAGTGAAAGGAACAGCCATCATATAGAGAAAAAGCGAAGTAATTTCTGAGTCTCCGAAATTGTATTCAAATATGCCTGCTGTTATGAGTGCTAAGAGTGCGGCCAGAGAAGCCGCGGCAAAGGGGAAGACAGAGGAATCTTTGGTTTTGATAAGCTTGATAAGTGAAATAAATATCCAGATCATGAATACAAGCCAGGCAAGCAGTGTTGGAATCCCCCTTTCTGCTGCGATTTGTGTGAAGTTGTTGTGAAGATGAACATTTCTCTTCGCCTCTTCGGAAAGGCCGTATTTAGGATTTTGGAATACCATGTCCACTGTGTCGGGGCCTGTACCAAAGAGAGGGAAATCCTTTATTATTTTAATTCCGGTATGTAAATATTCGATTCTCTGCGTGTTGGAGTAGCCATTCAAGCTGAAGGTGCTGAGAGCTCTCTTTTTTACATTCTTGGGGCTTAGAAGAAAAATTAGTCCCACAGCAAGGGGAATGATGATTAAAGCTTTAGGTTTGTAAAGAAAAAGGAGCACGAGTGAAGCGACAATGATTCCAATCCAGGCACATCTTGTTAGAGTAAATATTAGTGCGATAGTGGAAAGGAGAAATCCCAATCCCCAGAGGAACCTTACCCTGTTGCGGTAAAACAGAAACATGCTCAAAGCCATGGTGCTGAAGAGAAGCAGAAGGCCGGCCTGTGTCATGTAATGTCCCATAAATCCTGCCACTCTTTCCCCCGGCGAGGCCTTAAATATGAAATAGAAAATAGAACAGAGAATAGAAATATATCCTGAAGCCAGAAGAGCCAGGCTGGCATTTTTAATCTCTTTTTCCCTGCTAAATCCAGTATAGACCATTGGGATTATAAGGAAAAGGAGGAGCTCCCTGCAGTCTTTTAAACTGACCTCAGGATTAACCGATAAAAAGGAAGAAATAAGTGAAAGGATGCAGTAAACGGCCATGGCCCAGAAGAAAGGGGGCACAAGAAATTTTTGTTTTTTAGTTAGGAGCAGAATAAGCCAGCAAAGAAGAGAGATGGAAAGGAGAACCTGACTTATGCTTATGGATATCATCGAAAAAAGCAGATAGAATATAAGGGTTACCGGGAGAACGGCTAAAATTTTTATTTGATGGCTTTTTATGCTCATTATGAATAATAGGATAATATAATAGAAGGTCAAAAAGTTCAAATAGCAAATAATCAGGATGGATTCAACTTGTATTCCAATTTAACTTATTGCAGAAAAGTAAGGCAGGCTTGATAAACTTCTTCAGGAGTGATGTTTCTTAGGCACCTGAAATCTCCGTAAATACAGTGTCTTTGTTTGCAGGGGCGGCATTCAAACTCCTTTTCAATTATAAATGCATTTGCCTGCCATGGGGCGAAATTGGCAGGGAGAGTAGGTCCAAAATAAGCCACTATAGGAGTAGAAGTAGATGCGGCAATGTGCATAGGGCCGGAGTCAGGGCCTACAAACAGGGATGAACGGGATATGAGCTCTTTTAATTCCCTTAGATTAATCCTGTCGACAAGAGAGAAAAGAGGCACAGTGCTTTTTTTCAATATTTTTTCTTCAGCACTTTTATCTTCACAGGCACCTACCAGGACAATTTTTACATTTGGAAATTCAGACAAGAGATGAACTAATTTGGTTATATTATCTGTTCCCCAGTCGCGAAATTTATTTCCGGCGCTGATGTGCAGTATTATGACTCTGGAGTTATTGAGATTGTTTTTAGATAAGAATGTTTTTACCTTTTTCATTTCTGCTTCTTGAGTTTTTGGGAGGAATAACGGTGCAGAATATGTGGTGGTAATCCCCAGGGCTTTGACAAGGTTGATGTGGTTTTCAACGCTGTGAAAAGTGCCTTTTTTTGGTTCACGGGGGAGCTTGATGTCATATATAAAATTCTTGTATTTTATCCTGTATCCGATTTTTAACTTTGCTTTGGAAAATAAAGCAATAAGAGATGCTGTGGGCCCTCCGTGAAAATCGATAGCCACATCATACTTTTCTTGTCGGACCTTACGGATATGTTTTATGAATTCTTTTGTGCTTAAATTCTTTGGTAATATGATGACTTTGGATAGAGCCGGATTTCCCTCGACGAGTTCCTTGTAAGGCTCTTCTATGATGTATGAAATAGCAGCCTGGGGAAAGCTTTCTTTTAGTACAGAGACTGCAGGGGTTGTCATGACGACGTCTCCGATTCGTCTCAGCCGTATAAGAAGAACTCTTTTTATTGAGGACGGATCAATCCTTAGTTGCCCTGTCTGGTTCAATGGTTGCCTCGTCGATTAGCATGACCGGGATGTCGTCTTTTATAGGGTACACACGAGAGCATTTTACACACTTAAGACCTTTCTCGTCGGATGTAAGCTTGACATCTGCCTTGCATTTTGGGCAGGCAAGGATTGCAAGAAGCTGGGGGTCTATTGTCATCTTTTTTCTCCTCCTCGATATCATATAAATTATTTGTTAGCCAGTCAATATTTTGCTATGTTAGGAGATGGCAGACGTTTCGTTGACATCAAATGATGTCTGTGGTATTAATTTTTAGGTAAGGGAAAAATAAATCCGATGAAAAATCAAGATAATAAAGTTCCCCTTCCTAAGACCCGTATCAACAAGATTATGCTTGGGTCTCTTGAACGCCCGGCACTACACTGGATGGCAAAACATTTACCCTCATGGGTGCTTCCTGACCATCTTTCGCTTGTAGCCATCATTTCTGCCGTGGTTATTTTCATATCCTACTGGTTAGCGCGTTTTAGCCTGGATTGGCTTTGGCTGGTCAATTTTGCCCTTATAGTGCACTGGGCAGGCGATAGTCTGGATGGAACCCTTGCCAGAGTCCGTCATATTGAACGCGAACGCTATGGTCTTTTTGTTGACCATAATTGCGATACAATCGCCATGTTCTTAATCTGTGTGGGAATGGGTGTATCCCCCTTAATGGACTTAAGAATTTCGCTTTTGGTTCTTATCGCCTATTATTCTATGTCCATATTAGTTTATCTCGTCTCAATGGCGCGTGGGGTTTTTAAAATTTCCTTTGCTGGATTAGGTCCTACCGAAGTAAGACTTGCAATTATTATTGCTAATATTATTATTTGGTGTCTTAAAAACCCTGTAGTTGGTATCGGCAAAATTAACTTGACTATTTTTAGCTGGATTGGACTGATTGCGGCGATAATTCTGTTGGTAATTTACTTAGTTTCTTTTGAAATCGAACGGAGAAAACTGGCGCGTTTGGATCCGATGCCAAAGAGAAAATAAGTCTTGGGAGTTAAATCTGTATAACAATTTTATAATTATTATTAAATCTGGATCATTCAGGCCAGTATCTCCACTTCTCTTTTTCCTTCAACAATCTCACCTATAACCCATGCTTTCTGACCAAGTTCTTCAAATAAGGTGACTGCTTTCTCAGCACTTCGTGTGCTTGAGACAAGAACCATCCCAATACCCATGTTAAACGTCCTGAACATTTCCTTTTCTTCTATTGTTCCTTTTTTCTGAATCTTTTTAAAAATTGGAGGAATATGCCAGGACCCTTTCTTTATCCTAGCTGCAAGGCCTTCCGGGAGGACTCTTGGGATATTTCCATAAAAACCTCCTCCGGTAATATGTGCCATGGATTTAATACGGATTCTCTTCATGACTTTTAGTATTGATCTTGTATAAATCCTGGTTGGTTTAAGCAGTTCTTTTCCTATCTTTCCACTCATTTCTTCATGGCTGAAGATTTTTCGAACAAGCGAAAAACCGTTGCTGTGAATACCACTTGAGGCAAGCCCCAGGATTTTATCTTCTTTTCTGCAGAGATGGCCATCGATTATTTTCTCCCGGCTCACGATACCGGTGCAAAAACCGGCAAGGTCGAATTTATCTTGTGAATACATTCCTGGAAGCTCTGCAGTTTCCCCTCCAACAAGAGCGCAGCCTGCTTTCTGACACCCTCTGGCAATACCTTTCATGAGAGAATAGAGTTTTTTCTTGTTAAGCTTTCCGCATGCTATGTAATCCAAAAAGAGCAGCGGTTCCGCACCTGCCACTACGACATCATCCGCACACATTGCTACAAGATCGATTCCTATAGTGTCATATTTATTTAAAGCGTCTGCCAGCAGTAATTTAGTGCCTACGCCGTCCGTGGAAGAGACTATGACGGGATCTTTTATTCCTTTGAGACGTGGCATGAAAAGTCCACTGAACCCCCCAATTTTTCCCAGGACTTCTGGACGCCGTGTTTTTTCTATGAGGTGTTCGATTTCCTTAATAAACACTTCAGCCCCATCGATATCAACGCCGGCTTTTTTATAGGTTAGAGCTGACATAATAATTTCTCCTTTTGTTAAGGGACTTTAAGCTTTGTCCAAGTTATATCATCCTAATATGATTGAGTCAGACCTTGACAATATTGATGCCTTTTTTCCAGGCTAGTGTATCATACACGTTGATGATTTTGTCGGCCATGGACTCGGCCGAAAATTTCTGATGGACAACCTCGTATCCTCTTTCTCCCAGGCGTGATGCAAGTGTTCTGTCGTTGTAGAGCTTAAGGATGGACTTGGCTAAAGCTGAAGGCCTGCGTGGGGGAACTAACAGGCCTGTTTCTCCTTGAATTACAACTTCAGGGATCCCTCCGACTTTAGTAGCCACAACGGGCAGCCGGCAGGCCATGGCATCCATAAGGATGCTTCCCATTCCTTCCATATGAGAAGAGAGTACAAACAAATCAAGAGATGCGAGGATTTGAGGAACATCTTTTCTGAATCCGAGAAAGAACACCATGTCTTCTACATCGATCTCTTTTACCTGCCTGTTTAATTCCATCTTTAAAGGCCCCTCACCTACTATTATAACTTTAATCTTAGGTGCGACTTCTTTGAGGAGTTTTGTAGCCTGGATTAAATATTTATGACCTTTATGGTCTGCAAGATGCGCCACTATCCCTACAAGAAAATCATCTGGAGAACAGGATATCTCACGACGCAGATAGTCGCTTGAAACAGCCCTATTGTATGGAGTAAAGTCAATCCCATCAGGAACAACTCTGATTATTCCTGGATTTATTCCTCCATCAACAAGGACATTTTTTACTCCTTCAGAGACAGCAATGATGGCATCGATATGTTTCATATATTTAGCACGGGATAAATAATTGCTTTTTAGCTGGAAATCTACCCGCCTTGAAATGATTCTCAGAGGAACTTTGGCCAGGGATGCAGCTGCGGATCCAACCGTTATGGAATGTGCGTCGTGAAAATGGACCAGACGGCATTTCCTGCGCTTCATGGCACTTGCGAGCCGGAGCACGGCTGCAATGTCAAGTTCATTTCCGATTTTAATAGGTATGACAGGAAGGTTTGCCTCTAAGGCTTTGCGGTGAAGTGGGCTGCTGGGCTGGACACAATAATGAAAGAGTAACCCTTTTCGTTTCAGCTCTTTTGCCAGGAAGAAAGACTGTCTCTGTCCGCCTCTCCATTCCTTGCCCGCATCAATTTGGAAAAGGCTCAATCTTCTCTCCTTTCTTCCATATCTCTCTGAGCTTTACGTATCTGGCGAAGACAGAGTAGCTGTGAAGGGCAGAAATTACAAAACCGGCATATCCATCCAAAAACCCGGCTTTCAGAAAAAAAGATTTTATGAAATGAAAAAAAGGAAGGATTGCCAGATTGTACCAGTGACATTTCTTATTCTGTGCATATATCTTTTGTGCAGCGAGATCGGAAAACTTGTTGATCCGTTTAAGGTGGTCATGTATATCACGGTATGTAAAGTGATAAATAACACCTTTTAATTTTTGTATTTTCCCTTCAATATTCAGATTTTCATGGATATACTTACCTTCCCAGGTGGCCTTATCTTTGCGGAATAAACGGATTTTCCTGTCGGGATACCAGCCGGAATGGCGTATCCATTTCCCCAAGTAATAGACTTTCCGTGGGATGGAGAAACCAGAACAATCCGGCTGCTCCTCCTTCATCTGGAGTATTTCCTCGCGCAGTCCTGTCGAAAGCCGTTCATCTGCATCTAGGGAAAAAATCCACGGATAGGAAGCTTTACTATTAGCGAAATTTTTTTGATCAGCATAATTGGTCCATTTCCGCTGGAAAACGTGCTTTGAATGGTTTTTAGCAATTTTGAGAGTATCATCCGTGCTGAAACTGTCCACAATGATGATTTCAGAGGCAATGTCGGAAATGCTCTCTAGGGCAGCTTCGAGGTTTTTCTCTTCATTGTAAGTAATGATTACGGCTGAAATTTTCATTTCTTCCATATTAGCATAATTCAAGTCATTTGTGGATTATTCATAATTCTAATGGTACCTGGTACCTTTTAACAAAAAAGCTGCTGATTACTCAAAAGGTACCTGGTACCGAGGATAAATTACAGTAAAAAATTGGAAAAAACAAGAAAGGTACCAGGTACCTTTTTGCTGGGGTTAAAAACCTTAGTGGAGCGCAAACATGCCCTAAAATTCATCTTATCCAAATTTAGCGTCCCCTTTAACAGCTTAGTGAAATTGGGATATTTTTATATTTCTTGTATCGAGACTTGTCCCTATAACCTGTTCTAACTTGGCCAGAGCAATGCTGTAATCAACCAGGGCTTTAATCTCCATGGATCTTGCATTAGCTAATTTTTCTTGGTACTCGAGGACGAAATAGTTGGTTGTAAGGCCTACGCTAAGTTTTTTCTCTTCTGCTATCATTCTTTTCTCAGCAAGTTCCCTTGCAAGCCCGTAGGCTTCAACTCTCTTTGCGTTTGTGTCAATCTGTCTGACTGCATCCCTTACTTCCAGAAGGATTTGTTTTTCGCTGTTTTTAAGCTCCAGGAGGCTCTGTTCCAATCCCATTCTGGCCCTGACAAACTCGGTTCTTGTCAAAACATTACTAAGAGGTACGGAAAGAGTGACTCCTACTGTCCAGTTCTTGTAAAGGAATTGAAAAGCATCGCGAACTGAGTCTCTGGCGCTGCCCTGTTCCTTGCCGATAACAGTTCCATAAAAGACATCGTCGCCTTCATAAATGAGCCTGTCTCCTGATATGCCTGGGCTCCAGTAAGAAAAACTTAAGTCGAGCCCTGGCAGCATCTGATTTTTTGCTACACTCAGGTCTAAATTTTTGGATTCCACATTTGTCTGATTCACCTTTAAATCTGGCCTGTTTATAATCGCCTGTTTTAAAGCATTGTCAAGAGAGATCTTTTTTTTCACAAAACGGGGTTCATCAAGTGGGACAATTTTTTTGATTGTGACCTCTTCTTCTGGCAAATTAAGAATGTTTTTTAGAATATCTTCACTGCCTCTGATCAGAGCTTCTGCTGCAAGAATATCAGCTTCACGTTGGGCTACGACCGACTCTGCATTGAGGATTTCTATTGGTGCTAATTTACCGAACTCGACTTCCTTTTTATTCTTTGCCAGTAAGTCCTTGGCAAGCTGGAGAGATTGTTCTTTTACTTTATAGCCTTCAATAGCATAGACAAGGTTCCAGTAGGTTTCCTGGACTTTATAGATTGTATCTTGAAGAATTCGTTTGAATTGATTACGCGAAATATCCAGGTTATTCTGGGCAATAATGATTTCTTTTCGGCTTATTTTGTAACCGAAGTTTTTTAAGAGAGGCTGTGTAAAATCAAACTGGATGGTGCTGCCATAACGCGGATTGATTAGCTGGAAGCCCTCATTTGTTTCGGATCTATAATTGGTCATGGATAAAGAAAAATTACCTCCGGTAGGAATCTGCTGAACCAGAGCTATAGAGTAATTGGAATACTTGCTTTCAACTGTGCCTGCACCCTGGATCCACCAGTATGAAGGGTTTTCATTTTGGCGGTTGCTGTAGCCTATGTCAAAACGCGGCATAAAAAGTCCTTTGGCTTGTGTAACAGATACGTCAGCCATCTCAGGATTATAGACCTCAACAGCTACTTTAAGGTTATTCTCCATTGCCTTGACAATACAGTCTTCGAGAGATAAAGAAAGGATTTCTTCTCCTGTACAGGGTGAAATGATGCTAAAGTAAAACAGAATAATGATTGGAATACCAAGAATTTTAAATTTCATATTTATCCTCCTCTTTGCATAATTCTTTTTTAACTTTTCATTCTAGCAAATAATGTTAATAAAACCTAAAAATTCTAATTATGATTTTAAACTCTAAATCTTTATACGTTATATCCACTAAATTAGTTCAGCATTATGGGTGCTTTTCTTACTTGACAATTTATTGTATTTTAATATCAGCAAAAAAATAAGATGAAAAGAAGGCGGTTCATTTTCTTTCTGCTTCCTTTCCTACTATACTCTTTTCTTCTCGGGATGGTTTTTCTTTTTATTGGTCAGATAGGTGAATTTTCTATTAAAAACCATTCCTTTCGTCCGAGTGCTTTTCCTGTAATATTACTTTGCCTTCTTTTTTTTCTCCTTCTCCTCGGAATCTGGATGCTCTATTCAAAGATAATATCTAAGATCTTCCTCGTCGATTATAATGAAGTTCTTGCAAAGGATTTCCTGAGTTATATCCCTGTTGTCTTTTTTCTCTTTCTTCCTTTTGCAAATACTAATTACTTGTCGTCGGAGGACCTCCTGAAACGCTGTAAACTTCTCATCATAGCAGTCATTTTTTCTTTTCTCTACTTGAAAATAGCTCACATCTATCGACTGTTAAAGGAGAAACCGTCATTGTTTAAGAATTGGGCAGAGCGGTTTTCATCGATATCACTCAAAAGAAAGTTAGCACTTCTTTTCATTGCTGCTGTTGTTCTTTACAATGCAGGAGCAGCGTTGATGGTTTCCGAAGGGGCTGCTTTTTCAGGAGATGAACCTCACTATCTTCTTATTTCCCACAGTCTTACTGCGGACGGCGATTTCGACCTTGCAAATAATTATTCCAATAGAGACTATACAAAATTTTTACTGAAACGGGTCAGAATCAAATCACATGTCGCTCCGGGCACAGAGGGCCGATATTCTTTTCATTCACCCGGAACATCTCTTGTTATTCTTCCCTTCTGTTATTGTGGGTCTTTATTCGGTGGAAAGCTTCTGGTCATTATTGTGCGTTTCGGCATGAGTATCTTCGGAGCCCTGCTGGGGCTTCAGATTTTTCTTTATGCCCGCCAGGAGTGGGAAAATGAGAAGCTTGCATTTGCCCTCTGGTTTTTATACGCTTTTTCATCACCTGTATTTTTTTATTCTATCCACATCTACCCGGAAATCATAATTGCTCTTTTTTCTCTTACCGTCTTTCGGATTTTTCGTTTCTCAGACTCTTTCTCAAAGTTTTCGCTGCTGTTTTGTGGTTTTCTTCTCTCAACATTTATCTGGTTTCATACACAGAAATACATATTCATAATGGTGCCTTTGTTTATTTACGGGCTCTGGGTTCTGATAAAAAAACACAGGATAGGATGGAATCTTATATATTTTCTTGTTTTTCCATTTGGACTTACTATATTCTATTTTATCTTTCAATACAGCCTGTACGGCTCTTTTTCCCTCTCTGCAGTATCCCCAGGCGGAGCTTTGTCGGCCCCGGAATCCCTTGCCTATTTAAAGGCTTTAATCCTGGATATTCCTTTCCATTACAGATGGGAAAGCCTTGCCGGCTATTTTTTTGACCAGAGAGATGGACTTCTACTCTATGCACCTATCTATTTTTTCTCCTTTCTGGGAATGATAGAAATGGCAAAAAGAAAATCCAGAGATTTTATCCTTCTACTTTTTCTTACAGTTCCTTATGTGATTAACTATGCTTTCCTGACTCAGAGAACCGGATATGCCCCTCAAGCCAGGCCGTTAGTTTCTGTTTCCTGGGCACTTGCGATTTTTGTTGGCTTTTTCCTTGCCTATAATACAAAAAAGATATTTTCCACTTTTTTTTCCTGTGCTGTCTTTTTAAGCTGCCTCGCAGTTTTTCTCCTGTTGAAAAATCCTCTGGCACTATATCAGCTTACAACTAGGGGAGAGACAGAACGGGCTGGAAAGTTATTTCTTTTATTGAGTAATCTTCACTTTTCTCTTCCCAAGTTTCTGCCTTCATACTTGAAGATAGATAATTCCAAATGGATTCCAAATTACGTCTGGGTAGGGGCTGTTCTCCTGTTTGCAGCCGCGTATCTGGTTGTAAAAAGACGCAGGGTTTTCTCCAAATTTTCCTTCCATGTTGTTTTCTCGTTTATCGGCGTAACCATTTTTTTCATCTGGTTTGTTCTTTATCCAAGAACAATCATCAGTCATCCCGAAAAGGCAGCCTTCACTTCCGGGGAGAAGATAAATTTTTATTCTATAGGGCGAGTGGCCAGGATGATAGAACCCGGGAAATTTCATTTGCCGGAAGATGATAGAGCTTATATTTTCAGTTTCACATCCTGGCGCAGGATAGAAAAAATCCGGCTCGATTTTGGCTCTCTAAAAGAGGACTATTATTTAAAAATAAAATATTTTGATTCAGAGGTTTTTCAAGGGTATACGAAAAAAGAAATAAAGACTCTTTATTTTTCTCCTTCTCCATCTTATCGCCTAAAAAGATCGAACATGTATCGAATCAGTATCTACCTGGAAAAAAAGCCGGGACCTGTGACCTATGAGGACCCTTATGTTTTTTCTATCTTACCTAGCAGCACAGACTCTTAGGATATTTTCTTGACATCTGTCACTAATTTTACTATCTCTCAATAGAATGAAAAAATCCCAAGGGTATCTTTCATTAAGCTTATTCTTATTACTTTCCATTGCTATTGCTTTATACTTATCTCTCTATTTCCAGTCATCTTCTTTTACAATTGTCAATCATTCCTATGTTTTCTCGCCTTTGCTCTTTGTGATTCTTATGGCAGGGGCGTTTTCCATACTGGTTTTAATCCGGCTTTCATTGAAACGTTTTGATAAAAAATATTTCAATATAGATCAATCTTCCCATGGCATAGGAAATCTTCTTCCTTATCTTCCTCTTTGCTTTTTCTTTCTTGCCCCCATTCTTCTTGAATATTATCTGAATAAGAATGACCTGAAAGTTCGATTGAATCTTTTGGCTTTCTCTTTGCTTTGCTGTTTTGTCTATTTGATACTGGTTCGATCGAATCGATATTTGATAGTCAAATATTTTCTTGAGAAGACAGTAAAAAAATTTAGCGGTTTATCCATCAAAAAAAGGCTTTTAGTGCTTTTTTGCCTGGCTTTTGTCATTTACAACGGCTGTACTTTTATCCTTGTATCAAAAGGAATTTCTTTTTCCGGAGATGAACCTTACTATCTCCTGACAACCCACAGCCTGCTTAAAGATAAAGATATTAATGTTGCCAACAATTATGCTAACCGCGATTATTACTCTTTTTATTCCAAGGAAGAAATTCCACGCTTCAGATTAGGGATGTATGCACGGGCTGGCAGAAAAGGTGGGGAATATATATATCCCATTAATTTGCCCGGGGTTTCATTCCTGATGCTTCCGTTTTACTGGTTAAGCCAGTTTTTTAGTGGAAAGGTTCTTACGTTTATATTGAAAGGAAGCCTCTCTATATGGGCAGCTTTGCTGGGTGTACAGCTCTATCTTCTCTCAAAAGAACTGTGGCAGAAGGAAAAGGTTTCTCTTATTCTTTGGTTCTTCTATTCCTTTTCTTCCCCAGTGCTTTTTTATGCAATTCATCTCTATCCTGAAATTCCTATTGCTCTTTTCTCGATTATCATTTACCGCAAAATCCGTTCAGAAAAGCATCTTTCCATTTTCAACTATTTTTTTCTTGGCTTTCTCCTGTCATCGTTTTTCTGGTTTGGCTTGAAGTACAACATGATATTCTGGCCTCTTCTTATTGTGTCTGTGTATTTTCTTTTAAAAAACCATAAAGCCAGGCTGAAAATCCTCTGTTTTCTGGCCTTCCCTCTGTTGTCCCTGGCTCTTTTTTATTTATATCTGTACGAGATTTACGGCAGTTTTTATCCTTTTGCTATCTACGAGGGTGTTATGACCCCTGAAAAGATGCATGCATTCAAGCAGACAGCCATGAATGTTCCGATATCGATGAGGATTGACACCCTATTCGACTATTTCCTTGATCAGAGAGATGGGATTCTCCTTTATGCCCCGTTTTATTTTTTCTTATTTCTCGGGTTAGTTGAATCCTTCCGCAGGGCGAAAAAGGACTTATTTATCCTGCTTTTTATCACACTGCCTTTTATCCTGAGCTACGCCTTTTTCACACATCGGCAGGGGTATTGTCCTCAGGGACGGATATTGGCCTCGATCTCCTGGGTTGGAGCTGTTTTTATCGGCTATTTTATCTTTCATAATAAGAGAAAAATTTATTCTTTCATTTTCTGGGTTTTTTGCCTAATAAGTCTTGGCACTGTTGTCATTCTCCTCGGGCACCCGGACTTTCTTTACCAGCCCACGACTCACGAGTTTACTTCCAGGCCCGGAGGGATGTTTGCCTTCCTCAGTAATATCAATATTTTCCTTCCTAATTTTCTTCCATCTTTCATTAAGGTTAAAAACACAGGATATTTACCAAATTATTTATGGGTCCTGGCTGTTATTGCCTTTGTTATAGTTTATGTTTTTATCAAAAGGAAAATTCACCTTAATTCTTACTTCCATTTTTCTTTTTCGATTGTTCTGCTTGCCGTTTTTTTCTTTCTCTGGGTCCTTTACCCTCGACCTGTTCTTTATCCCCACCGCACTTTTCATTATTCAGTGCTGGAGTCTCTGGGTTTTTACTTTTTTCCAATGGGGAAAGGAGTAGTGGCAAATGATAGGGGAGAATTATACCTTCACAGGGAGGGTGCCTATAGAATCCTTTTCACTTCCAGGAGAAGGCTGGAAAAGGTCAAGCTGGTATTTGGTTCAGAGAGTGGCGGCTATGATGTCAAAATGTCTTGTTTTGATATCTCCTTTTTTAATGAAAAAACAACTTATGAGAAGAAAGAAATAACGCTGGAACTTCCTGCATACTATCCGTTTAAAAAACTCTATCTTTATGAGGTCAATCTTAACCTGAAAAAGCTCTCTTCTGAATCAATGCTCAAGACTCCTTACTTTTTCAAGCTTTTCCCCAGTAGATAATGGGGATAATACGGTGGTCCTCATTTTCCCAGCCCGCTTGACAACATGAAATAAAATTCTATAATTGTTTCATGCTTAACCGCAATGAACTTTGTAGTGTTGAAATAAGCACTCTTTTAATCAATAAAAACCATAATAATAATTGGGCGGTTTCCTCCGCCCAAAAGTCCATTTAATCCCCACTTCAATTTCTAATAAAAATATTAATGGAGAAAAATGATGAAGAAGAATTGCATAATTCCAAAAAATTACCAGCCTCTTCTGGATATTCAGGAAACAGAGAAAGCGATAAAGATAATTAAAGACTTTTTTCAGGTGAGCTTAGCAGAGGCATTAGATTTGAGGCGTGTCACAGCTCCTTTGTTTGTTAAAGCAGGGACAGGAATAAATGATGACCTTAACGGTGTGGAAAGGCCTATTTCTTTCCATATAAAAAACATAAATAACTCAAAGGCTGAAATCGTACAGTCATTGGCTAAATGGAAAAGGCTAACCCTTGCCAGTTTAAATATCAATATGGGCAAAGGTATATATACGGATATGAATGCCATCCGACCAGATGAAATCCTTGACAATTTACATTCTCTTTATGTTGACCAGTGGGACTGGGAAAGAGTGATCTCAAAAGAAGAAAGAAATTTGAATTTTTTAAAAAACATTGTGAGAAAGACATACAATGTATTGAAAAAGACAGAATATTTTGTATGTAAGAGCTATCCCAAAATCAAACCTGTTCTCCCTGATAATATTTTATTTATTCATTCAAAGGAGCTGGAAAAAAGATATCCGAAAATGTCCCCAGAAAAAAGAGAAGATGCCATATGTCATGAATTTGGAGCAGTTTTTATCATTGGAATCGGTGCGCCTCTAAAAAACGGCAAACCTCATGATGGCAGAGCACCTGACTATGATGATTGGACAACCCCTACAGAAGAGGGGCCGGGTCTCAATGGAGATATAATTGTCTGGTATCCGGCTCTAGAAAAGGCCTTTGAAATATCTTCAATGGGGATTCGGGTAGATGAACAAACATTGGAAAAACAGCTTGAAATGACCGGAACAACTGAAAGAAGAAAATTATTTTTCCATAAAAAATTACTGAAAGGAGAATTGCCTCTTTCCATTGGCGGTGGTATTGGACAATCAAGGCTCTGTATGTTTTTTCTGAGAAAAGCTCACATCGGAGAGATCCAGGTGAGCATATGGAAAGAAGAGATAATAGAAGAATGCCAGAAGAATAATATTTTTCTCTTATAGGAATTCTCCCGAAAGTCGTGAAGAATGGTTGAATAGATCAATTATTTCTGATGGCCCGTCCCCATTTTCCTTAGATAAATCGGGGATAGGCATTTAAATCCAGCACGAAACAGCTTTTTTCGCCGCTTTTTATTTTTTCTAAAGCAAGAGCCGCAACCATAGCCGCATTGTCAGTACAGAATTGAGGGGATGGGACATATGATTTGAGCCTGTGCTTTTGAGCAAGTTCTGCAAGATGTTTCCTTAACTTTTTGTTGCTGGCAACTCCTCCGCAGAGCAATAGTGATTCAGGGCTGTAATCCTGGATAGCCTTAGACATGTTTGAGAGTAAAGCACGTATGACGGCTCTTTCAAAGCTGGCCAGGAAGTCAATGAAAAGGGGGTGGTTTTTCGTAATATTATGCTCTTTGATTTTTCTAAGGGCTGCTGTTTTGAGCCCGCTAAAACTGAAGTCGAGGCTTTTGTCTGTCATATGTGGTATGGCAAAGCTGAATTTTCCCGGGTCCCCACTTTCTGCCAGCCTGTCGACAATTTGCCCGCCTGGATAGCCAAGATCAAGAAACTTCGCAATTTTGTCCAAAGCTTCTCCTGCGGCATCATCCCGAGTCCTTCCGATGACCTTGTAATCCAGTTTTTTCTTCAAAAAGTAAAGGGACGTATGGCCTCCTGAGACCAAAAGGGCCAGAGCAGGGAATGGAATGTTACTGTGTTCCAGGAAAACAGATTGGATATGAGCTTCAAGGTGATCGATGGGCACAAGGGGTTTTTCGAAATAATAGGATAGGCCCTTTGCAAAAGAGAGCCCTACCAGAAGGGATCCGATCAAGCCCGGCCCCTGTGTTACGGCAAAAGCATCAATGTCCTCAAGCTTAAGATTGGCGCGTCTCAAGCTCTCGTCAACAACGTATGTGATGGACGTGATATGCTGTCGTGATGCAAGCTCAGGCACGACACCACCGTAGGGTGCATGAATTTTATCCTGGGACAAGACAACCGAACTCAGGATTTTAAATCCATCTGTTACAGCAGAGGCTGAGGTCTCATCGCAGGATGTTTCAATACCTAATATTATCATTATATTATCATTGCCCTAAATCTTTTTTCGTATTTCTTCCAGGCTTTTTTCAAAAGGAGGCCGGGCAATTCCTTTCTCTGTTATTATAGCTGAAATGAGCTTTGCTGGCGTTACATCAAAGGCAGGATTGCGCACCTCTATATGAGGCAGTGAAATAAGGCAGCCCCTGATATTCCTTACTTCACTGGGATTTCTTTCTTCGATAGGAATCTCACTTCCATTTAAGAGATCAAAGTCAACAGTGTTTAAAGGAGCAGCAATGTAGAAAGGAAGACCGTGCTCTTTGGCTAACACAGCCAGAGAATATGTCCCAATCTTATTTGCTGTATCCCCATTACGGGCAATCCTGTCTGCCCCTGTTATAACTAATGAAATCGTCCCTTTTTGCATGAAGTAACCGGCCATGTTATCGGTTATTAAAATCACAGGAATATTATCTTTATCGAGCTCCCAGCATGTTAGTCTTGCCCCTTGAAGAAGGGGCCTGGTTTCATCTGCATAGACAGTTATGTCTTTCCCATCATGAAAGGCTGCACGGATAACCCCGAGCGCAGTCCCGTAGCCCGCAGTCGCCAGGGCTCCGGCATTGCAGTGCGTAAGGACAGATTGACCGTCTTTTATCAACTCTTTCCCCAAAAAACCGATCCTCTTATTGATTTTGATATCGTCATCTTCGATTGATAGGGCTTTTTTCAGCATAATTTCTTTAAGTTCAGAGAGACTAAGATTACGGTTTTTTAAAAATGTCTCTTTCATACGTTCGAGGGCCCAGAAAAGGTTGCGTGCAGTTGGCCGTGTTTTCTCGAGGCGCTGATAAATTCGGTTGAATTCTTCATCAAGGTTGGTCTTCTCATCAATGTTCATTACACCGATAGCCACTCCAAAGGCAGCAGCCACTCCTATAGCTGGAGCCCCTCGGATAACCATGTTTTCTATAGCCTCGGCAACCTGATTAAAGTCCGTACATTTTACATAGACTTCTTCATCAGGAAGTTTTCTCTGGTCTATCATAATGACTTTATCTTTTTCCCATTGAATCGTTGGCAGCATTCTCTACCTCTTTTTCCAGCTAGGAGTCTCAGGTCCTTCCCAGTTCCACTTTTCCATCCATTTAAGATAGAGGGAATTAAAGTATTCCCAATCTTTGGGGGATAATTCTTCTTTCAATTTGCGATGGCAAAAGATGATCTGATTATCATTATCCCTCAGTGTCTTTTCTGTTGGAAGCCCGAGTTCTTTCGCCATAACGGCCTCTTCAAAGCTCTTCCTATAGTCTTCAATATGGCTGTATACTTGAGATTGGATATAATGATAGAAACCGCAGCTTAGGTCCTTGTTTGTAAGCTTTTCAGCAGTCTTGAGGAGATCTGCCAGTATTTTCTCCCTTTCTTTGCCTTTTTTCGGAAGCGCTTTTTTTAACATGATATCTGAATATCTCTGGGCGGCTAAGAGGCAGACTTGTTTAAAATTTGACTTGTTTAATAGATAAACATAGATCTTTAAACAGGAGTCTTCAAGGCCGGTTTCCTGAAGCGAGACCCCCAGCCCATAAAGTGAAAGCTGTTTAGCCCAGTCTTCTCCCTTTTCAAAACCGTATGAGAAGGCTTGCAAAAAACTTTCCTCGGCTTCCTCTCTTAACTCCAGGTTGAGTTCCGCCATTCCTTTTAACATATAGGCCTGGGAAGACGGATGTTTTGCCACTTCGAGTTTCGCTTCAATCAGTGCTCTTTTAAAAGAAGCCAGAGATTTCTCTTCCTTATAGACGCGGGAGAGTTTTTCTCCCTGGGTATAATAAAACTTGGCTTCCTTAAGATGGGAAACACAGGAAGAAAGAAAAAAAGAGCATATCAGAATATACAGGAATGCGGCAGTCTTTGCTGGACAAAAGCGTCTGTTCATTTTTCTTGATTATTTTTTTTAACAAGTTCTTTTATAGCTTTCTGGACATCTGTGCGGGAAAATAAGTCAGAACCAATTGACACCATCTCATCGGCAAATGTCTTCAAGCCTTCAAGAAGCCGTGTCTTTGCTTGGATTGTTTCAACGTCTTCTCTGGCTTGACTGACTTTTGCATCGAATTCTTTAACGATTTTTCTAAATTCTCCGGTTTTCAGCTCTTGATGGAAAAAGGCCGAAAGGAAGGGGTCTTCAAGACCAATAACAGGGTAAAGGCGGCTGAAAGCCTGCCTTAACGTACTAAAATCCCTTCTTTTAATCTCATCTCTGTATGCCTTATACAAAGCAGGATTATTTTTAAAAAAACTATAAATAAATTCCTCAGACTTTACCTCTATAATTCCCGGGTCTGGCCAGACTTTCCATGAAAAAATATTCTCTTTCCACTCTTTTGTTCTTTTTATTGCCCAGCTCAAAGAAGAAGAAAGAAGAGGAAAATATAGATAGCTTTTATGAGGCAGTAATTCTGAGAGCAGCTCAACGGCATTGCTGAGAATTGTTTCGGCACGGGATTTTATCATTTTTCTATAATATAATCATTAACTTAAAAAGAGTAAAGTTTAATATGATTTAAATTGTTTCAAAGCAGACAATCTGATGTTTTGACTGTGTGATTAGCAAGAGGATGAACAAGCAGAGCAGTGTTTGCGGCTTGACTTTTAGGCTGGACTGAAGTAATTTTTAGGATAGAGAGATACAAGAAATAATAAGTCCTCAAGGAGATTTAAATGTTTTTATTTGGACCGGTTGGACCGACGGAACTTATTCTCATTGTCCTGATTATTGTAATTATTTTTGGTGCTCGGAAACTGCCAGAATTGGGAAAATCCATGGGAGAGGGCATAAAGAATTTTAAGAAATCTATAAGCTCGAAGGAAAAGGATGAAGAACTCCCTCCCGATAAGCCAAAACCTCCTGATAAGGAATGATGAAACGCATCATTGAGAAACTTACTCTGCAGAGAAAAGAGAAAGAAGGGGATTTTGAGAAAAAGCTAGAAAGTGTCAAAAAAGAGTTTGATGATTTTTACGATGTAAAAAACGTTCTCAAACTCCAGGATATTATCTCCCGCCTCGAAGAAATTATTCTTTCACTATTTGACCTTATCCAGATTCAGGCTGAACTTGTCGATGCAAAGGATCGAGAGTGGGATGCTCTTGGAAGCAACCATGTGGGTATGATTTTTAAAAGCATGGAATGGCGGGTGGATAAATTGGCCGCCGAGTACAAGGATGCAAACCTCCTGATGAAAAAGTTCATTCTTCTTAAAGAAAAATTGAATCGACTGCTTGTCGCCTTGGGAAAAAATGAGGTTCCTACACAGGATCAAGTCAAAGATGTTCTTGTTCCACTGGAAGAATGGCGGTATGCAGGGTTTGAAAATCGTTATAGAGGTTCAGAAGAAGAGGTTAAAAAACAGCAGAGAGATTATGTCCAGTTTTTTGAAGGAAAGGGGAAAGTGCTGGATTTGGGCTGCGGCCGCGGCGAGTTTATAGAGCTTCTTGAAGAAAACGGTATAGAATGTGAAGGCATCGATGTCAACGACCAGATGATTAGCATTTGCCGTGATAAAGGCTTTAACTGTAATAAATCCGACATCTTGGAAAAGCTAACTTCCTGTCCTGATAATTCACTCGCAGGTATATTTTCATCCCAGGTCATAGAGCATTTAGCCCCCTCATATTTGAGAAGAATGATAGAGATTACTTATTTCAAGATCGCTTCGCCAGGTTACATCGTCCTTGAAACAATAAATCCGACCTCTGTTTTTGCCCTTGTTCAGATATATTTTTTGGACATAACACATCAGAAACCGATCCATCCGCAGGCGCTTAAGTTTTTACTCGAAAGCGCCGGGTTTGAAGATGTTGAGATTAAATATTCCGCCCCACTGGAACAGGAGAAGCTGCAAATACTGCCCGGTGCGGATGAGATCACATCTGTTCAGAATAAAAACATCGACAATTTAAATAAGTTACTCTATTCTCCACCAAACTATGCAGCCATTGGGTGTAAAAAAAACTAAATTATTATTTATCAATCATTTCTGATGGCCCGTCCCCGTTATCAAAGGTACCTGGTACCATTTTTCAGCAGGCAGCTTGTAAAAAATTTGTATTATTGCTAGTATTATTAGCCAGATAGCGCAACTGAAAAGAGTAATAAGCTCAATATAAGATAATAATCTCAATATAAATAAGAAAGGTGAGAAAAGGAGACACGAAGTGATGAAAAAATTAATCAGGAGTTTTTTTCTTATATATCTTCTAATCTTCTTGAGCTCAATGGCTGCTGCACAAAGACAAACTGGATGCATAAAAGGAAAAATTACTGATGTTGAAGGATTTCCTTTACCTGGTGCTTCTGTTTATGTTGATTCGCCAAGCTTGTTAAGCATTCAGACTTACACGACATCAGCTTCAGGAAAAATCAATTTTCATGCCCTACTCCCAGGCCGGTATAAAATCACTGTTGATATGCCTGGATTTAAGACAGTCAATATAGAGAACATCATAATTCGAGTAGGGATGACAGTTTATATTGATGTTGCTATGGAAATGACAATAATCGAGGAAGAAATTCCTTTTAAAATTCCATCTCCTACATTGGATTCAGAGTCCGCAAAAATAGCTGTAGTTATTGAAGAGGATCTTTTAGAAAAAATTCCCTTTAGAAGAGACTTGCACGATATTATCAACTCTGCTGCTGGTGTAATATCGGATTACACATCCTATCCTCAAGTCCATATTATTCACGGCTCAACTGCAAGAGGGAACATCTATGCTCTGGATGGTACGAAGATGAATGATCCGGTAGGAATGAGTCTTCTCACAAACATCAATTTTGATGCTATTGGGGAAGTGGAATTGGAAACAGGAGCTCATCCTGCAGATGTTGGCAATATAGATGGCGGATTTATCAATGTTGTCACAAAATCGGGGGGCAATGGATTTAGCGGAGGAGCTACTATTTACCATACTAATGATAAAATTGCCAAACAATTATATTCTGAAGATGAAATAGCTAATCTGGGAACCTCTCCTGCTCCAATGGATAAAAACCTGTGGGATGTTTCATTTTCCTTGGGAGGTTCGATATTAGAAGATATGCTTTGGTTTTTTACCAATGTCCGAATGATAAACCAGTCCAGCACGACTTCCTTTATTCCATGGACAGATCCCCAAGGTAATAATCAGAAGGAATATTATTGGGATAATAAGGATAAATTGGGATTTTTCAAGTTGACATTCCAGTTTCTTTCGAAATTTAGAGTAACAGGCTTATTTAACTTTGCTGATTACTATCGACCTGCACACGCATTTCATCTTGACTGGAACCTCCCTGAAGAGGCAACGCGCATCCTGGATCATGCAAGGAATTACAGTACCATTGGAATTTTAAATTATTCACTTGATCAAGATACATTTCTTGACCTGAAGGGAGGATACATAGTCGACAACTTCCCTTTACTCTTAAATGAAGATACAAGTAATAATCCGCGGTATTATGATGAAAGCTCCGGCTACATTTGGGGGAGCGGAATGTTCAATGAGGTTCAACGCCGAACAAGGTTGCAGGCTAATATGTCCATAACTCGAGTCCAAGATGACTTATTTGGAGTTGGCCACGAGTTCAAAGCAGGTGGAGAGTATGAATATTGCTTTGGAGAATGGAACGTGTGGAAGGAAGACAATTTAATGATCCACTACAACAATGGAAATCCCTACTTCTTTAGTATGGCCGAATCCCCTGTGACCGGAAGCACAGTTGGTAAAGGGAAGGTCTCTTTTTTTACTGTAGGAAAACTTGAAAGCGAATTGAAGCCAAGAAATGAGCTTAGAAGAATTGCTTTTTTTGTCCAGGATTCGATGTGTTTTGGGAGGAGGTTGACTCTGAATCTTGGGCTTAGATTTGACAGAAGTTTAGCAAATCAACTTCCTAGTATTACAAAAGAAAGTGGTAATCCGGTCTCTCTAAAAATTGGAGAAGAATTAATTGAACCAACAGCAGGGATAAACCCTTTTACTGAACACACGATTCTAGCATGGGATGACTTAATAGCTTGGAATGCATGGTCTCCACGCATAAGCTTAATATTTGACGTTTTTGGAAAAGGAAAAACACTTCTTAAGGCTTCCTTTTCTCGTTATAAAGAATTTCTGATGCTCCAGTATGCATATGATTTATATCCATTTTATAGCGGCCGCTCTCACCAATTCTTCTGGTATGATGAAAACATGGATGGGAATGTCGATGTTGATGATACCTACGTCTCGTATGCTGAAAACTATCGTCTGTATGCAGAGGGTAATTATCAGAAAAGGATAGACCCTGAAATCGATTGTCCATATACTGACGAATATATAATCGGACTTCAGAATGAGCTGTTTAATGATTTTTCTATTAAAATAAATTATATATACAGAAACAAAAAGGGCATTTTTGAGAATGTTCCTTATGATCCTGACCTGGATATGGAATGGTATGAAATCAACGAGGATACTGAATCATATTGGGTGCCATTTCATACTTTTGTTCCGGAGGTCGATGATTTTCCGGACACGAGTGTTTCCCTCTATTTTCCGTCTAAAGATTCTCCTCTTTTCTTCGATCGTTTTAAAAATGTTACTGAGTTAAATAGAAAATACCGGGCATTCGAGTTTGTTTTTAAGAAACGGATGTCAAATAACTGGCAGATGAATGGCTCCTTGGGCCTAAGTAAATCAACGGGCAATATTAATTCGGGTTATTACGCGAGTTCGGGAAATACTAATGCAGCAAACAGCCCAAATTACTTCGTCAACAACCCGGGAACTTCGCGCCTGGACTATGACAGGCCTCTGGCCATAAAGTTGATGGGAACATACGAGTTCCCTTATGATTTTTTCCTAAGCTTCTACTTCACTCATATGAGCGGTACTCCATGGACAAGAAGCGTAACAGTCATTCCTCCTTCGTCGTGGGCCGAAGAAAACAATACTTATGGCTATTATGTTAATGTTCTTCTTGAGGAACCAGGCCTCAGGAGAAACCAAGCCTTTAACAATCTTGATATCAGGGTTGAGAAGAAACTCAGATTTGCCGGATTTAAAAGCATAAATGCTTATCTGGATGTTTCCAATCTTCTTGGAAACAAATACAAGACTACAATCCGGAACGATGGCGGTTATTGGTTTCCTGAAAAGGAAAATTCTAAAGAGGGGACATATATATTGAGTCCCAATTATGATAAAGTCACCTCTCTTTATGGAGTAAGGGTGTTCAGATTTAGCCTTCGTTTCAGTTTCTAATTTTAAAGGTTAAACCCAAAACTTTTTTCTGTTCATCTCCTCCTGTCTTGTTTGTAAGGGTTGCAAAAAGTTTGTTTTGTCCCTTAAAAAGCTTATCCACATCCTTTTCTAACATAAAAGGAACTTCAATCTTGAAATTATTTTCTTTGTTTGCTTCAAGGTCGGTTTCGTCTATTTCGACTTTATAGGAATCTTCATATTCCCACACCAGGTAATCTCCGGCATCGATTAATTTAAGATAAAGTTCCAGTGTTGTCTCCAGTTTGTTTTCTTTCTCCTTAAGCCAGATATTTGTAAAAGGAACCTCAATGAATATGATGCCCTCAATTCTTTCTGCATTGACTAAAGTGCTTTTAACATGCCAGGTGAAATTGAAAAACATTTTTTCTCCTTGTATTGTATCCTGCGAACTGGCCTGGGCTGCGTTAATGCCCTGCATATATGCAATGTTAAGAGAACTAATAGTACTTAGATTGTATGTGACTAACCGGTAAGTCCCTGTGCAGCTAGGATCAACAAAAACAACGGGAAAGCTTCCGTAATACCAGATCTCCGAACAACGTCCATAATAGCTGTAACCCAGTGGGTGGACTATTCTATCCATAGGTGGTCCGAAAAGAACATATATACGTCCACGGTCTGTCCAATATCCATCTTTCCCCTCACCGAAAAAAAGTTCGTTTGCTCTTTCTATCCGGTTAAAATATTCCGTCTTGAACTCATTTTCTTCTGTATATGGATCGGGATCCCGGCGTTTCCAGAATTCTTCTTTAAATTTTTCCTTTTCAGAATCCGGGAGATCGAGAAAAATTCTTTCCTCTTCCTTCGTAATAATGTATCTGACTTTGGCAAAGAACTCGGCATCTTCGGGGTTGAGTTCTTGTGCTAACTTGTAATAATGATAAGAGCAGGAAAAAAACGAGAGTGCAAGGCATGAAGTCAATATAAATAGAGCAAACAGCCGAAATAAATATTTCTCAGTCTTTTTTTTATTTAATATAAATGTGCCAGACATTTTATTTCTCCTTTTTTTCAACAAATAACTCCTTACTTACAAATCTATAGTGCGATGAAGATAAATTCAAGTTTTAGGAGTATGAAATGCGGAAGGTGGGACTCGAACCCACACGGCTTTTAAGGCCATAAACTCCTGAGGCTTACGCGTCTACCAATTCCGCCACTTCCGCACTCGCATTATCCGCGCCTTTCTTCCGGAGTAGGTATTATAATCTTACTCAAAAAAAGAGTAAAGTCTTGACAAATCGAAATTCGGTTCTTATCTTAATGATAAGTGGCAAAATTTTTCTATCTTCAATATCTCATCAAAGGTCTTTTTTATCCTGAATTATTTACTTTATTTAAAAGGGGGATTAAATGAAACTTTTGAACCGGCCGCAAATTGAGAGTCTGGCTAAATTTAAAAGCAGGGACTTTCTGACGACTTCATTCTATCTCGACACTAACAAAAGCAGGATGACGAAGAAAGAAGTCAAATTATCTTTGAAAAATCTTGTCAGCAGCGGCAAAACACGGCTGTCTCAGATGAGTTTAGACAAGGCGAAAAAGGAATCACTATTCAAGGATTTGGAAAGCATCTATCGATTTTGCTCCCACGAGCTTCCCTCTTATAATTTTGCTGGTATCGGGGTTTTTTCATGCAGCAGTCAAGATTTCTGGCAGGTTTTTAACCTGTGCAATTCACCCAGAAACAGGATTATTTTCGACCAGAACCCGTATGTTCGTCCACTCTCTGCAATTCTTGACGAACACCACAGGATATGTGTTCTAACTCTCGATAGGAAAGAAGCCAAGTGGTATGACATCTTTATGGGAGACATCACCCTTATTAAAAGCATAATCGGAGATGTTCCGAGTAAAATCAAGGAAGGAGGCTGGGAAGGTTACGAATCCAAGCGTATCGAAAGACACATATCCGGCCGTCTTCGTAAACATCTTAAGACGGCAGCTAAAGTAACATTCGAACTGTTCAAAGAAACTAGTTTTGACAGGTTCTTCATTGGCTGTCAAGATGAATATTATACGGAGTTAGAATCCCTTTTTCATTCATATTGTAAGGATAGATTGAAAGGTCGGCTCAGAATAAAACCAGCCGATCCTCCTGATAAGATTCTTAAAGAAGCACTGGAATTGAAAAATGAACTGAAGATACAGGAGAAAAAGGATCTCGTATTAAGCTTTATTTCCGAGCTGGAGAAGGGAAGATTGGCTGTCTCAGGATTAAAAAACACACTTAGAAAGCTTAATAATGGAGAAGCTCAGATACTGCTTATCACCCGGAATTTCTCCAAGCCCGGGAAAATCTGTCCTAAGTGCGGCTTTTTGTTTGTAGATGAGACACAATGTCCGACCTGCCAGAGCAAAACAGAACCTCTCGTTGATGTCATCGATGAAGCCATTGAACTGGCCATGGATAAAAGATGTAGAGTGAAACATATCAATCCGCCTTCCAAGCTGAGCAGGTACGGAAATATAGGTGCATTCTTGCGCTACAAAACTTGAAGCGCAAGCAGAAAAACTTCAGCCGCCATAAATCTGTTCATAAGTCCACCACCAAGGCGGTATGGCCTGTGATACGGGCTGATTTTAGATACCCAAGATGAGCTTTTGCAATTGTGAAGTAAATAAGCAAGCCAGTGACATCCACGATAGTCGTTAGTGCTGGGATGGGGCAACTACAGCAGGGTCGAGCTTCATTTTTGCGGAAGAGTTAATTTTTTCTTGACGCAAAGGTTTAAGCTGTGCTATATGCAGATTGAAGATAAAAAAAATAAACTTGGATTATTCACGAGTCGAGGCTGCTGTAGATACGAGGGGTAAAGGATGAAGCTGTGGTATTTCACCGCAACTCCTTTGCAGCGAAGCAGATACAGTAAGATCGGCTCTCCTGGGAGGTAACAAATGTCGATTATGATTAAAAGAAAATTCAGCCAAAAAAGTGATTCCCTTGATCTTCCTGAAAAGTCAAGTCAAAATCTTGATATGAATATTGTTATTCTAAGTATCTACATTTTTTATGAATAGTTAAAATAGAGAAAGACCATGAATAAAAAAACAGAGGGAAACAAACTATTCAAAAATAATAAAAGAGACAAATTCCAAATGAAAGTATTAGGACCTGTTCAGGATCTTGAAGAGCATGTGGATCCAAATTGGTGGTGGCATATTTTCAATTCCCTATATCTAAAAACCGATGGAGATGTAGTGGAAGACAAAAACATTACGATTGGGGAAGTAGACATGCTTTTATCCATTCTAAACCTCTCTTCTGAAGATGGAATTCTTGATCTGTGTTGTGGACAAGGAAGGCATTCTTTAGAATTGGCGAAAAGAGGTTTCAAATATATTGAAGGATTGGACAGGTCACATTATTTAATTCAAAAGGCTAAAACTAAGGCGAAAAAGGAGGGATTAGGCGTTCGATTCAGAGAAGGTGATGCCCGGAAACTCCAATATCCCCACGATGCATTTAATGTGGTTATGATATTAGGGAACAGTTTCGGCTACTTTGAGACGATTGAGGATGACATGAGAGTTTTAAGAGAAGTGCTCAGAGTATTAAAACCATGGGGGAAACTTTATATCGATGTCGCAGATGGTGAATATTTAAAAAAGAATTTCCATCCTCGTTCTTGGGAATGGATAAATAAAAAACTCTTTGTTTGTAGAGAGCGCTCCCTTTCCATCGATGAGCAGCGTCTGATATCAAGAGAAGTCGTTACTCACGTAGGAAAAGGAGTGATTGCAGATCAATTCTACGCAGAAAGACTTTACTCCAGCGAATCCATTACTCAGATTTTAATAAAAGCTGGATTTAGTGATGTTGTTTTTCACGGCCAATTTTCAACGGATTCCCAACGAAATCAGGATTTAGGCATGATGGAAAGGCGCTTAATTATCACATCGGTTGTAAAAAAAGAATGGACAGCTATTAAAAGAAAGCCAAAACAAGGAGTAACAAATGTGGCGGTAATTTTGGGAGACCCGAATAAACCCGACCCATTAAAGCCGTACTTAATCTTTGATGAGAATGATTTATATACAGTTGATAAGTTAAAATCCGCATTAAGGGAACTTGAAGGCAACCATTTTTTTTACTTTAACAATCATGATACTTTAATCCAGGATTTGATGAAAGAGAGGGGAAAAATCGACATCATTTTTAACCTCTGTGATGAAGGTCACTACAACGAGGGCAAGAGAGAGCTTCACATACCTGCTTTGCTCGAAATTCTTGGCCTTTCTTACACAGGTTCTGGACCTCAGTGTCTTGCTTTCTGTTATGATAAATCTCTAGTGCGCGGAATTGCAAAGGAAATGGAAATACCTGTTCCTGAAGCTTTCTTTTTAAAACCTGAAGATACTACTTTTGAGCTTCCCTTCAGTTTTCCTGCAATTGTAAAACCTAACTTTGGTGATGGCAGCTTTGGGATAACTCAAAAAAGTGTAGCATACAATGCAGAAGAAATTATTAATGCTGTTTCAGAAATTAGGGAGAAATTTGGCTATAACAAATTCGTTATCGTAGAAGAATTTCTCCCAGGGAAAGACCTGAGCGTTGGCATAATAGGAAATCCTCCTGAATCTTATCAGGTTCTCCCTATCATTGAAGAAGACTATTCAATGCTTCCGGATACCCTTCCCAGAGTATGCGGTTACGAGGCCAAGTGGCTTCCGGATTCGCCTTACTGGAACATAAAATCCATTCCCGCTGAACTTCCGGAAAACACAGAGAGGCTTATCATAGAATGGTGTTTGAAATTATTTGAGAGGTTGGATTGCAAGGATTACTGTCGGTTTGACTGGAGGTTGGATGCATTGGGGAATCCGAGACTCCTTGAAGTCAATCCAAATCCAGGTTGGTGCTGGGATGGCCATCTTGCCAAGATGGCAAAAGTGGGAGATATTTCCTACTCTGAAATGCTGCGATTGATTTTAAATGCAGCCGGAAAACGGGTGGGAGTTCAGACAATGAATGCAGCAGGCAAGAAAGAAGCGCACGACAGTAATCTTATTTGATGATAAGAAAAAACGTAAGACCATAATATAGTAAGATTCATAAAAAAGATTGATAAAAATCCTATTGATATTTATAAAAAAAACATGTAGTCTGGATTATTCACGAATCGAGGCTGCCGCAGATGCAAGGCGTAAAGGATGAGACTGTTGTATTTCACCGCAACTCCTTTGCAGCTTAAATGTATTATTATAGAGCCTGAGCAAAGGAACATAAATCTAAAGGTGGATACATAATGAAAATTGCGAAGGAGGGCTTACTTTTTATTCTCCCTTCTTTTGCTGCAGCTGTTCTGTTTTTTATATATGGCCTGTGGCTTCCTTTTGCAATCTTTCTAATCACAGCTTGCTGCTTTTGCTTTTTCTTTCGTGACCCGAAGCGTGAAATTGCCCAAAATAAAAATCTGCTTCTTTCCCCTGCCGATGGTAAAATCGTGAAAATTCAGACTGTCGAATCCCATCCTTTTTTTTCCTTCCTCAGTCACAATTGTCAGCATTTTTTTGTCTCTTTTTGATGTTCATATCACTCGAGCTCCCATTTCTGGAACTGTCAGAGAAGTTGAATACAAGCCTGGAAAATTCTTTTCTGCCTATAAGGATAAAGCCAGCTTTAAAAATGAATCCAATTCAATATTGATAAACGGTGATGAGACAAATATTCTCGTTAAGCAGATTGCAGGATTTGCGGCCCGCCGAATAAAATGTTTTGTTAAAAAGAATGAAATGATAACGGGGGGACAAAAAATTGGTCTGATTTATTTTGGATCCAGGATTGATATTTTCATCCCCAAAGGAATACAATTAAAAGTCAATTTAAACCAAAAAGTTAAGGCGGGATGTACAGAAATAGGTGAGAAAAAACATGGAAAATGAAAAGAGGTATCAAGAATTCTATCTGTTACCTAGTCTTATAACAATGACTAACATTTTTTTTGGCTATCTCAGCATATTTGCTACCCACCATGAAAAATACTTATTGGCGGCTTTCTTTATAATTAGTGCGGCTGTTATGGATGCCCTTGACGGATTCACTGCCCGTTTAACCACAACCCAATCAGACTTTGGTGTTCAGCTCGATTCCCTTGCTGATGTTGTTTCCTTTGGATTAGCTCCCTCTTTTCTACTCTATTCCTGGGGGTTTAGGCTGACTTTTCCGTCTGGCGCTGCCGTCTTTTTTAGTTTTATCTTTCTGATAGCAGGTATCCTGCGGCTGGCTCGCTATAATATTCTTCAGAAAGGTAATAAAGGAGACAGGAAATTTTATACAGGATTAACTATTCCGTCAGCCTCCCTGCTTTTTGCAGCTATTGTTTTATACCATCCCCAACCTGTCGGAGTAAGACTGTATGCGTTTTCCCTTGCCCTTCTTGCTGTTATCCTTTCCCTTTGCATGATCAGTACTATTAAATACAGGAATTATTTAAATTTCAATTTCCACCAGAGAATTGACCTTAGAACAGCTCTGTTCATAGCAGTCATCTTTAGCAGCCTCGTCATTTTTCCCAGGATTTTCCTTCTTTTTTATATTTCTCTTAACGTTTTATCTGGTCCCGCAATATATGCCTTCAATTTTTTAAATAAAGGACTCCAAAAAAAATTAAGCCGAAAAAGAGCTTAACTCTCCTAGAATTATTGACCCGAAACACTTAATGTCTTTTTTCAGCCTTTTTATTTATTCCTTTTCATCGTGAATTAGCCTGGACTTCCAGTATAGAAAAATTAATAGAAAAGTGTGGCTAAGCTGTATAATGCAAATCCGATAAGGATAACTGCTAATCCTACAATAATCTTTCTAAAGGTTTTTGGCTTGATTTTGTGATTGTGTTTTAAAACGTATTTTATAAGCATTATATACCACATGATGCTTCCAGCACCGCAGGATAGGGCAAACACAAAAGGATGCCAGCCAACATTAGTCACCCATTGATGAGCTATAAGCATACCTGCAGCTGCCAGCCAAAAGGCATAAAGAGTTGGATTAGAAACATAAAGAAAAAATGCAGTAAGAATGGGGCGAGAATAAGTATTGTTGGGGCTTCTCCGGACAAATGTTTTCTCATCAGGAATCTTAGATTGCTTGATAAGCTGGATGCTGATAGCAGTAAAAAGCACAGCTCCGATAAATTTCATTAAGGAACCAAACCTGGTTAAAGTAACACTTGCATAGGAAATCCCTTTAATAGCAGCGAAACAATAAATAACATCCAAAAACGAGGCTGTCAGGCCAGGTAAAAAGCTGTGCAAAAAATCATGCTTTAGTGCTTGCGAAATAACAAAAATATTAAGCGGACCAATGGGGACTGCCGCAATAAAACCAACCAACAAACCAAGGAATATAATCATCAGCGTAATCGATATTCTTCCATTTTAGAGAACTATTTTTATAGCAGAATAAACCCATCGGAGTCAATCTAAAGAAATATATTTTAGTTTTTTCATCCTTTAAATTGACCTTATTCTCTGCCTGTGGTATCAGATATTTAGGGAGAGATAACCATGAAACAGAAAACAATATTCAGAGAATATAAAACAATGTCTGTTTTTCCGAAAAAATCTTCTCTGGTTCTGCTGGCCGTGTTAGTACTCTGCCTGTTTCTTGTCATGAGCTGCCGGCCTATAAAAGAAAAGCAAGCCTTTGACTGCAGTTTGGTTGAGCTAAGAGAAAACCCTGACTACGGATACTATGATGCTCTTGTCAAAGTAGAGCGCATCATGCTGGATGATACCCTGAAAATGAGCTTTGCCGTTTTTACTCCGACCAGCTCTTACGAGATTGCGGACCTCTCTTTTGTGGAAGATGGCCAGGATTCGGACTGCCTGGAAGCAGGGGATGTTTTTACTGTCCCACTGCACAAACCCGATTGGAAATTTTATATCAGCAGGCAAAGCGATATCTACTGCTCCTTAAATTTTTGGGAGATGCTGCCTGTCAATGACCAATGGCATCCCACGAAATCAGAGGCGATGGAAGCAGCCTGGAACATTGAAGTGGATTTAGTCGGAGGCCTTCCGAAACCTGTAATAAAAAATCTTCCTGAAGAGTGGTGGATGGTCGATGAGAAACTTCCAGATATGGATGACTCCTGTGGATATGTGATCTATCAAAAGGTGCGGGCAGAAGAAGTCAAAGAAGAAGTATATATCCAGTACTGCTTTTTAGACGAGTCTAAAATTCAAAGACTTTCTTCAGTCCCAGAGACTGAATTTCTCACCGGTTGGACAGATTGGACAAAGAAATATGGAAGACCTGAAATAATCGCCGGGCATAATGCTGTATATTGGGACATGCAGGAGACGGATAAACTTAGCTGGGCTTTCAGGTATGCTTACATCGATTCAGAGATGGTTATTGAAGTTGACATCGATGCTGATCCCCTGGAATGGGTCAAGACCGAACAGGAAAAGATTCTGGAAGGAAAGGAAAAAAAAGTGTTCCTCCGCTATGGCTATGGTCCGGTAGGAGACACTGAATCACAGGTCATGATCGAGATAGGGATGAATGGGCAAGGAACCTTTCATAAAAGGTCAAAGGGAGGAATCATCGTAAATAAAGCATTTCGCCTGGAGAATAGAGAGCTTGAGGAGATACAAATATCTATTAACAGCAGCCGATTTAGGGAGCTGCGTTCCCAGTCCGGCATTCCCGGAGGAACCACATCCTTCCTCTCTGTGAGATATGAGGATCAATTCCATACAGTGGAACTGAAGAATGTTACAATTCCACTATTCCAAAAGATAGAGCAGACCATAAAAGACATCGTACTGCCTAAAGTGGATGAAAAAGAAATAAATTAAATCCTTTTAAAGCTGCCCGATCTTGCATTTGGTCATTTGCTGCTTGGCTGTAGCATTTGCCTTATTCCATTGAAGATAGGTTAAAAAAGCCCGGCAATATTAATCTTAGAACAATGATTTATCTAGGGGAAATATTAATCTAAGGAATATTCATGTGTGGAATTGACAGCTGTAAGTTAGGAGACTATTAGTAAAATATACTTGACAAATAGTTCTACTAAATGGTAAACATTAATTTATGATAAAGCCAAGGATCATTCTTGAGAAAATAAAGCCTTACTATGATTCTCCTGAAGCGATCATTATTACTGGCATGAGACGAACAGGCAAAACAACTCTTCTTAATTTTCTCTATGACCAAATTGACTCTAAGAATAGACTCGTTTTAGACCTTGAGAATCCATTAAATAGAAGATACTTCGAGGAAGATAATTATGAGCTAATCAAGAGTTCACTGGAGGTCTTGGGAATTGATTTTACAAAAAAACCCTTCATCTTTCTTGATGAGATACAATTTGTAAAAAATCTGCCGTCGGTTGTGAAATACTTCATAGATCATTATCAGGTTAAGTTTTACCTGACAGGCTCGGCCAGTTTCTATTTAAAAAATCTTTTCAACGAGTCTCTAGCAGGAAGGAAGTATATCTTCGAGCTTTTCCCTTTAACTTTTACAGAGTTTCTTAAGTTTAAAGGAGTTTCACTGAAAATTCCTGAAAATTCACATGATGTCAGCCGTCCAATCTTTGATACATTTGCTCCTTTATATGAAGAGTATATTCTGTTTGGAGGATTCCCTGGAGTAGTTCTAAAAAGTAATGTTGAAGAGAAGAAGAAAGCTCTGGAAGAGATTTTCTCTTCATTTTTTCTGCTCGAGATTATCCAGTTAGGAGATTTTAGGCGAAATGAAGTCATTCGTGATCTAATGCTCCTTCTAATGCAGCGGGTTGGTGCCAAACTGGATATTCAAAAAACATCAAAAGAATTAGCTATTTCTCGTCCCACATTGAACGAATATATTTCTTTCCTTGAAGGAACCTATTTTATAAAGAGGATAAGACCATTCACGAAGGGAAAAGATACAGAGATTAGAAAAATGCCCAAGGTTTATCTATGCGATACAGGTCTTGCCAGTCATCTTGCTCGGTTGGATATAGGCAGTCTCTTTGAAAACAGCGTCTTTCAAAATCTCAGGCTAAGGGGTGAACTAAATTACTATCAGAGAAAAGGCGGATCTGAGATTGATTTTATTCTGGATAAAGAAGAAGCGTATGAAGTGAAGATTAACCCTCAAGAATCTGACATGAGAAGATTGAAAGTAATCGCAGTAGACTTGGATTTAAAGGCATATAAAATAGTATCAAAAAATTATTGCCGGGGTTCGGGGAATGTCATTTATGGCTTCATGGTTTGAATTTAGATTTGAGATTTGGGGACGGGCCATGACAGCTTATTGAAAATAAAACAGATAGCTTGATGAAGCTGTTGAATTAGCCATGGATAAAAGATATAGAGTGCGAACGATCGATTATGTTTTATTGCCAAGCTTGACAGATGGTATTCTCTAAGTTATACTCTGGTATGAATCTACCATACCATACTAAGGAGGAAATATGAGCAGATCTGTTAAATTCGCAATAAGTATTCCTGATAAGGAATTTAAAGGATTGGAGGCTTTCAGAAAGAGAAAGGGTGTAAGTAGAAGTAAACTTATCCTCGAAGCTATTAAGTTCTGGAGGGAAGCCAGAGAAAAGGAAAAACTTGTAAAGATTTATGAGGAAGGGTATAAAAGGCTCCCGGAGAATCTTACAAATATAGAGGCGTGGGAAAAGGCTTCTCTAAATGTTTTTTCTCAAGAGGAATGGTAAATGCGAAGAGGCGAAGTGTGGTGGGCAGATTTACCCTTGCCCCTCGGTCGTCGGCCAGTTGTACTCCTTTCCCGTGATGAGGCTTACGCTGTAAGAAACGCTGTAACTGTAGCAGAAGTGACCTCAACTATTAGAAGTATTCCTGTAGAGGCAAATCTCGGTCCTGGAGATGGGTTGCCGAAAGAGTGTGTTGTAAATTTAGATACCATTGTGACTATACGGAAGGAATTATTGATTGAAAGAATTAGCATCCTTCGGAATGAGAAGATCGAGCAAATTAACGCTGCCATAAAATTCGCTCTATCCATCCCATAAAAGACCCTCAAGTATGCCGCCACCAAACTCTATTTATACTGAATGGTGAAAAATTATCGAGAAGGTTATAACTTATTTGCCTCCAAGCAAAAATATTAGCTAATAAATTTGCTTGCAAGCAAAAATATCTTGCTTTTTTAGTCACGGTCAATGAAACCTGCATAATCCGGCTCAAAGCGGCCGGTGATTCCGATTCATTACGGCCACTGCTTCCGGTCGAAAGCGGCCACCAAATGCTTAGGTGCGTGTTTTTGGGGTTGAAAACGCTGTTTTAAGGGTAAAAAATACCTCTATTTAGAGGCTATCTTATTTATTATGAATAAGATAGCGTGGGCCCGTCCCCTTTTTTCACTGCTTGATTGGTTTGACTTTGACGCGCTCGACCAGACTGTAAATTGTGGGAATAATAAACAGAGTAAGGAGCGTGGTGGCAACCAACCCTCCTACTACAGTAATAGCCATGGGAGCTCTCATCTCTGATCCTTCCGAAACACTCAGGGCCATGGGCAGCATTCCCAAGATAGTAGTCAAGGCCGTTATCAGCACAGGACGCAGCCTGACAGCACACGCTTGAAGAATCGCTTCTAGCTTTTCCATGCCTTTTCTTCTCAACTGGTTGGTATAGTCTACCATCACGATACCGTTATTAACCGCAATTCCCGACAGCATGATAACACCTATAAGCACGGCGAGGCTAACAGTCTTTCCTGTTATGAGTAGAGCAATCAATACTCCAATGAGCGCGAGCGGAATGGTGAACATGATGACAAATGGGTGGCGCAGGGACTCAAATTGTGATGCCATGATCATATAAACCAGAAGCATTGCCAGGACTAATGCACCGGCCATAATCATGAAAGCTTCCTGCATATTTTCATATGCGCCGCCTATTTCGATGAAATATCCGGGTGGAAGTCCTTTTTCGACACTTGCGATTCTCGTTTTAATGTCCTTAGCAATACTGCCGAGGTCTCTGCCGGCGATGTTTGCTGTCACAGTAACAAGCCGGGCCTGATTTTCTCTTGTTATTTTGATGGGGCCTTCTTCTTTTGAGACAGAAGCAACCTGACCCAGGCTGACCATAGTATTTAAAGGAGTCATAATGGGAATACTCTTTATATCATCCAGGGTGTCTCTAAACTCTTCCTTAAGACGGATGCGTATGTCGATTTCATCGTTTCCTTCTCTAAAACGTGTAGCGACTCTCCCCAGTGATGCTGTTTGGACCGTGTTAGCCACCTGACTGACCATCAATCCCATCCGGGAAGCCTCTTCCCTGTTTATTGCAATGTGGTATTCTGGTTTTCCCTCGGAGAATGTATGAGTAATATCCCTTAATCCTTCCACATCCTGGATCTTTTCGACAATCGTATCAGCGAGAACCTTAAGATTGTTAAGGTCACTTCCGAATATCTTTATCTCAACAGGAGCCGCCGCTCCACCTAACATCATCTGGCTCATATCAAGAGCCTCAACTTTAACACCTTTCAATTTGGGGAGTTTTTTTCTGAGTTTTTCTAGAATCTCAGAGTCACTGAGTGTCCGTTTGTTCCTCTCTGCCAATCCTATCCAGAGAGATCCCTCATGAGTGCCTGTAGCACCAAATCCTGATGCAGAGTCAGCAGGGTCATCTTCTGCTTGCGAGCCGACCTGGGCAGTGACTAAATCCACATCAGGTTCTTGAGCCAGTAAATCTTCTACCATCTTGACAACGCGGTCCGTTTCCTCAAGAGAAGTGCCGACAGGCATCTTAACCGAAAGCATCAACATATCTCTGTCCATTGAGGGCATGAATTCTGTTCCCAGGAAAGGAATGAGAGCCAGGGAGAGCAAGAATAGTACCAGAGTTCCTCCTAATATCCATCCTCTATGCTGAAGAGTGCGTTTAAGAATTTTTTTATAAAAATTTCTGGCTTTCCCGAACTGTTTTGTCCTTTTATCGTAGAGTTCAATATTTTCCTTTGTTCTTACCTTGAATAAACTAGACGAAACCATAGGAACGACTGTAAGAGCAACAAATAACGATGCTAGCAGAGAAAATCCAATGGCCAGAGCCAGCGCACGAGTCATCTGGCCTGTTATTCCGGATGCAAAGGCCATAGGGAAGAAAACTGCAATTGTTGTTAATGTGGATGCTGTAATAGCCATTCCTACTTCAGAGGTGCCGTCTTTTGCAGCCTCGTTCCTGCTTTTTCCCTCTTCTATATGACGATAGATGTTTTCGATAACAACAACGGCATTATCAACCAGCATCCCGACACCGAGAGCCAATCCCCCGAGTGTAAGCATATTAATGGTATAGCCTGCGATGTAAAAAGCAATAAAAGTTGTGATAATCGAGAGGGGGATGGCCAATGCGATTGTAAGTGTGGGCCGCCAGTTGCGGAGAAATATGAAAATAAAAAGGATAGCAAGAAGACCTCCGATCAGGGCATTGTTTCCGGTCTTTTTGACTACTTTCTGAATCATATCCGATTGGTCCATAGCAGTATAAAAATTTATGTCGGGAGGGATGGTTTTGCGTATTCTTTCGAGTTCTTTTTTTACTGCTTCAGTTGTTATAACAGTATTTGCTCCTGATTGTTTGCTTATGATCATGAAGACGGATTTTTCCCCCTGTACCCGTGCTAAATAGCGGGATTCTTTCATGGTGTCTCTGACATCTGCAATATCCTTCAGGTATATTGGCTCTCCTGTTTGTGTAGTGCCAATGACAGTGCTGCGGATATCATCAAGATTTTTGAATTCTCCCAGAGTTCTCAAAAGGATTTCGGAATGTCTCTCAACGATTCGTCCCGCAGGGAGATTAAGATTTTCCATCCTTAGTGCAAGTAGAATGTTGTCCATAGAAAAGCTGTGAGATTCAAGGGCGGCTTTGTTGATTTCAACCAGTATCTCTCTCTCCTCGGTTGAAAACACCATGGCTGATGCTACTCCTTCTATCCTTTCAAGCCTGGTTGCTACTTCATCTTCTATGATCTCTTTTAGCTCGAAAGTCGGCATTGTTTTAGAGTTAATCCCCCAGAAAATTATAGGGATCTGGGACATATTGAATTTAACTACCAGAGGGTCGGATGCTTCTTCTGGGAGGTAGGATTTGTAAAGCCCGATTTGCTCTCTGAGGTCCTGGGCGGCAAAATCAAGGTTAGTCCCCCACTCAAATTCTACCATGATCAAAGAAACCCCCTCAGACGTTGTCGAGTTTACTTTTTTGACACCGCTGACAGTATTAACAACTTGCTCTATGGGTCGTGTAATAGTGTTTTCAATGTCTTCCGGAGAAGCTCCGGCGTAAGCAGTCACTACAGATATTGTGGGGAACTCCATCTCAGGGAAAAAGTCCAGCCCAAGCCTTGTTAGCGCAAGCCCTCCTAATACGACCAGGATCAGGGCCAGCATTGCTATGGTAACTTTTCTATTGACAGAAAATTCTGCTATTTTCATTTGATTACCTCTTTCACTTCTAATCTAGCTCCTTCAATAAGGCCGTAGTTTCCATCGACAACAACAAGATCTCCTTCTTGGAGCCCTTTCACAATCTCAACCAGGTCAGTATTTTGAAGGCCTAAAGTGACTTCTTTTTTCTGTGCAGTATTATTCTCCCCAACCAGAAATACATAATTATTTTCAAGAACAGCCTTTTGAGGGATAGCGAGAGCATTTTCGTGAGTGCTGACTTCCAGTGTGACTTCTCCGAATGTGTTTGGTCTTAGGATCAAGCCGGGATTAGACACTCTAACTTCGACTCTGAATTTTTTAGTCGTAGGATCAGCAGTCAGATTGACTATTGAGATACGGCCTTTAAAGACTTTATTGGGAAAGGCTGTAACTTTGAGAGAAGCAGCCTGGTTTTTCTTGATAAGCACTACATCCTGATAAGAAACATCGATGTAAATCTTTATTTTAGAAAAGTCCATCAGGGTCAAGACCCCGCTGGCCGGTGAATATCCTGCCATCATGGGGTTGATTACATCACCGACTTCTGCATTTTTAGAGGCAACAACTCCGCTAAAAGGAGCTTTCATTATAGATACATCCAGGCTGTGTTTGGCCAGGTTCAGAGCGGCTTGGGCCTGCTCCTGCTGGGCTTCGGCTGCTTCAGAGGCAAGTTTTATTTTTTCATACTGCTGGTCGGAGACAGCATTTTCCTTTTTCAAGCGTTCCATCCTTTCCATGTTTCGCTGGGCATCTTTGTAGTTTGCATTTGTCACTGCTGCGGCAGCTTCTGCCTGTTCCATCTGAAGTCGGATGGCTCTTGTATCGAGCTCTGCCAGAAGCTGGCCCTCCTTCACATGGTCTCCTTCTTCTACATAAATATGGGCGATTTTTCCGCCGATGTCTGGAGTAATGGTTATTTTCTTCCATGCCTCTATTACCCCAGTATAAAAGAGTTTTTCTGAAATGCTCTGTTTTTTGACCTTAAAAACTTTCACAGATGTGAGTCCGGCACTTTCTTCCTTTATTTCTTCGCTCTGCTTTTGATTCTGGCAAGCAAAGAAAAAGCTTAAGAGAACCAGCGCGATTGACAATTTCACTGCTGTAATCTTTTTCATTTGATTCCTCCATGTATCACTATCAATATATCCTCTTTCATGTTGATATATTTCAGCCAACTCCCATGGCTTTATCCAGTTCTGCCAGAGAGACGACATAATCGTAAAGCGCTTGGGAATAGTTAGTCTTTGCCTGAGTCAAGGCGGTCTGGGCCTGGTTTACATCAAGAACGGTTACCATGCCTTCTTCAAAACTCAACTCGGCAATTCGCAGGCTTTCCTGAGCCTGTTCTACGTTCTTTTCTTGCGAAATAAGGGATTCCTTCGCTTCCTCAAGCTTTAGGAAAGCCTGCCTGACTTCAAACTTTAGTGTATTTGCAAGACCTTTCTGTGTAAGTTCCAGCTCTTTGATCATGGCTTTTGACTGGGCTACCCTGGCGGATGTAGCAAACCCGTTGAAGATCGGAAGGGTTAGAACCAGATTGACTGAATAATAGTTTGACCAGTTGTTTTCCTTAAAATTAAGATGATCCGACCAGTAATTATATTGACCAGATAGTGCAATAGAAGGCAGGCTTGCAGCCCTTGCCATTTTCAAAGCTTCTCCGGCCATCTGTTTCTGGAACCTGAGCTGGCTTATCTCCGGCCTGTTCTGCACAGCCCTGGTCAAGCATTCTTCTAACTCAGGATTGGCGGGTTTATAGGTTAAATTGCCTTTAATTTCGATCTCTGTTGAAAGGTCCAGGCCTAGAAGTGTTTTCAGACTGAGCTCGAGTATTTTTAGATTATTCTTTGCTTTAATCAACTGGGGTTTTAAGTTTGCGACCTGCACTTCTGACCTCAGAAGGTCAAACTTTGAGGCCATTCCTACTTCATACTGGGTTTTAATATTCTTGTGGAGTTTTTCGGCAACTTCTACAGCTTCTTCTGACACCTTGATAAATTCCTTTGCTAGCAGAGCCCCGTAGAATGCTCTTTTTGTATTGAAAACAGTCGTATGTCTGGATTGTCGTACAGCCTCTTCTGTGGATTTTAGGTTGTAGTTTGCTTGTCTGTATCCGGAGACCAGCCTGCCTCCGGTGAAAACAGGGATCGTAAGGGCAAGGGAAAACTGGAAATCCCGGGTAAAGTCCACTTCTACTCTCTGTGGGGGCTGTCCGGGAATCATTGATGGGAATTCCAGTTCCATTACTTTTTCATTCAGAGTATGCAGCCCTTGACCGTTAAGAGAAGGGAAGAAGCCTGAGGCTGCCTGCCTGACCTGGGATTGAGCCGCCTCAACTTTCTCTTCGGAAGCAAGATGGTAAGGGTTTTGAGAGAGTGCGAGGCGTATGCTGTCTTCAAGTGTCAGGGTTATTTTTTCCTGGGAAAAAGAAAATCTCCCTGCAGTAAACAGCATAAATATTATTAAAAATATTTTTCCTATATTTCGCATTTTTATGCTCCTTTTCTTTCCTTTTTAATGCCGTAAAGAAGAAAACTCATCAGTAAATCTGTGCCTTCATTTAAACTGTATTCTTTAGTTTTCATCGGGCCTCTCAAGAAAAAACCGCGCAGCATAGACCCTAAAATGAAAGATGCATCTGTGACATTGACTTCTCTGAATTCACCGGATTCGATTCCTTCTTTAATGATTTCATATGTAATGTCAGAAATTTTTTTCATCATTACCATAAATTCATTCGGAATCGCTGGGTGTCCATGTAAAGTTTGAAGCTGCTGTTCTTGACTAATATTTAAAATCTTTTTCATCGTAGATCTTTCTATGAAGAATATTCGAGCTATGTTTCTCTTTCTGCTATAGTAAGAAGTAATATAATAGATAGTTTTCCTCAATTTTTCTTCTGAGCTTATTTTCTTTGTGAGTATTTCTGATAGGCTCTCATGCACTTCTTCGAGAGATCTTAAGATAATTTTTATGAATATGTCCCTTTTACTTCTGAAATATCTATAGATGGTAGCTTTAGAAAATTGGGCTTCTCTACTTATATCATCCATGGTGGCTAGAGTGTAACCTTTATTGGTAATAATTTTTTCTGATGCTTTTAAAATAGACTTCTTATTTTCTTGCAGTCTGTGCTCTTTTCTTTCTGCCCTGAGGTCTCTCTTTTTCATTTTATATACTCCTTGGTATTATTGGCAAACTCAAGGGTTTAATAAATAAACTAAAGAGTTACATTAGCAGATGTTTCAGATCTTGTCAAGTATATTTCATCTGAAAAGTTACATGAAAAGCTAGTTGGGGCGTAATTAAAAAACAGGAAAAATTGCTTATGCGCGGGGATGGAATTTGTCATATACTTTTCGCAGATGTCTGCGGCTGACGTGAGTATATATTTGTGTTGTAGTAATCTGGCTGTGTCCCAGCATTAGCTGTACTGACCTGAGGTCGGCTCCTCTTTCCAGAAGATGAGTGGCAAACGAATGACGGAGCATGTGAGGACATATTTTCGTGCCGAGGCCGGCCGTTTCTGCATAGCCTTTCAGCATTTTCCAGAAGCCCTGGCGGGTGAAAGCTTCTCCTCGAATGGTTAGAAAAAGAATACCGGTCTCTTTTTTAAAGAATTTATTCCGAGCTTCTTTGAGATACACTCTAATGGCATTTGATGCGGAATTTCCGAAGGGGACGATCCTTTCTTTATTTCCTTTTCCCCGGCATATGAGAAATCCTTCATTCAGGTTCAAATCTTTAAGTTTTAAAGTGACAAGTTCTGATGCCCTTAATCCTGTTGCATAGAGAAGTTCAAGCATAGCCTTGTCCCTTAACCCGTGATGCGCTTTTTCATCGGGTTGTTGTAAGAGGAGTCCGACTTCTTTCACTGTTAGAAATTTAGGCAAGCTGATCCAGCTCTTTGGCGTTGAGAGATTAACTGTAGGATTTTTTTTAATGATTCCATCCAAAATCAGAAACCTGTAGAAAGATTTCAAAGATGAAATAAGTCTGGCCATGGAACGGGCAGATAGTCCGGCCCGGCTGGTATGATGAATGAACTTTATCAAGTCTTCTTCTGTGGTGTTTAACCATGTTATTTTTTCTTCATTAAAGAATAAAAAAAGCTTCTTTAAATCCCGGGAATAAGAGAGAAGCGTATTTGAAGATAGTCCTTTCTCTACAGAAAGATATTCGATAAAGACCTTAAGAATTTCATCTGGTTTAAGGGTCAGATTTTTCATCTAATAAAAGGATTCGAGTCCTTTTCTTGCGCGACAGTAGTGGAAGGGCCGTGGCCGGGAAGAACAATTGTCTCATCAGGCAGGACAAGTATTTTATTTTTAATGGAGTCTTGCAGATCATTTAAGGATCCACCAGGGATGTCGGTGCGGCCGACTCCTCCGCAGAAGAGTGCATCACCGGACAGGAGAAAACTGTCTCCCATTAAACTTATGCTTCCTGGCGAATGGCCGGGAGTGTGAATAACTTTTAAGGATGATTTCCCAATTTCTATGTTTTCACCGTCCTCCAGAAGTTTATCGGGAGGTGGAGAGGCCTTTGCTCCCGGAAGGAAGCTTAGCGCTAACTGCTGAAACACCCCGGACATCTTGCTGTCTAAAGAGTGAATATAAAGGGGAATATTGTATTTATCTTTTATGTGTTTATTTGCTCCGATATGGTCGAAATGACCGTGTGTGTTGATAATAACTGTGGGCCTAAGGTTTTTTCTCGATATGACACTGAATATTTTTTCGGCTTCTGCTCCTGGGTCAATGACAGCACATTCGAGAGTCTCTTTGCAGTATACAAGATAGCAGTTTGTCTGGAGGGCTCCGACAACGATTGTTTCATATTTCATGTTTTTTTCATATTAATTCTATAGTGTTCTTTAGTCAAGATATCAAGCTTAAATAAATATATCGGCATTCTTTATGAATAATTCAGGTTGGATAAGATGAATTTGAGGGCATATTTGCGCTCCACTAAGATTTTTAACGCCATTTCCTCCCCGATCTTCTCGGCTCTGCTGGAACTCCGCATGTTTATCTTAAGCAGCGCCACAATGTCCCCGAGCCATC
>AWNV01000008.1 GCA_000493965.1 Candidatus Aminicenans sakinawicola JGI OTU-1
GCATCTGCAGCAAGCTTGGCTCGTGAATAATCCAGGCCTCTAATAGAGAAATTAGCATTATTTTTCTTCATGGTCAATATTATTAAAATGTCATAAAGCTTGTCTTGCCAGGTTTGCTTATTATAAAATAAACAAACGGTTTTATCCTATGAAATATATTGAAGGAACCATCGAAGATATTATATTTTTCAGCCCGGATACAGGCTATACTGTTTGTAAGTTTGTACTTGATGACAAACAAACCTGGACAATAATCGGACATTTTCCGCCACTTTCCCCGGGTGAGATGTTGAAGGTAAAAGGAGAATGGATAATCAACCCGAAGTTTGGAAAACAATTCAAGGTGGAAAATTATCTACCGGTTATGCCGTCTTCAATAAAAGGAATTGAGAAATTCCTTTCCTCGGGATTAATTAAAGGAATCGGGCCTGTTTTAGCCAGGAATATTGTTCTCCGATTTGGCAGTGATACTATAGATGTTCTCTCCAACAAACCGGACAAATTGAAAGAAGTAGCAGGAGTAGGTGCTGCAAAGCTTAGAGAAATAAAATTGGCCTGGGCTAAACACGAAGGAATAAGAGATCTCATAATATTTCTACAGGAATATAATATTTCCACAACTCTTACCACCAAGATTTATGGTCAATACGGAGAAAAATCTTTTCATGTTTTAAAAACCAACCCTTATCAGGCCTGTTATGATATATGGGGAATCGGTTTTAAGACTGCTGACCAGATGGCACTGAAATTGGGAATGAGTTCGGTTTCTATCGAAAGAATTAAGGCTTACATTCGCTACGTCATGGAAAAAGATACCGAGCAGGGACATGTTTTTTCGCGCCTGAGAGATTTAGAGAAAGCATGCAGGACTGATCTGGAGGTGGATAATACAAAGATAAAAGAAGCTATGGGAGCCCTTGAAAAAGAAAAGCTTGTTATTATGGAAAAAGCAGATTCCTATACTGATGTTTATCTTCCTTTTTTTCATAAAGCACAGGAACAGGTTGTTCAATCGATTCATAAATTGTCTTTATTTCCGTTTTTAACGCCTCCTTTTAATGTGGATAAAGCTATCCTGGATGTTGAAGAAGAGATAGGGCTCAGTTTTTCCCCTCTCCAGAAGCTTGCAGTGAAGGAGACTTTTAATAAAAAGATATTGGTTATTACGGGAGGGCCTGGAACAGGAAAAACAACCATAGTCAAGGCAGTTGTGGATATTTTTTATAAATGGGGCAGAAAAGTTCTTCTTACGGCTCCAACAGGCAGGGCGGCTAAAAGACTGTCCGAGGCAACCGGAAAAGAAGCAAAAACGATTCACAGGACTCTGGAATATAACCCGAAGCTAGGAAATTTCAGAAAGGGAGAGAATAATCCCCTTGTTGGTGATGCTTTAATCATCGATGAATTTTCTATGGTAGATCTTCCTTTAATGTATTACCTGTTAAAGGCTGTGCCCCAATGGATGCGTCTTATTCTTGTAGGCGATAAAGATCAACTTCCTTCTGTAGGGCCAGGAAATCTTCTTAGGGATATTATTGAGTCGAAAAGAGTCAAGGTTGTAAGGCTGGACAAAGTCTTCCGCCAGGGGAGAGGTAGTCTTATTGTAGATAATGCCCACCGAATAAACCAGGGCAACTCATTGATTTATCCCCAGAAAGGAGATAAGAATTCTGATTTCTATTTTATTCATCAGGAAGACGAACAGAAGGTGTTCAAGACAATAATGGATTTATGTTCTTATAACATCCCTCGAAAACTCAATATAACTCCCCTTTCTCCGCAAATCCAGGTGATAAGTCCGATGTATAGAGGTGTAGTCGGAGTGGATAATTTGAACCTGGAACTCCAGAGAAGACTCAATCCATGTAAAGAAGGGTTTAAACTTGGGAACAGGGAAATAAGGATTCACGACAAGGTGATGCAGATCAGGAACAATTATGAGAAAGAGATATTTAATGGAGATATTGGTATTGTGGCTGATATTGACAAGCGTGCCTACAGGATGACCGTGAATTTTGACGGGAAACTGGTTGTCTATGATAGAGAAGAAATGAATGAAATCACCCTTGCTTATGCTGTTTCGGTGCATAAATCCCAGGGAAGTGAATATCAGGCTGTTGTGATGCCGTTGATGACACAGCATTATATTATGCTTCAGAGGAATCTGTTTTATACGGCTTTGACTAGAGCCAAAAAGTTAAGCTGTATAATCGGGTCATATAAAGCACTCCATATTGCCATCAAAAACAATAAGCCTGTCATGAGGAATTGCCGTTTGAAAGAGAAACTAGTTCAAATGGCAATCCCTCAAAAGGCATAAACCGGACAGGAGGTTTGTATGAGAAAAATTTCCCGTATTAAATTTTTAATATTTGCAGTCTTGACTGCTTTTGCTGTAGTGCTGGCTGCCGAGACTCTTATAGTGAAGGTTCAGACTACGAACTTAAGAAAAGAGCCGAAATTTTATTCTCAGACAGTTGCGGTTCTGAAAGCGGGTGAAATGGTCGAGAAGATAAGCACATATGATGGATGGTATAAAGTAAGAACCTCAAAAGGGGTTGAAGGCTGGCTGCATTCAAGTTCTGTATACGAAAAAAGGTTCAGCCTCTTGGCTATGGATAAATCCCTTCAGACTACTGCTAGTGTGAATGAAGTTGCACTTGCCAGCAAGGGATTCAACAAGCAGGTTGAGAAGAAATATAAGGAAGATCATGGTGGAATCAGTTTTGTCTGGGTAGATAAGATGATCAAATTCAAGGTAACACCGGAGCAGCTCCGGAAGTTCCTCAAGAGAGGAAAGCTTGGAGAATTCGGAGGTGCAAAATGAGAGCAGCAAGGACATTTATTCCCGCACTTTTATTGGCGGCGATTATCCTGATGCTTTCAGGATGTGCCGAGCTGAAGCAGGGGATTGAGTCCCTCCCTGGCGTAAAGTTGAGCACAAGCGATACAAAGGCCGTTATTAAAACAACAAAGGCACTGAGAAAAAGCTTTTCAGATATTACAGAGGAAGAAGAATATTATATCGGCCGCTCAGTTTCTGCTCTCATTCTTTCAAGGTATAGTGTTTACAATAATAATGCTGTGACCAGATATGTTAATACCGTAGGAAATGCTGTTGCCCTCTACAGCGATAGGCCGGAAATTTATGCAGGATATCACTTTCTGGTTCTCGATTCGGATGAGGTAAATGCACTTGCTGCACCAGGAGGATTTATTTTTATCACAAAGGGGCTTTTGAAGAGATGTATGGATGAAGAGATGTTGGCCGGAATTTTGGCCCATGAAGTGGGGCATGTATCAGCAAAGCATGGTTTGCGGTCAATAAAAAAATCAAGGCTGATCGATGCGTTTAAAATAATAGGCCAGGAAGCCGCGGCAAAGTACGGGCCTGACGAGCTGGCTCAACTGAGTGATGTTTTTGAGGATGTTCTCGGCGATATTTCAGAAAGGCTAATAGAAAGAGGTTATGACCGCAAGTATGAATACGAAGCCGATAGGCTTTCTGTTGAGTTCACGTCGAAAACATGTTATGAACCAAACGGTCTTGTGGATTTTCTTAAGACAATGGTTGATGATTCATCAAAGGATTCGGTGCATGGCTGGTTCAAAACTCATCCGTCTGCCAAGGACAGGTTAAACAGGGCAAGGAAAGAAATATCGGCTTTAAAAACAGTCCCGCAGAAAGTGGCAGTAAGGACAACAAGATTTAAAGAAGCAGTGAAACTTCTTAAATAAAAAAGGCACTAATAAAATAAAAAGGTATAAAAAGGTACCAGGTTCCCTTTTTTGGTACCTGGTACCTTTTTGCAGATGGTGCCATTTTTAGGATGCAAATGAAAAACAGGTTTATTCGAGGCACAGCAGTGGGAGCGGCTGTGTTTATTCTGACACTTGTTCTCTTTTATTTAAATGTTTTCAAGCCCCTGGAATGGAAGTCATGGGATTTGAGGCTGAAAATGTTTTCGGATCCATCCCAGTCCAGCAAAGACATTGTGCTTTTTTTGATTGATCAGGAAAGCCTGGATGTTTACGAAAAAGAACAGGGCCTATCATGGCCCTGGCCTCGCCAGATTTATTCTGCTGTCATCCGTTATTGTATGCAGGGAGGGGCCAAGGCGGTCTTCTTTGACCTTATCTTTTCCGAAGGATCATTCTATGGAGTAGAAGACGACAGGGATCTAGCCGGTGCAATGGCCGAGGCAGGAAATGTGTTTATTCCTATATTTTTAAGCAGAAAGATAAGTGAGATTGAAGAGGTGCCTCTTCATCTTCTGGAAAAATTCTCTCTGGATGCGGAAGAAATCCTTCCAGGGGCTTTGTTTCCAATGAACTCCGTATCATGCCCTCTTGATATCCTGCTCGGTTCTGCCTATGGGGTCGGTAATGTAAGGTTTTCACCCGATAAAGATGGCATTTACCGCAGAATGCCGCTATTTTTTACCTATAAAAATATGGTTCTCCCGTCCCTCCCACTGGCTGTTGCGGGTTTTGGAAAGGATAAACAGAAGCTTGCCTCGATTCCATTTGATAAGTCGGGGCAGATGATCATACGTTACCACGGCCCGAGCGGAACATACAGAAGTTATTCCGCAGCAGCCATAATCAATTCCTTTGCCTTGATGGAAGCTGGGAAACCCCCGCAGATTCCTCCAGATGAATTTTCAGGGAAAATTGTGCTTGTCGGAACCAGTGCCCCAGGCATACTTGACCTGCGTCCAACCCCTTTTAGTTCTGTTTCTTCTGGGGTAGAAATCAATGCAACGGTTATCGACAATCTTCTTAACGAAGACTTTGTACGTCTCACTCCTGCAGTAATTTTTATTCTTCTTCTTGGATTTTTTCCATTCCTTACGGCTTTTGGTACATCAATATTGAAAAAAACCTGGCATATCGTTCTTTTTTCTCTAGTATGTGTTGTTCTTCCTTTCGGTGCTGTTTGTATCGCATTCTTTTGTGGTTTCTGGCTGGATTTTGTTGCTCCGGAGTTTGCTGTGTTACTGAGCTTTACAGCAGCAGTCCTTTTAAATTACAGCTTTGAAGGTAGGCGCCGCAGGTTTATAAAAAGCGTTTTTCGCCATTATCTCAGTTCTCATGTTATCGAGAGAGTAATTAAAGATCCCTCTCTTCTCCAACTGGGCGGGGAAAAAAGGGAAATCACGTCTTTTTTCTCTGATGTGTCAGGCTTTACTTCAATAGCAGAAAGCCTTTCCCCTGAAGAACTCGTTAATCTTCTTAACGCCTATCTTTCTGAGATGACTGATATTATTCTTTCCTTAGGGGGAACCCTGGATAAATATGAAGGGGATGCAATTATTGCATTCTGGAATGCTCCACTTGACCAGCCTGACCATGCAGTCAAAGCCTGCTTTGCAGCACTCCGCTGCCAGAAACGGCTGAAAATGCTGAGGAGCAATTTTCTTGAGCGGTTCGGGCATGAACTTTACATGCGTATTGGACTTAATTCGGGTTCAGCAGTTGTCGGAAACATGGGCTCGCACAATCGCTTCGATTATACGGCAATGGGTGATACAGTAAACCTTGCGTCAAGACTTGAAGGAGCATGCAAACAGTATAAGGTTCCAATTCTGGTGGGAGAGGCCACTTTCGAAAAAGTAAAGGATATCATTGTTTCAAAAGAGGTGGACATTATCAGAGTTGTAGGCAGGACGAAACATGTACATGTATTCGAGATAATTGGAGAGAAAAAGGATATTTCGACTGAAGAAATAGATAAAATCAAATCCTTCCATCAGGCACTCCACTCTTACCGGAATCGGCAGTGGAAGGAAGCCCTGGACTTGTTTCGAAAATTGGGAGATGATAAATTAGCTGAGATGTACGTTTCCCGTGTGGAACATTTAATGAAGTTTCCTCCCTCAGAGGATTGGGCAGGAGTGTATGACCTTAAGCATAAGTAATAAGATGAATGATTCACTTTCATGTGAATTATTCATGATGGAAAATGGATAAGATGAATATTGAGTTTTGGGGTGTGAGAGGAACGCTTCCTGTTTCCGGCAGGGACAATGTGAAGTACGGAGGCCATACTCCGTGTGCATTAATAAGAGTTCCCGGAAAAGAGCAGATAATTGTCGATGCAGGGACAGGGATTTCAAGCCTTGGGAATAAACTTATAAAAGAAGTAGGGAATGGGACTTTAAAACTTCATATCCTTTTGACTCACTTCCATCTGGATCATATCATGGGTCTTCCATTTTTCTCGCCGCTTTATTCTCCTGCAGCTTCAATGATATTTTATACTACAGGAAGCGCTGCTAAAGCAGAAGCTTATCTCAGCGGTTTGATGGGAGGAAAATACTTTCCTGTAGAATTTAAAAAGACTCCATCCAGAAAAATATTCAGGAAAATACCCGAAGGAAGTTTTAATATTGGAGAGATGGAAATTTCCTCACATCCTCTTCATCATCCTCAGGGAAGCGTTGCCTACAGGTTAAAGCATAAGGAGGAAACCATAATTTTTGCAACGGATACAGAGCATCCTGAGAAGGGTATAGACAAAGGTCTGGCCTCTTTCTGCAGTAAAGCTTCTATCCTCGTCTATGATGCAGCTTTCACTCCTGAGGAATACAGGTCCGGTAAAGTTGGTTGGGGCCACAGCACCTGGCTTGAAGGAACAAAACTGGCCCGTAAAGCAGGAGTGGGAAAACTGTACCTCTCCCACTTTAACCCCTTCCATTCGGATAAACAGATTGATAAAATTGTATCCCTGGCCCGTGAACAGTTTCCAAAGACTTATGCAGCCAGGGAAGAGTCCTGGCGGTTGAAGGAGGTTTAATGAATGATCAAGGCTTTCTCCAGATCGCTTCATACCTTGAGATATTTTATATTTTTCTGGTTATTGGAGCTGCAGCAGCTCTCTGTTTACTTATTCGTGCAGCGATTAGGAAAATGTCGGACACAAAAGAGACTCTTGCAGCCATGTTTTTATCAAAGCTGAGTTTTCCTGCAGCTTTTCTTTTCGTCTCACTTGTCTTGAGAATAATAGTTGTGAGAGAAGCTCTTTTTCCAAGCCCTAAATTTCATCTATATCTTGATGCAGCTTTAATATTTTTCTTTATTTTCTTTTTGATCCGTCTGGTTGATGCACTTTTTCTTGGAAGGTATAAGAGAAAGAATATTCCTTATCCTCTTCCTAAAGTGCTTCACAGTTTAATACTGGGAATCTTTTATTTAATAATTTTATTCATTATCCTGAGGGATATAGCGGGCATCAACATCACGCCTATTTTGGCCACATCAGCGGTCCTTACGATGGTTGTTGGGTTGGCCCTCCAGGGAGTGCTGGGAAACCTGCTGTCAGGGATATCCATCCATCTCACGAAATCTTTTACAAAGGGAGACTGGATTGGAGTGGGTACTGATGAAGGAGTAGTCATCGATACAAACTGGCGTGAGACAAAGATTTTAGACCGGGAATCGAATATTATTGTCATTCCAAATAATACGATTGCTTCGGAGAAAATCATAAATTTCTCATGCCCGGATGATAAGACAGCTTTGACAATTCCGGTTAAAGCAAGTTATGAAATGCCCACTTCTGTGGTTTTTGATGCTCTTTATGAAGTGGCTCAGGATGTGACCGCGATATTGGAAAATCCTGCACCTCAAGTATATATTCTCAGTTACGATGATTTCGGAATTTCCTATGTACTAAAATTCTGGATAAAAGATTTTGAGCGGAAGTACACCATAATGGGAGAAGTCGGAAGGTTAATCTGGTACAAGTTTAAGAGGAATAATATTGAGATTCCATTTCCTTTGAGCGATAAACTCGGTGAGATCCTCGGCTCAATCAGGGAGAAAGACCGGGCTGCTGCAGTTAAAGAGAAAATGGATAAAAATTTCCATGACCTTATTAATTCTTCCTTTCTCCGTTATCATGAAGGTGAGGGAAAAGAAGGGCTTGTCGTCTCAGAGAGCGCGTTAAGAGATCTGGCCTCTTTAGTGCACAGGCAGCGGTTTGCGTGTGGAGAGGTCATTTTTAAACAGGGAGATAAAGGTGAAAGCTGTTTTGTCGTGGCTAAAGGTGCTATAAAAGGAGAGATTGTCTATCATGAAAAAGGGAGAAAATATAAATCAGAATTCATGGTAAAGCCTGGCGGGATCTTTGGAGAGATATCTCTTTTCACAGGGATGCCAAGGACTGCAACAGGAATTGTAGATGTTGAATCAGAACTTCTGGAAATAAAGGCTCTGGATTTTGCGCTTTTGCTCGAGAGAAATCCGGCTCTTGCTGAAGTTACTGCCGATCTCGTAAGCAAACGCAACCGGAAAAATCAGGAATTTCTAAAGAAGATAAAGGAACTTTCCGCAAAGGATATTAAAGACAGCTGCAGCAAGCAGTCCATCCTCAAGAGGCTGAGACAGTTCGTAAAACTCTCATTTACAGATCATAAACTTTAAACATAAGGAATTTTAAAATGAAGAAATTATTCGGAACTGATGGGATAAGGGGAAAAGCAAACAAAGACCCAATGACATCAGAGATGGCTGTGCAAATCGGCCGGGCGGTTGTACAAGTTTTGAAAAAGAAAGGGCACAGGCAGCGTGTTGTTGTTGGGAAAGACACCCGCCTTTCTGGATATTTGCTCGAAAGTGCTCTTGCCTCTGGAATTTCTTCAATGGGAGCAGATGTGATATCAGTGGGCCCTATGCCTACTCCGGGTATAGCTTTTATTACAAACAATATGGATGCGGATTGCGGGATCGTTATTTCCGCATCCCATAATCCATTTAATGATAACGGGATAAAAATATTTTCCAAGGAGGGATTCAAACTCTCTGATGACCAAGAACTTGAGATTGAGGAACTCATATTTTCGAAGAAACTGAGTAAACTTGTTTCTCCTTCTCATGAAGTCGGCCGTGCATTCCGGGGGGATGATGCCCGTGGAAGATATATTGTCTTTTTAAGGCATACTTTCCCAAAGGACATGAGCCTTGAGGGAATGAAAATTGTGCTTGATTGTGCAAATGGGGCGACATATAAGGTTGCTCCAACTCTATTTAGAGAAATGAGGGCTGAGGTAATTCCCATGGGTGTAAGTCCGGACGGAACAAACATCAACCTTGATTGCGGCACTCTCTATCCCGAACGCCTTGCGGAAAGGGTTATCCAGGAGAAAGCAGATATCGGCATAGCATTTGACGGAGACGGAGACAGGATGATTTCTATAGATGAGAAAGGCAGTGTAGTGAAAGGGAATAAAGTTCTTGCGATCTGTGCAAAGAATATGAAAGAAGAAGAGAGGTTGAAAAATAATTTAGTCGTATCTACGGTCATGAGCAATATAGGTCTTTCTTATGCTCTTAGTAAAATGGGAATAGAGCACATAAAGTCAAGTGTCGGAGATAGATATGTCCTTAAAGAAATGCTAAAAAACGGAGCTGTTCTTGGGGGGGAGGAGTCTGGACATATCATCTTTCTTGAGCATCACACAACAGGAGACGGAATAATAACCGCTCTTCAGGTTCTTGCTGTCATGCAGAAAGAAAACAAGACCCTTTCTCAACTTTCAAGAGTCATGAAGACTTATCCTCAGGTCTTGATAAATGTGGATGTCAAGAGTAAGCCCAGGTTGAAGGGCATACCGGAAATAGTGAAAGTTATTGAGGAAGTTGAAAAAGAGTTAGGCAGTAGGGGAAGGGTTCTTGTCAGGTATTCGGGCACGCAGTGTGTATGCCGCGTGATGGTAGAGGGCCCAACAAAAAAAGAAACCGAAAGGCTTGCAATGAAGATGTCCAGTGTTGTAAAGGAAAAGTTAGGCTGATGTGTGGAATTATTGGTTATATAGGAAACAGGAATGCCACCAGTGTTTTAATCAATAGCCTAAAGAAGCTTGAATACCGCGGGTATGATTCTGCAGGCATTGCAGTCATCGGAAAGCAGGGCTTGGAGCTGGCCAGATGCAAGGGCAAAATTTCAAAGTTGGAGCAGTTGATAGAAGGTCGGAAATTAACAGGGAAGATAGGCCTTGGTCACACAAGATGGGCAACCCATGGGAGGCCTTCCGAAGAAAATGCACATCCTCACACGGACTGTGAAGGGAAGATTGTAATTGTCCATAACGGGATAATAGAAAATTATCTTTCTCTAAAAAAATCTTTAAAAAGTGAAGGGCATGTATTTAAATCGGAAACCGATACGGAAGTCATTGCTCATCTGATTGAGAAGTATTTTTTGAAAACCTGCAGTCTCCTTTCAAGTGTACAGGAAGTTGTAAAAAGAATTGAGGGCTCATATGCCATAGGTGTGATTTCATCCGATGAACCTCAAAATATTGTAGCAGCCCGTAAGGACTGCCCGCTTATAATTGGTCTGGGAAAAGGAGAGCACTTCATTGCATCGGATATCCCCGCAGTTTTAGATTACACAAAAAAAGTAATACATATGGAAAACGGGGAAACAGCAGTCATAAATAGGGATGGGGTTTCTGTTTATGACAGTGAAGGAAAGCCTGCAAAGAAGAAGATTTTTACGGTTGAATGGAATCCTGTTATGGCTGAAAAGGGCGGATTTAAGCATTTTATGCTGAAGGAAATATTCGAGCAGCCTAGAGCCATCCAGGATACTTTTCGCAGCAGGGCTGATCTGGAGAGTGGTGAGGTTTACCTTGACGGGTTAAACTTAACTAAAAATAAGATAAAATCTGTGCGGAAGATATTCCTGATTGCGTGCGGAACTGCCTATCATGCGGGGCTCATCGGCAAATTCCTGCTCGAAGAAATTGCAAAGATACCGTGCGAGGTTGATATCGCAAGTGAATTCCGCTACAGGGATCCGATCCTGGATGAAAAGACACTGGCAGTAATAATCACGCAGTCAGGAGAAACTGCAGATACGCTGGCCGCATTGATGGAAGCCAGATTGAAAGGAGCAAATACATTGGCAGTATGCAATGTGCTTGGTTCTACTGTGACCAGGGAAGCAGAAAGTATAATTTATACGCATGCTGGGCCGGAAATAGGTGTTGCATCTACAAAAGCTTTCACGACCCAATTGACAGCGCTCTGCCTCCTTGCAATCTATCTTGGAAGGGCAAGGAAGACACTGGAGGAAGAAAAAGCCAAAAATATAATACTCCATCTCCTTCGTATACCTAAACAGGTTAGGGGAATTCTTGAGAGTGAAGGCTTAATTTCTTCGTCCATAAAGAAGTACTTTAAAAAGGAGCATTTCCTCTATCTCGGGCGCGGTATAAATTATCCCATTGCGCTTGAAGGAGCCCTGAAGCTGAAGGAGATCTCATATATTCATGCTGAAGGATATCCTGCGGGAGAGATGAAACACGGACCGATTGCATTGATAGACGAAAATATGCCGGTTGTAGCTGTTGCAACAGACAGTAAAGTTTATAAAAAAATAACTGCAAATATCGAGGAAGTGAGAAGCAGGGACGGAATTGTGATTGCACTTGCGAATAAAGGAAACAAAAAGATAGAAAACCTTGCTGATGAGGTTTTTTATGTGCCGAAAACTCTTGAGATCCTCTCACCAATCCTCAATATCATTCCGCTCCAGCTAATTGCTTATTACATAGCCCTATTAAGGGGCTGCGATGTCGACCAACCCAGAAATCTCGCAAAGAGTGTTACAGTAGAATAATTCATCTTATTTAAATCTATGAATTGAAAAATTGCTTTTAAATCTGTTAAACTGTGAACTGGATACGCCTGTAGCTCAGTATGGATAGAGCAATGGATTCCTAATCCATGTGTCGCCGGTTCGAGTCCGGCCAGGCGTACCATATGATATCTTATGTTATCAATAACTTAACCTGTTTTTTATTTTTAGCCTGATTCATTAAAACTGAGTCATTTTTAGTCATTTTGTCCACACCGTGTCCACACGGAAATATTAGTATGGGTCTATTTTATACTTTAATTGAGCCTTTAGAGGATCCTGAGCCCGGAGCGATACCCGGATACGCTTCTTATTCGGAGGGAAACCGACATACTTGTCGAAAAAGTAACGTCCAGTCTGGTTGTTTTTTACGGGATCTTCACGACGTTTTGGCATTAATGTTTATTAAGAAGATTTAATAATCCTTTTTTCCTAAGATTCGTTTGTTTATATCCCAAAATAGCCATTAATGTCCCTTTAGGAAGAGACTCTTTTGTATAAGGGATAACTGTTACTCTTGTTATATTTTTAAATTCTTTTTTTAAAGAAACCCCATGTCTGCCAAATCTTTGTGCTATCCATTTATCTTTTTCTAGGATTTCTTTTAATTGAATTCCAGAAAGGGCAGGAATCTTGCTATATTTCAATTATTTAATAATTCTTTATCAATTGGATAAATATAGGGGGCTACATATGTATTCATATCAAAAGGCCCTGTAACTTTAATTTCTCTTTTTTTGGGTTTATAATTAAAAACTTTGATTTTATGTTTAGCAAAAAAGTTAGCACATTCTCCCACGTCTTCAAGTGTATTAAGATGGAGAAGAACAGCTTCTTCAATTCTCTCTTTAACTTTATTAAAAGTACCTGCAAAAGTAGATGTTCCTAATTCTTCACAATATGCAATCCAATTTTTTCCCTCTTCTTTAAATTTGAAGGTAAGCACTAAATATTTCATTTCTCCTCTTTCTCTAATATTAATTTATAAAGTATTAAAAAGTGTCTGTCAATAGCCTCTAGGGGTGATTTTTTTTATCTTCTATGTAATAATACGATTTTCACTTCACGACGTTTTGGCATTGAGTAATTAAACTAAATTTTTTCAACGGAATTGTCAAAATTTATATATTGCTAATTTAAAACTACCTTCGTCCTTGCATTTTGGACATTGCAAGTGAATTTTCATAATAGTCCAATTTCTAATATCATATTTTTGTTCATCTGTATATGTCGGGGCGTCATGAGAAATCTCAATAGCATTATGGAAAATCTCATCACATTCTGAACATTTAAATTCTAGGTAATCACTCCCACGCTCTATAGGTTTTATCATTATAATTTCCTCCTTTTTTATTTCTCTGAATGAGAAATTTTACTCCTTTTATCCGTCTTCTCTAATGAAACGATCAATGCTAAGCTGTCTTATCATCCCCGGGAATCCAAGCCTGTCTGGCTTTCATTCGCTTCTATCGTTGTACTTCGTTTTTAAGAGCTAACATCCTTTCATGAAATTTATTACACTCAAAATCATGTCCTAATTTTTCATAATCATTCCGGATAGACAATAACTTCAATAACAATCGACAACTCATATAAAGTGTAGATTTTGTCTTTCTTAGGTTTACAATGGGCTCTATAGTTATATCATCAGGATTATCTTTAAATAAAGACAGACCTAAGTATCCAGCATGAGTTGATATTGATAAGCCCCTATATGCAAACATTAAATCTCCGCCTATATATTTATCTATAATTGCACTAACTCCATTCTCATCTGGCTTAAACCAAAAAATATGGGGTGTCCCTGATTTAATATATTGTACTGCCTTCTGTTTTGCTTCTTTATCTTTTAACATATTTATCCATTGTTCTATTGTTTCTTTAGCATTTCTCCTTCTATATTCAGGAAATGCATTATCTTTTAAAATTTGGAAAAAAGAATGACAACAATACTTAAAAGCCATATATTCAGGAAATTCATTATTAATAATTGCTAGACAATTTGCGATATATTCCATCATTGTTCTTAATAATATTGGAGCTATATGAGCCCATCCCCCATCACAAAGTGTTAAAATCGCCTGATGTATGTTTACAGCGTCAGTCATTAATTTATCAATAGCAACATAAACAATATCTTCCATATGGTGTTCATTTTCCCTTTTAGTTTTAGATGAATTTTGAACTTCTGAATAAAATTTAACTAAATCTCTGTGAATATCGATCATCATTCTAGTTATACTTATTATGTTAAAGGGGAATTAATAACATTTGCTCTGCCTTTACTTCTTCTTATACTTTTTGCCCCTCTCAATCATCCTATTTAGCACCTAGATCAACGGCCTCGATAAGATTTTTAATAAGCTGATTATTTGCTTTCATTTTGATTTGCCCTTTTTTTTGTTTTTTATCTATTTAGAATTTTAATAGTTGAATTTTATGATACAAAAAACGAATCTGAGCGAGTACAATATCTACATACAAGGTCAAAAAGTGTAGGCAAGTCCGAGTAAAGTAATAATGGAGGTTTGTGATTGGTCTTGGGCCATGTATTGATAACGGCCGTTTACAAATAAACCTAAAGATTGCGAAATATTTATCACTAAACCTATGCCACCAAAAGCTGTTATCGGATATTTATGATCAGGCGGCTCAATCAAGGTTTCATATCCAAATTGAGATATGTATGTTTTTACCTCTGCACCTATTGAGTAGCTAACTCCAGCCCCGCCATTGACGAAAAATCTCAAAGTTGGATTTTTAATAACATTAAAACCGACTGTTATAAATCCAGAGAGGTATTCATAAGTCTTGATTTTTACTTTGTCATTATCTGAAGTATCTGTTAGAGTCGTCTCTCCGTTCAGGTTATAGTGTGCTTCAAGTCCGAAAAAGACAACTCCGGAACCGGTGGTTACCCCGAATCCAAATCCTATAGTATTATAGGAAGATGCCAGTGGAAAATCGTTTTCCCCTGCCTTGTAGTCAGCCTCTGAACCTGAGGAATTCATAAAATTTCCTTTTCCGAATAGATAAAGATCTGTCTTGCTATAAACAAAATTTGTTAAAGAAAGAATCAAAATCGAAATCAAAATTACTTTAAAATATTTCACCAATTATTTCCTTTGTTAATATTTTCCTTTTCCTTTTTTCACATTGATTACAGTGATCTTTACAGTCTGAGATCGCTCAAATATGTCGTCTGTAACAAAGAACGTTACATGGTATTCCCCAGATTGTGTATAAGAAGGAGTCCAATCAAATTGCCTATTCGAACTTGTGAAGGTAGCTCCAGAGGGAAGCGATGTAGCACTGAAAGTTAATGGATCATTATCTGGATCTTTAGCAGTAATCTGAAATGATAATGCCTGGCCTTCTTTCACGGTTTGATCTGCTATGGTGGCCATGACTGGGGGCTTATTATTTAATATAAGTGAGACACCCCATGCCTTCATAACCCACAATCCTCCTTTGCATTCACCCATTCGAATACGAAAGTACCCGTTTTCACCCCAATTTGTTCCCCAGGAGTTCTTGCATATCCAGTAATTGTCTTTTTCGCTATATCCGATAAGAACAACACTATGGTCTCCTTCATAATTGGCAGTAGCAGTTTTTTCATAAACACCTGACCTGTAATTATAAAAATCAGAATAAACTTCAATATAGAATGTTAAAGCTCCGTCCTGGAGAGCTGTTTTGATAGCGTTTTTATTCACGGTGGATTGAGTGACAAAGCCCCATCCTCGAATCTTACACAATTCTTTTTCCCAGTCACTGCACAGGAAACAAGGAATATCATCCGCTTTATAAGGGAAACAAGATTCTGAAACAACACCGCTTGTCTCTATATACTTTAAAGCTTCCCAATCGTATCCTCCTGAATCACAGTTGCCTGTAGAAGAGCAGGAAATTAAATCCTGTTCAGATAAATCAGGATACTTTAGCAAAAGAATGTTAGAATTATCAAAATCGTCTGTGGTTTTAAGATAGGAATCAAATTGATTGGTCTTTATATCCGCAGAAACTGGTTGGGTGGAATATAAGCCTTTTTCAATGTTATACATTGTTTCTACAACTCCACAGGTAGCGAAAGCCCAGCAGGCTCCACAGCTTCCTTGACTTTTAACAGTAGTCATATAATTCTTTCCTTTTATTGATCTCCAGTCTATTGAATTTGGAAGTTCAACTTTCCCTTGGATGTAAACAAATTTTTCCGGGTCTTCATATAGCGGTATAATGGCTCCCAATCTTTGTTTTTTTTCTTCGGGTGAAAGATAAGTAAGAGATGTTTCCCCTGCTACCCACTCTAATCCTTGGAGTCGGATTTGCAAATTAATTCTTTTGATTTCCTCTCGATCAAAATCCCGCCTAGATTGGAAACCAACAACGGAAATGGAAAACACTACAAGAAACAAAATTAAAAAAGCTAAAACTAACTTACGCATCATTTTTCCCTTTTTAGTAAATCAATGTTTTTATGAAAGTAATATAATTTGATAGCCAAAATTTTAATCTTGCCTTTAATTGATCCCTACTGCTGTTTTTTATGGTTTTATTTTATGCCCCATAAACATATCTGTCAACCCAAGGCTATTTATTTGATTCTAGGTAAAACTTCATCCCTCATTTATCCCTTTTTAGCACCTCTCCTTCTGAGTATTTAAGAAAGCTGCAGATGAATCATTCGTTCCTCTCTTGGATTTATATGAGGTGCCGTTATGAAGGTCATAACATTATCAAATAAAATAGGGAATAAAAAAACATTCTATAAAAGGGGGGATCAAAGAAGGCTCGGATCTATTCATGCATATCCTTTTCTTCCAGCTTAGAGCCTTCATAGAGGGCTTCTACGGAAAAAAGAATTAAAATGAATGGTATTTAAAGGGGCAACTTATTCCTCTTTCTGGGAGCCCCTTTAAGCCCTGATCTCAGGTAGCACCGGGTGTCTATCCTTTTCCTTGTCTAAATATGTTAGTATTATTTTGGGAATAAAACACTGAAAAGATGATCTAGATCTAAATATTCACTTCCCATTTCCACCTGATTTTTGGTTGTTTTTAGGTTTTTATATCCCAAAAAAGCTATTTTACAGTGGGTGAAATCCCGCTTTTTTCGCATAACGATGGGATAAAATTTAAAAACTATTCTACCCCGAGAAAAGAGTTGACATAATCACACTTAGGCGACATAACAAATTCCTGGCTCTTTAAGGAATCTCTATGAAAATGGCAACCAGCGAGAGCTGCTAGTATAAATGTGATTCAATCATAACCCTCTTCCCATACCTTGGCATAGCCAGAATTCGATGCAGGGGGGATATGGGGCTTTTTGGATTTTTCCACTTCTGCAATTCATGTACCCTTGCTCTCCTGATTTTAAAAATTTCCCTATAGGGGTTTTTAAGTTTGCAGAGTTTAGAATATCAAAATTTTATTTTAGTGAATCAATTTAATATAGGAGATCAGTGGAGCTCCTTGTTAGGAATTTTGCAAATCACTTGTACGCTTTTAGTTCTTGCCCCAAAAGTGCAGTGCTATTAATCCATCCTGTGCCAATTTGTATTTTTCTTTGATCAAAAGCAGTTACTTTATACCAAGGATTAGTTTTCTTCCTGACTATTTCAAGAACCCTGAATCCTCCTCCCTTTGGAATCTGCTTCATCTGTTGAATGGCTGCAATGGGATCAGCAGGATTGTGAGAAGGCATGAGGGGTGTTTGTTTTGAAACGGTGTACGCTTGACCAATTTCAAGTTCCAGTGGGTTCAAACTAGGAAATGGTGACTCCCCTACAGGTGGTGAATCCAACGGGTAGTCTATCTCAATTTCATCCTCTACAACACGAATACCGTTGGATCTTACCGCTTTACCGCTAAGATTTGTGTTCCTATCTCCAAACCTAGGGTCTGGTTGGTTGATAGGAACTATCATCTGGGCTGTGATCTTATCACTGATGGATGCAACATCAAAACCAAGTCCAAGTCTGGACATCTCTTTCTGCTTAGCCCTGAGTGCCGACTTCCATTTTTCGCTGGCAATGGGGATGCTGTGTTTTGACTTCCATTTTCCGATGATGCTCTTTTCCGAGAAATAGTCCACCAAGTACGCATCGGAGTTACCCTTTTCCCAATAAGTCCGTGATACACTAACCATGATAACCGTACTGTCAGGCAGATCGGTATCTATCGAAAGATCAAGGGTGGAACCCGTAACCTTCGTGACTAACTCGAACTTATCACATACAATTTGGGTCTCAGTTGCGCTAGAAGCTTCCACCGGTTCCTTGGCTTCAACCTTTGCCTTAGCGGTTTCAATAGCCTTCTCCGTATCTTCGGCTTTTTCTCTGGAGCAACCTATCAACATAGTCATCGCAAAAGCGACCAGTACGAAAGTATATTTCTTCATGTTTCCTCCTTTTGCTTGATCCCTAACAATTACTATACTGCATGCCGTATTTTGAGAAAAATATAGCTGCAATAGTGTCTAAATACAATGAATCCCTTTAAATATATTCTTAAAATGCAGCATTATTTTATCAATATCCTTGTTATATTACAATCCATTGTACTCGTCCAAGATCCACCCCCTAATTTTTTTTCACCTCAAATTTAGTGTTTTGGATGAAAGACTTCTAAACTTTTTTAGTTATCTAACTCATTGTAGTGGAATTTTGCCTCATATATAACTTTCCCCTTATAAATCGTATGTTTAAAGAAGACTCCTCCTTTTATCTTCTCTTTTCACAGTTAGATTTTTCTTCTATCTCTCATCTAGCCTAAGGGTACACACGCCAAGTCCTATAATCCTTGCTCGTGCATTATTGAGCAGGTTAAAACTGGGATGCAATTTCCTCAATTGGATTTTCATGGGGCGGCGGGTTAATGTTTTATGGAGTGATATTTTATAACTGTCATACTGACAGATACGAATTTAAAAATCTGAAAGTCAAATAATAATAAAAATTGCTCAATTGAGGCGCAAGGATACCAGAAGGGCTTGGCCTCCCGGGGATGATATGACAGCATAGCGTTGATCGCCTCTTTAGATAGAGGAGATTTGATGCAAAATATTGAGTCTTGATTAACCAAAAAACTGATAATCTGTTATCACAATTAAGACTCATTAACCCCATTCTGTTTCCCAATATGAGATAACCTTCTCTTTTGTATGCATTATTATTTTTTAAAAGCATATAAAATAAGCACAGTTAAAACTTAGTATCAATAATATTCATTCTTTTTATCGGATTTATTATTGACTGGATGTGTATTTTCCCGGTATTATCATGAATGAATCAGCTCAAAGGGTGAAAATTTGATGAAATTGAGCGGAGATTGTCATCAACAGAAAAAAGAAATAATTTTGAATAATTATTATAAATTTATATTCTGTATTATGTCGAAATTTTGAGGGAGGATTAAATGACACTTAAGGATTTCAATTGTCCAATATGTGGTAAATTAACGGATTCTTTTGAACAAAAAAAAAGCGTAACGAAATCACAGAAGATTATATATTCATGTAAATCTACTGAATGTGGATCTAGGCTAATTCAAGAATATGATAGTAAAAACAAAAAATACTTTAATACAATTTTCTTAGAAGAAACGAAGAGGAAAGAAAACGAAATATGGCAATTATATAGGTATAAAAGGCTTACTCCTGAACAATGGAACAACATTGCAGAAGGCCATCCAATAGCAGGAGAAGAAAGAAAACAAGAGATTAAAGCTGACAAATGTGAAGTATGTGGAAAACCGAAAAGTTTGTTGAGAGGACTTGTTGAGCTAGGGGGAAAAGCACGTTGCCCCCAATGTGCGGAAATTTATATTAATGAAGAAATAAGTAAAATACCTATCACTACAACACTTAATATAGATGGATACAAGATAATAAAGTACATAGAAATTGAAAGTATAGAGATTGTAATTGGAACTGGGATATTTAGTGAAATAGGAGGGGGGGTTTCCGATTTTTTTGGTGCACGTTCTACTGCTTTTGAGAAGAAACTTCAAAAAGCTAAACAGACAGCTTTTAAGGCGCTAAAATACAAAGCAGTGAAAAAGGGGGGGGATGCAGTTGTTGGAATTGATGTTGACTATACTGAATTCTCTGGTAACAGAATTGGTTTAATAGTCAATGGTACAATTGTCAAATTAGAACCAGATAGTTAAGAAGGTTCCATTATAGTAATGAAGAGAATATATTGAAGAATTTGAAAGTTCTCAAAATAAAAGCAAATATAAAGATTTATTAGTAACAATATTAGAAAGAGGATAAACCGTAGAGAAAATTATGACAAAGTCTATATATTAGGAATATTGAAAAGTAATGGGTTTCTACTGCGATTGGATTTTTGGGGATACTGTGAATAAAGCAGAAAAAACATATTAATATTACGTTAGTAGATAATTTTAATTAAGATAGAGTAGGTTTGAATGGGAAAAAAATCTATTAAGTTAATTCCTTTTTTTGTTATTTTATTACATTACCGGGGGGCTGGCGACTCTGTTCCTTTGTTGGTCAATAGTGAGGGCGGTCATGGGGCCGATCTGGGCTTTTCTGAGTCTGCTTGTAATCCCTATGCTTCGGTAGTGGCCCCGTGGTTTGCTCTGTTTGAATCAGGCAATTTTTGGCCTCTGTTATTCGTTTATGGAGTTTGGATCATCGCAACTGTTCTGATTTGGATAGGCCATGCTTTGCGGGGTATAGATTAGCCATGAATAGAGATATCCGGAAGATCCTGGCAGAGCAGAAGAAAGCCGGAAAACCGGGAGGTGAGAAGGAATGACAGGAATTTTAACAAAAAAAGACTTAAAAAAAATCGATAAAAAAGTAGATAAGTTATGGAGCCACAAAATAAGTTTTGGACGCTATATGAATTATTTAGTATATGCTTCCATATTATTGGCGGTGCTTTTTCTTTTATCATGTTCTGCTGTTAGGTATTACACTTATTATGAAGGTGGTTTTGACCCGTTTTTTGATTTTAAAAATGTTAAAACTATCGGATTTACGCCAATTTACTGGACAAGCCCGGCAAAAAAAATAGGCTACGATAAATTGTTTGAAAAACAACTTTTTATTTATGCAAAAATAGAATTGGAAAAAAGAGGTTTTAAAGTTTTCTATATAAACCCTGAGTTTCTAGAATATGATCCTGTGAAAGAAGGTGTATATGTTAAACCTGATTTTAAAGAAATGCCAGATTTGACACTCACAGTTATTTATTATCAAGGCAAGGGCAATGTAGTAAAAGTACCTGGTAAAGCAAGTGGTATATTAAATTGGGGTAAATGGGGACTTTATGAGCAGAAACAAGATTATGAAGTGCAAACATGTTTTCAAGTATTGGTTTATACTTTGTGGAGTGGCTCTCCGGAATATACTAACAAAGCATGGGAAGGAGTTATAAAAAAGGGAAGTCCAATATTAAATCTTCAGGAGCAAGCTCAAGATATGACATATGATGTTTTTTTGGAAAAATTTGGATGGAAGCGTTGGGGAGTTTGGAAACCGAAGAGGATAAGGAAGAGAATAAGATAAAAGGCCCGGAATTATCTATATAATAAATAGCGAGTTAATAACCTTTTCTAGGCGATATTGCACTCGGGTCAGCAATAAGGCGATCTGCGTTGTCTAAGGAGTATTTGAAAGTATCATAATTGGCATTGTTTGCGTATTTTTAATTTGGTTTAGCGAGAAAAATAGCAAAAATGATAAATAAGAAAGAGAGAGTTAAATGAGTAGAGGATTAGGGAAAATACAGAGAAAAATAATTGAGATAGTCAAACAACAATAGGACAGGTCTTATGGCATTGCTATTGTAGATTCAGTTATGGGAATATATCACCCAGAAAGATTCTATATGGATACAGGAGACTATTTGGATTGGAGCTATTATCAGGCTGAATACATTGATACTCATGTGGCAGTGAATGGTCTCGAGAAAATATGACTGATAAGGACAAAAATAAAGGAAACAGGAAGCTGGGAAAGAATGGATAAAAGAGATAAAAATTGGCAATTTAGAAGTGGTACGCCTTATGTGAAAATAATAACCACTTCTGCTTCAGAGAAAGGGGATGAAGAGTATCGGGCAAATTTTTGCAATAACTATTAAGGTCAAAAGAATATTTGACTGATATCAATCCTTAAAATAGCAAGGAGAGCAAACGAAGGAAGGGAAATATGAAATTAAAAAAAATTTAATTTTTTGTACTTTAATCTTTTCTATCATTTTTATTACAGAAGCCTCTGCTGAAATAAAAGATGTATTAGAGGATGATGGAACTGATTGGACAACTCGACCTGATTCATGGAAAATAGGTTATATTGGTGGGATTATTACTGGAGCAAGGGTTGCAAATTATGAAGTTGTAAATAATACATTTTATACCCTTGCGGATTTGTTGGGTAATGAATTGGAAAAAGATTCTCTTGATAGAACTCTTAATAAAATAACTCTTGCGGGAATCACTATTGGTCAAATTATGGATGGAATGAATGACTTTTACAATGATTTTAGCAATCGTAGAATTAAAATGGCTGATGCTATCTATATTGTAAAAATGCAGATTAAAGGAGAAGATCCTGAATTAATTGATACACAAATCAGATACTTAAAAATGCAACCACTAGATAAAAAGATGTATTTAGAAAAATATGCTGCATTTATCAAAAAAAAGGGAAACAGTCTTAAATACAAAGAGATAAAAAATGGAGATTTTAGCTTTGAAGATTTACTGAGATCGGGGGGATTTATAGACACAAGTAATAGTTACCACTTTTTATTTTGCTATGGGGTATATAAATAAGCTACAAAAAGATATGTGAATATTTGAGGCGAGGGGAATGAGTGAAAGAAAGGTAGGAATTAAAGAAGGCCTTAATTATTTAGATGCTTTTGGTAATGAAAATCATCTTAAAAACCATATTGCCTATTTTGAGAAGAAGTTAGAAAAAGAAATAGAGCCATATAAGAGAATTGAATTTAATATATCATCGCATTGTCATAATTTCTCGGCCTGGATTAGGCTTTATACTGAACTGATATGCAATAAATTAGTATGGCGTTTGTATAGAGCAATTGGAGATTGGGAAAAGATAATTGAACTTACATTTGGAGAACTAACAGAATCAATCGAACAAGAAGTTAAGGGAGTGAAAAACAAGGCAACCGACCATAGGCTCAAAAATATGATAAAGGCATTGAATTATGTAATCGAATTGAGGAATTCAATCCAACATGGTGGGATGCCCAATCCAATGCCTAGGAAAAGAAGCAAGATAGATAAAATGCTTTTAATAAAAATGGGAGACCCTAGACATTATGAAAGAACTAAAACAATATTTTCCTTTGCAAACGAAGTGTTAGAATTGTTACCAAAAACAGTGATAAGATTCTATCCTGAAAGATATTAACAGGAAGAAAAAAATAATAACTAACAGATTTGAGGCAATGAGAAGCCAGGCAAGGCTGGAGAATAGCCTTTTTGAGATAAACATTTGAGGGGGACAAATACATGAAAAATGAATACTATAGCTTTGAGGATATAAAAACAAAATTCAAGTCTTATAGGAAGTTAAAAGAATCAGCTATTAATGAAGAAGAATATGATATGTTTTGTGATGAGATTCAAGCTCTTCCCAGAGAAATCGTTGATAAAGTCAAAACTGAAATTCAATTTGTGCTTTTGAGTGCTGCCCCCAAACTAAAGCCAGCCTGTTATATAAACTTAAGTAAAATAGGTGAAAAAAAGGGAATTATTGTTCTAACGCCTTTCATTTTTGGAGCTCCCTATATAGATTTAGATAAAAAAGTTTTAAAAAAACGTGCCCCAATGGATCCGCCATGCATTTTGCATGAAGTTGCTCATCATATTCTGAGGCACTTTAAATATGAAGACCAGCAAGATTATAAAGAAAAAGAAAAAGCTGCAGAGGAACAAGCTAAAAAATGGACTTTACAGTATTGGGATGAAAAACAGGAATAGGAAGAGGCGCATGGGGTAATGAAGCATGATCTGGCAGGAGGGAAACTGCCCTCAGGTTCCTTTGGAGAGAATGCGGCCTGGTGGTGGTGTATGATACTGGCGTTTAATCTGAATGCATTGATGAAGAATCTGGTGCTCCAAGGGGAATGGAAAAAGAAAAGGATGAAAGTGATCCGGTTCAAGATCATCCATGTACCATCCAAAGTAATAAATCATTCTCGGGAACTGATTATTCAATTGCCAAAAGGGCATCCCAGTTTTAACCTGCTCAATAATGCACGAGCAAGGATTATAAAACTTGGGTGTGTGCCCGTAGGCTAGATGAGAGATAGAAAAAAACCTAACTGTGAGAAGAGAAGATAAAAGAAGGAGTCTTCTTTAAACATACGATCTATGAGAAAAAAGTTATACATGAGGCAAAATTCCACTACAGTGAGTTGGATAACTAAAAAAAGTTAGAAATATCTCATCCGAAACACTAAATTTGAGATGAAAAAAAATTAGGCGGTGGATCTTGGTTTATGTGGATAGCTTGACATTGCTTTTTTGAAGACAATGCTTAGAAAGAACTGCAAGACAGGGCTGCGTCATAGTTTAGATAACTTGCTTATATAAATGAAGATAAAAAAGCTCTGGCTTTCTCCCCCCTTTTTATGCTATAAGATTTCATATGAGAGAAAATACTCCGTGGGACTGCTTAGAAGTAAGGCCGATACTAGCAGAGGAAGTAAGCTTATGGGGAAAGTATGTAAAAGCATACCATTATCTTGGCTACAAAAGTATTCCTGGTAAATCTCTGCGTTACATTGCGACAATCGCAACTCAGTGGGTAGCACTTATCGGGTGGGGTTCACCGGCATTAAAGTGTAGTGTGCGAGACCGATTTATTGGTTGGGATTATGATAGAAAATTAAAGAGGCTTCAGCTTATCATAAACAATGTAAGATTCTTAATTTTACCCTGGATTCATATTTCAAACCTTGCAAGTAAAGTGCTATCACTTAATTTAAAAAGGATCAGTTGTGATTTTCAGAAGGTCTATGGTCATCCTGTATATTTAGCAGAGACATTTGTAGATATCTCACGATATAGGGGTACATGTTACAAAGCAGCGAATTGGCGTTATGTTGGTCTAACCAGCGGCTATTCAAAGAGTGGGAATAAATACTACAGGACGAATCGGCCTAAGGCGGTATATTTGTATCCCATACATCGGAGAGCGAAAGAGCTATTAAGTGCTACTTTTATGCCTTATGATTTTAATTTAATAGCGAAGGAGAGGAAGATGATGGATAAGCTGAATCTACCAGTTGAAAGATTAATCGAGGAGATAAAGAGGGTAACAGATCCTCGGAAGGCGAGGGGGATAAGGCATCCTCTTCATACGGTATTAGGCATAGCGGTTTGTGCGGTGATGTTTGGTGCAAGAAGCTATCGTGGGATAGGCGATTGGGCGGCGGGGTTATCCAAAGAGAACATAAGGCGATTTGGGAGTAAACGGGGGAAGGCACCGAGTGAACCTACAATCAGGAGAGTTCTGCAACTGATTGATGTAGAGGAGTTCGATAGGAAAATTGGCATGTGGCTTCAAAGGCTGCAATCACCTGTAGGGAAAGCGATTGCGATGGATGGCAAAACTTTGCGCGGAAGTGGGGATGGGCAAGATAGTCCTAAACATCTTCTCTCTGCGGTAGTACATAAGGAGGGAATAGTCATTGCACAAAAGGATGTCTCAGAGAAAACAAATGAAATGACAAGGGTAAAACCTCTTTTTAAAGGATTGGATATAGAGCGCTCGGTAGTCACAGGCGATGCATTATTTACGCAGAGAGAGATAGGGAGATATATAGTGGAAGAGAAGAGAGCTGATTATTTGTTTACGGTAAAGGGGAATCAGAGAGAGCTTCTTGAAGATATAAGGGCACTTGAATTAAAAAAAAACGCCAGCGTACAGCACGATAGAGAAAGCACACAGAAGGATTGAGAGGCGCACTATTTGGGCAAGTGATGATCTTAAGGGATATGTTTCGTTTCCTTATGCAGAACAATTCTTTTTGATTGAGAGGAAAGTTTATTACATGAATGGCAAAGAGTCTGAAGAGACAGCCTATGGGATTACAAGTCTTAGAAAAGAGGAAGCATCTGCGGAGAGATTGTTAGAGTTGAATCGTGGGCACTGGGAAATAGAGAATAGGGTTCACTATGTAAGAGATGTAACCTTTGATGAGGACAGGTCTCAAATCCGCAAAGGGAATGGTCCTCATATTATGGCAAGTTTGAGGAATTTAGTCATCAGTGTTTTTCGACTTTTGGGATTCAAATACATACCAGATGCTATAAGATATTTTACGATGCGATTGGAAGAAGCATTGCAGGTTCTTGGGATTTAACTTAACAATAGAGATTGTTTTCAAACACTGAGGGCTGTGGTAGTCTAGAGAATCAATTCCTCGATAATATTGCTATCTACATTTTGTCTTTAAAAAGCATAAAAAGTGCCTCTCCACCTGTTCTTTTGTTCGCCTTTGTCTCTATTTTTCGATCTTAACACCAGTTTGTGCTAAGATGCTTTCTCCTGATATGAGATTAATTCCATATCTGTTCACCTGAATAGCGACTTTGACGGAGTCCTTAACTGCAAGACCGTTTTCTTGATTTTCTTGTTGATGTTGTTTATGTTTGTCTATTTTGAAGGTTGTAAACTTCCAACTACACCTGATAATCCCGTAAAAACCGAAGTAGTGATTGAATTTATGTATCAAAGAGTTCGAGAAATAATAAATCCCAATGATCCAGATCCAAGTTGGCTTTTAGTTTATAATACAGATAATGGAGGCGCGGATGCAGAGAATTTTCGTTCAGTTGGAGAGAATAAATGGGCATGTGAAGCACTGCTTGAATATAGTGGCTATGAGTATTTTGTTTGTACTCTTGACCTAAAAGTGACTATTGGTTATGAACATATTGCTAAGAAAATCTTTGCAAGAATCAAAGGCGACAGTGAATGGATTGAATTGACTTGTATTATAAAGGATAATTTTAAAGGTGCAGAAGGAAGATGCACAAAGTTCATCCTGAAAAGAAGCGGAATTCAAATTCCTTCTTCGTGCGGAAATTAGTTCGGGAGTAAGATAAAGACAATTCTCGCTCCTTTTTTTATTATCCCCCTGATCCACCGCCTAAAAAATATAAAAACCTCGCTGTTCTCCTATGATAGAATAGAGTTTACAACAAAAACCTTCACCCAGTGGGTGAAAAAAACAGCGAGGCAAACCAAATATGTCACAAAAAGCACTTCCATTCAAGTTTGAAGAGAACAAAAAGGAGAGGGGGATAACCTCCTTGGGGGGTTTGGCTTTATATTCAGGTTTAGCCCAGATCATGGGTTTATCAAAATCTGTGATGGACCATATTCGGGTAAGAGAATGCACCCAGGGGTGGACAGACTCTCAGGTGATCATGTCGTTAATCCTGTTGAATCTTTCTGGAGGGGACTGTATTGATGATTTAAACATATTGGAAGCGGATGAAGGATTTTGCCGGATATTGAGACGGGTGGAACTGCATGGACTAAGCCGGAGAGAGCGGAGGGCGGGAAGTTATTATGGTTCTTTAACTTTTGCTTTTCCTGTTTTTACTAATCTCTTCATTTCATCCTCTATCGCTTTGACATGAACTCTATACTTTTCTCTAGCTTCTCGGTAAGCATAAATATAAGCCCAGGGAGATAAATAGTATTCTTGATTACTAGTAACGCATTTATGAGTTTCTTCTGGTTCTCCAAAAGCGGATATTCCTTGTGGAGGTAGTTCAATTAAACGGGATGGCGGTTTACAGCAAATACAATATGGATTTTTATCAAAAGATTTTGTTTTTAAGTTTATTTTCCATTTAGCATTGTTTGAAAAGAAATATGTGATTTCAGATTTGACACCTTGCTGGGGAATATTTCTACTTGAATCTTCTTTAATCGAAAATTGAATTTTATTTATTTCAATCTTAAGTTTTCCTGTTCTTTTATAAAGGTGAAAAAGAACTACAACAAAAATTAGAAAGATTATATAAATATGAAAGTGCTCATATTTTACTACTGAACTAAGAACACTGATAAATAGTTTCCAATTTTTTACTGCAAGGGCTATAAGAAATCCCAAAATGATTCCAACTACTCCGTAAAAGATGGCTTTGAGTGTATGTTCTTTGAGAAATTTTATGATTTTGCTAATTATAATCATGTATTAAAAATAGAGAACTCTTTTCCTTTGCTGTCTAATAATATAAAGATAACAAGTGGGGCTGTCAAGGAAACACAGGCTGGACGCATTCACTAAGTATATAAGGCATTAACGGATTCTCTTACATGAGGGAATTAAGCTCCTGAGCCACTCGTGTACTCGTTCAGATACATTAGTGACACTTAAAAACATAGAACATGGTAGAATTGACTTCGAATTTTTCCTGTGTTATTAATATGAAAGCAATAGAGGGAAACAATATGAGCCCAGTGAAATGAGAATTCCTTATTTTTAGATAAATGTTTTCCTTTAGCTAATCATAGAGGAGAGGCTCAGACAATTTAATTATAAGGGGGCTTGTGGAGAAAAAAACAGTTTTAACGCTTAGATTTATTTTATTTACAATATTCATTATTTTTTTATCCAATTTACTTTATTCCAGTAATTTAAAAGGAAAAATCTATTTTAATCTTTATGTTGGCTATAATCTTCTTTCTCCATCTTTTAAAGAAGAGCGGAATATCTATGTTTATGATGAAACTGAAACTATTATAGAAGATTATAAAACAATTCCAGCTTTAACTTATGGATTAGATATAGGCTTTGGCATATTTTCACATCTATCTTTATCTCTTTCTGGCGAAGAATATAAAGGTAAATTAAAAGGGGATTTCTCAGTAGCAATTCCTCACCCCATTTATTATGAAAGGCATAGAAATATAAACTGGGTGAATGAAAACCTCGATTATAAAGAACAGACTTTAAGTCTTAATCTAAATTTCTATTTAAATCCAAAGTCATCAATTGCATTTTATGTTTCAGGAGGGGTGACCTATTTTAAAATTAATTTCCAAAACATGGATTATTTTATTTGGGAAGAACATCCCCCTTACGATACTGTAGAATTATATGATGTGGTTTTTTATTCCTGTAATTCCTCCACAATAGGTTTTAACATAGGAATTGGCACTGATTGCTTTATTACTAAACACATTGCCATATGTATGAAAGGTAAGTTTTTTTGTGGGGAAGTAGAATATAAATTAGAAAATGGAGAAAAAAATAAATTTTATGCAGGAGGAACAAGGATAAATACAGCAATTAAAATATTGTTTTAATTATGGAAGAAGGAAGATGAAAAGAAGGAGCTATGCAATATTAATAATCTTAATTTTGTTATTTTCCTTTGTGCCTAGTGCTATTGCAGAAACTTATTACTTTCCAAAAATAAGTTTTAACAATGAGTGGAAAACAGAAATAATTATCTATTATGAAGAAGATAAAAATGCTGATATGAAGATCATTTCTTATGACGAATTTGGTAACTTTTTGGAATTATTACCAGAGGAAAAAATTATAGAATTGAAAAGAAAGAATGGATTTTTATGCATCAAAACTAATGATCTTTTTCCTGGAACAAAATCTTTGAAAATTGAATCAAATAAAAAACTAAATGGATTTATAGCAATGTATTCTGCTAACAATATTCTGTTAGAGATCATCCCAGTCCTTTCTGAAACCTCCAAAATTCTTAATTTTCCTACTATTCCTTCCAGAATAGAAAATAAAGCATTATGGAGGAGGCTTATTATTTTCAATCCAAGCTCTTATATAGCGAATATTCAATTATTTGCTTTAAATGAAAATGGTGCTTTAATTGATTCGTTTTATTTGAATCCTATGCTACCTAATTCAAGCCTAGATATTAATCTAAATGATATATTTTTTGAATTCATTATAAATGATATTTCTACAATAAAAATAGTTTCAGATAATTTAATTACAGGGCTTCAGCTCTTTGGGTTCCAAAATGGAGAAGATATAGCAGCTCTGCCCGTCTTTATCTCAGGAAATATTGAGATATATTTTCCCATAGTAAGAAGGGTTGAAAATACAGAACTTTTGACTACTGTAAGTCTTTTAAACTATGGAGATACTGATGCCCTAATTACTACAGAAACGCTTGATATCCAAAAAAATAAAAGATTTAAAATTGATTCGATTCTTCGAAGAGGTTTAAATCTTTTGAAAAGAAATGACATAGATTCAGTAATATATAATAAAATTGATCATGTTAAAGTTACTTCTTCTATAAAATCGGTTGCGGGATTCGCGATATATACTACTCCACTAGAAGGAATCACTTGTCTCCCTTACATAGATAAAGAAAAAAACCTCGATAAAATGAAAATCCACAGATTCAGAGAAGGGAGAATGCTCGTTGCCATTCCAGAAATTTTATCTGATCTTATGGGATGGGCTGTGTATACAATGGATTTCAAAGGGATAAACTCTCTCCCTTTAAAATTTTTAAGAAATAATATTTTGGATATAGCAAACTCCTTGAAATTTAAAAATTATTTTAAAGTGGAAAGAAACGGGAAAGAACTAGAGCCTATATATAAATTAGAAAAACAGGATAAATTATTAGACTACTCAAATAAGAATTTTTATGATTATTATTTGGGCCTTAAGAATGACTGGGGCAATATTGTAGGTCAATGCAAGCAATTTGCTAAAATTATTGTATGTGAAGCAGGAGGTACAAGAGGAGATATCCTTCAAAATAAGTTTTATGATGACCATCAAGGTAAGAAACCAGAAGAAATAGAAACAGGGGATATCGTAATTGGTAAGGTTTATAAAAATGGAACCTTAATAGAAGATGTTCGACATACTGCAATTGCTTTAGGAAGTCTTGAAACAGATGATAAAGGCAATAGAAAAATTTATGTTTTGGATTCAAACTGGAAAAATGATTGTAGAGTTAGTAAACATTATATTTATTTGCATTCTATAAAATCACTTCCTCGATCACCTTCAGATCTTAAAGCAAAGCCAATCTCTTATAATCAAATCAATCTATCCTGGAAAGATAACAGTAATAATGAAACTGGATTTTTGGTAGAGAGAAGTGAAATAAATGAACAGGGACCTTTTACAGAAATAATTAGACTTTTTGCTGATAAGGAAAAATATGAAGATAAAGGATTACAGTCAGGTAAAACGTATTTTTATCGAGTCAAAGCTTACGTTAAGCCATATATTTATTCAGAGCCATCAAATATTGCATATGCAAAAACTCTCTCCGATCCAACAGTAAACCCCACACTTTCGGTATCTCCGAAATCAGGTAAGCAGGGGACAATTTTTAATTACAGTGGAAGCTATTACACTCCTAATGGAACAGTTGAGTGGCATGTAAGGAAGCCTGACGGAACAGAGTATCCGCCATCGGATTTAACGGGCAAGGTAGATGCTAATGGAAACTTCAGTCATTCCTACACAAGCCACTGTGATAACCAGGTTGGCACTTACATCATTTGGGCAATTGATAAATCTAGTGGTGAGAGAAGTAATGACGTAATAGAGGAGATTACATCCAATACTGATTGTTCCAACCACACAGTTACCACGCCGAACACGCCGAGTGGGGCATCGAGCGGCGAGGTAAATAAGTCATACACCTATTCCACAGGAGGGTCTTCCTGTTCCAAGGGTCACAGTGTGGAGTATCGGTTTGACTGGGGAGATGATACTTATTCCTCTTGGTCGAGCTCTACGAGTGCTTCACATTCCTGGTCTGCTGCTGGGACCTACACAGTGAAAGCACAGGCAAGGTGTTCAGCCAGCCATGACATTGTTTCTGGCTGGTCTTCTGGAAAGATAGTAACTATAGGTGCAGTTGAATCGCCTGTGATATGGCGGTCGCCTTCATCTATGTCGTTTGCAGCCACAGAGGGAGGGTCGAATCCTTCTTCTCAGACACTTCAGGTAAAGAATACAGGTGGAGGAACATTAAGTTATTCCATTTCTGATGATGCTGGGTGGTTGAGTGTTTCACCCACAAGTGGCAGTTCCACTGGAGGTACAAACAATCATACTGTTTCAGTTAACATTTCTGGTATATCGGCAGGAACATACAATGCCACAATCACTATTACTGCATCGGGGGTATCGAATAGTCCTCAGACGGTTTCAGTGACTTTGGCGGTGAATCCTGCTTCACACACGATAACCACTCCGGAAACACCGAGTGGGGCATCGAGCGGCGAGGTAAATAAGTCATACACCTATTCCACAGGAGGGTCTTCCTGTTCCAAGGGTCACAGTGTGGAGTATCGGTTTGACTGGGGAGATGATACTTATTCCTCTTGGTCGAGCTCTACGAGTGCTTCACATTCCTGGTCTGCTGCTGGGACCTACACAGTGAAAGCACAGGCAAGGTGTTCAGCCAGCCATGACATTGTTTCTGGCTGGTCTTCTGGAAAGATAGTAACTATAAATCATCCGCCTGAAGCCAAATTCAGCATGAGCTCCCAGGGCAAGACAGCTTATGAGAACCAGACGCTTACCCTGACTGTCTCTTCCGGAGGTACAGTCACAGTCAACTTCTCAGCTGCGAGGAGTTATGATTCAGACGGGAGTATTGTTTCTTATGAGTGGAAGATAAGTGGGGCCAAGGTGAACACTTCCAGAGATTTCAACTTTGATTTAGGCGAGGGAACTCATCAGATTTATCTGACTGTGGAGGATGACAAGGCTGCTGAGGATTCGATTGGTGGAATAGTGGATATTACGATCACAGAAGATTGGGCAGAAATTGTGGTCCTTGATCCACCCCCAGGATCTACAGTAAAGTATGGAACTTGGATATATGCTACTATTAAATATAAAAATACTCATGATAATGCAAGGATAGGAGCATTTATTTCCCCATGTCCACCAGGATGTGAAGGTCAAGTTAGTCCAACAGATATTTCCATAGGCTCAGGTGTTGCAGATATGAAGTTTACGATTTCAAAAGGATGTCAGGTTGATCAATTTGTAAGTGAAAGAATTATGATACATATATTCCAATGGAAACCAGAAGCTAAGGATTTATATAAGAAGTTCGAATATCATACTTACTATTGGATTAAATAAAATTAATTTTTTGATATAAAAAAAATTAAATAATAAGTAATAGAATTATTAATATTGAGCAAAATAACAAGTATTTTTTATTAAAAGCGGATGACTGTGTCATAGGAAAGACGATTAAGCGAAAGGGAATTTCTCAATAGTAGGATAACAATGAGGAAAATTGCTATACTGCTTTCCCTGTTGATGTTGTCTCTGAGCAGCTGTGATTGGCTCAATAGCACATTTGGACCCAAAGAAGAACCTATTCCTGAGGAAACTGGCGGAGAATTCGAAATCTTATATGAGCGTGTTCTTCCAGTAATAAATCCTGACGGACCAGACTTGGCTAAAGGTGCAGCGGCAATCTATCATCTGGGCAGCAAATATGGAGGAGGAAGTTCATCCCTGTGGGAACCTGTTGGGGAAAATAAATGGACTGCTATTGTACAGCTTGCAGGAGACAAGAAGCCATACGCTATTTGGTTAACAGATTATAAAGTGGTGGAGACAAAATATGGTGAACATGTTGAATGTATTGCTAGGAAAATTTTTATGAGGATTAAAGGAGATAGCAACTGGATTGAGTTGGTGTATATTGAAAAAAATCAACAGTGCGAAAAAGGAGAATGAGCAAAATTTATAGCGTATAAGGGTATCAAAAATCCTTGCTGAGTGTGAATCCTTGATTAGCTTTTAGGCATAGCGAAAGCCGAGTGGAGGCCAGAAACCCTAAAGCCCTGGCTTCCCGATGGATAGAAAAGACAACATAAATGGAGATATCAATTTGGAAAAGGACTTCTTTCTAAACGAATTCAGGGATTCATTGAAGGCAATTAATGAGAAGCATTTCTTTTCTAGAGAAATGGGTTATCAAGGAAAGCTTTTAACAGAATTGGAAAAAAGGATTCATATAAAAAAGATTTTTCTTGGAAGCATAATTGTTGAACAAGAATATCAAAAAACATTAAAAAACCACGGAATAAATAAAAGACCAGACATCATAATTCATGTTCCCTATATAGAGAAAATTCATTCTTCCCGTCGTGTAGGCAACCATGTTGTAATCCAACTTAAATTATGTGCTTCTGAAAAAAGGGCGAAGGAAGATTTTAAAAAAATGGATTTGATGTATAAAGAATTGGAATATCTGCTTGGTATTTTTTTAAATATTAATTCAGATAGGACATTTTTTAATAGTTATTCAGGTGATTATAAAGAACGCTTGTGCTGCTTTGCTGTTAAATTATCCGATAATAAAGTGTTGATATATGAGTCTTCATAAATTTTATTAAACGAGTCTGCATAATATACTGTATCTACTTTGACTGAACATGAGGCGAGAGGAAGCCAAAGACCCTAAAGCCCTGGCTTCCCAGGGATGAAACGACGGCTGAGCCGGAAAACGCCTCATGAATATAGATGCTTAATGAGAGGTGAAATTCTCAGGAAGAGGAAAGCAATTTGTCTATATCTTTTCTAAGATAAAGTTTATCTAATGATATAAAACCACAATTATTTACCCAAATTTCTGTTGGAAATAAGAGAAATCAATGAATTTCTAGGATATTACTTTGTATGCTATCTTATTTTCAGGGAAAAATATGTGCAAGAAGTATTGCTAGGATAACGTGACTCATTTAAAGTATCCTTAATCATCAGGATCTATAGATTCTTGAAGTGAATATTTTTAAGCTTCTTTTCTAATCCTAAAATATTCTTTAAGGCTTCTTACATCTTCTTCTGTAAGTACGATTGTAATGTCTCTGGAATCCTGTTGAATATCAACCTTATTTGGAGCATAACCGCCATAAATTTTAACAGCCATATCGGCATAAGCTCGCCTGTTAAAGTTATCTGGTTGGTTAGGAAACTGAGGATGCATAGCTTCTGTCACGCCTCGTTTTATCTCTCCTATGATAGCCTCTACAGTTAATCCTTGCCTATGGGCTTCTTCTATGAATATTTTGTTACAGGAGAGCTTATCGGTTATTCTTTTCGCCATTATGCTTGCTGTGGATGGGGCATAACCTGCTTGAATAGCTGCTTGTCTCTTATTTTTACCTGCTAATCTATTTCTAAGGAATGCTTTTTGTTTATCTGTGGTTAAAACTTTAGATAGTTTATCTTCAAGCTTTTTTTTTGGCCTCCCTCTTTTTCTTTTAATTTCTTGTTTTTGATTTATCATTTTATTCGCCATATTATATTTGACGTGAGATCAGAATTATATATTTCTGTTCTTCCATATAGTGTATCTTCATTATATTTGCATTATATATAGTATTTTATACTGATGTTGGAATAAGTTCAAGAGCGTGATTATCAAGCTTTGAGGAATTTTAGGGCTTTTGAATAAATATGGATCTTGTATTTCTTGCTAAAAAATGAGAAGAAAACTAAAGATACTGTTTCTACGCTACAGATAGAAAGTAAATTTAAACTATAAATGACTATTTTCAGGCTATTTCCATTAAGGGCTTGCTGCTTTCATTTTTTTCTTCATCTTTTTCATATTCCCTAATCACATTATTTTCTTTATCGTTCTCAAAGAGGGATTCTCTTACTTTTAATTTATCATTTTCCCTATAAATTGTTTTAATTTTATTTTTATAAAATTTGACTGAGATTACTGGATTTGAGATAAGATAAGGCTTTTGTGGTCTATTATCTTTCTGTGGGAAATATTCATCAGAAGATTTGCTGTAACAAAATAAGCCTTTTATTTTCTGATATTGATTCTTTAGAACTATTGTATTACCTCCTATTGAGTCTTCTCCTTTTCCATGAGGAAAATCTAATTTTGATTCGTAAAAAGAACCGTCGAGATTTGCAAGAAACCAGCAAATAAAGTTACATATATTTTTCCAATGTATTCCATTTTTATCTTTCATAACTGATGCCAACAGAAATGAGACCTGATTAGCAGAGCTAAATGGGCGTCTATACCTTCCAAAAAAGGGCCAATATGCTTGGGTTATTAATGCTTGGGTTATTACTGGTTGGCTTGTTTCGTATGGATAGACATCACGAAAATTGACTATTTCTTCTAATCCTTTAATGGTGTCATCTATATAATTAAAAGGAGGCTTCAGTTTGAACCGCGAAATATAGAATTTTTCCCTTTTCTCAGGATTAAGATTACTTAAAACTCTAACACTATCAGGAGAATAAAATTTACGAATATATTTTTCCACACGCTTTATTATTTCTGCTTTTATTTCACCTAGTTCTTTTATTTCGTTTTCAAATTCGCTTTTCTTTTTGCCAAAAGGATGTGTATGACTAAATACTGAATTTCCTGCTAGTACATCAGCTATAACGAAGGCAAAGTTGAGAAGTGAATACCTGTAAAATTCTTTAAGTTTCTTATCAAGCTCATCCTGAGGGATAAATTCATCTTGAGAGTTTAAAATTTCTATTTTTTTATATCTCATTTTCTATCTTTTTATTTATTTATATTATTTATTCTTAATTAAGTAAATAGAATTAAGTGAATAGAATATAGGTAAACTTTATTTTTATAAAAAAATCCAATAAGCATGCCCTTTTTTGCATATCGTATTTTATAGAATAAGGATGTGCAACAACGAAAAAATGAGAATCACAGAGGAGAACGAATGATATTACTTAATATTAAAGAAGCTTCAAAAATATTGGGAATTAAACCGAAGACTCTGTATCAATGGAAATGGCAAAAAATAAATTTGTGTTTTATTAAAGTTGGGAGATCACTCCGAGTTTCTAAGAAAGATTTGGATGGATTTATAAAGAAAAACAAAACTAGATTAAGACATAAGTGACTTTTTTCCAATGATGTTAGCTTAACTGGAGAATTAAAAAAATGGAACTAGTTCGATTGATTCTTGGTCATCTTCGAATGAATCCAGAGTGAATAATAAACTGCAAAAAAGTAAATGAACAATAAGCTACAATCACAAAAAAGTAAAGGCTACTCATATCCCCAAAGAATTAAAAAGATTCCCTGGATCAAATTCCATCCAGACGAGCTTGATTCAATTTTCATGAAAGAATTTATGGCAGAGCATAGAGATAAGAGCTTAAGATTTTGGTTGAGATTAAATCAGATCTTAGCTGACAATTTCGATCTTTGGAATCCAGGCTGCTTAAGAATTAAACGGGAAATATTTTTTAGATCTTTCAGAATAGATCGTAGAACAGTTGTAAAGATGCTAAATTTTTGCATGGATAAATATAAAATATTTCATAAATTTGATGGTGATTACATTATAATTTTTTATCCGGAATTTGAGGAATTGACTCAAAATTATAGAACCCAACGTATAAAAAAAGATGCCAAAAAAAACGTCGAAATGCCGGAAAATGCACAAGAACTGCTGACTTTTTGCAAAGTTTTTGCAAGTAATTTTACTGCAAATAAAGGAAATAAACCCGCTTTAGTTCCAACTCCCCTCTCTTCTCTTATGGATCTAAGTAATAACCATGAGACTAACTATAATGTTAAAGAAAGGGAAGAAGGAATAAATAATTCTGATTATGTCAGTGATTCAGAATACATGGCAGTAATGTCTTCGGATTTCGAATCTGAAGGCTGTCATGAAAAATGGAAGAAGAAGCATAAAATAGAATGAATAATTCAAACTTTGGGAAAAAGCATCAGAAAGGGGCAAAGAAATTTGTATGGTTTTTGTATATGTCAAAGGGATTTTTGACGAATACAAATAATTGAACTTTACTTATTCCAGTTATGACAGGATGCGAAATAGATGAGTAATTTTCTTACAGTAAAAGGATTAAGTTCCTTCTTGAGTTTGCATCCTAATACTATATATAAAATGGCTGAACACCAGGAGATTCCTTTTATTAAGAGAAAAGGGGTAGGTATTAGATTCAGGAAAAAAGACATTGAAGAGTGGCTTGATAAAGGCTCATCAAAAATAAATTCTATAATTGAATCTTTCTCCGTAGTTAACCTTTCCATTGATAGGTATGATAGACTGTTTCTGAAAGGAGGAAGAATGAGTCAGAAGGAAAGAATCTGGAAGTATCCTTTTGGCTCAGTTTATCTCAGGCTAACAAAAACAGGAAAGGAAAGGTGGTATATTTATTACCGCGCCAATGGAGAAAGAATCCGGCAAGTAGTAAAAAATGCACAATCAAGGACTGATGCTTTGAAAGTATTGCAGGTCAATGTTGCTGACGTCTTTAGAGGGGAACATGGATTCATGAAACAAGAGAAAGATATTAAATTTAGCGAATTTGCCGATCTGTACTTAGCGAATGCTAGGCCAAACAAAAGAAGCTGGAAACAAGATCAGTATAGAATCGAAGCCCATTTAAAGCCTTACTTTGGAAAACTGGATCTCAAAGAGGTCACGTCTTTGCTTATTGAAAAATATAGGGTAAAGAGGTTAAAGGTCGGAATCAAGAAATCAACTTCAAACAGGGAGCTAGCGTTGTTGAAGGTAATGTTTTCGAGAGCAATTGATTGGGATTATTGTACGGAAAACCCATCCCGGAAAGTCAAATTCTTTTCTGAAAAAGACAATCTTAAAGAGAGGATCTTAAACCTGGATGAGGAACAAAGATTATTAGAGGCCAGCGCAGAACATTTGAAACCGATGCTAATAACTGCTTTGTATACAGGAATGAGAAGAGGAGAAATTTTAAGTTTAGAGTGGAGGAATGTAGATTTAACAAAAAGACTTATTCGTGTTGAAAAAACCAAGAACGGGAAAATCAGATTTATTCCTATCAATGATTTGCTGTTAAATGAACTAGCAGGATTGAAGATGAATAATGGAGGTTCAGATTATGTGTTCCTGTACCCAAAGACTCATAACCCTATTAAAGATGTTAAAACAGCCTTTAATGCAGCTAAGAGAAGGGCTGGAATCAAGGACTTAAGATTTCATGATTTGCGTCATACCTTTGCGAGCCGGTTGATTGAGAGTGGAGTAGATATAATTACGGTCAAGGATTTACTAGGTCATTGTAGTGTTGAAACAACCCAAAGATATACTCATTCTCGTGCAGATCAGAAGATGAAAGCGGTCCAGAGTTTAGTTAAAAAAGAGGTAAAAATACATGAATTTGTCCCCATATTATCCAAACGGAAAAAGGAATGGAGTCCAAATGTTTTGTTTTCAGCGAATTAAAAAACTAGAGCAATGGATTCCTAATCCATGTGTCGCCGGTTCGAGTCCGGCCAGGCGTACCATATGATATAAAAAATTTCATTTCGTAACGTAGAGCAAATGCTACGACTAAATACTTGTAAAGGTTTATGTGTCTATGACAAAACGGAAAAAAAACATGAAGGATAACGGAGAAAAGAATAAAAACCAGCTTGTTGAGGAACTTGTTGAGTTAAGACAAAAAGAAGCTGAGTTACAAAAGGTTAAAAGCAAGCATGAAAAGATGGAGAAAGAGCTGCTCAGAGTCAACAGGGCACTCGAAACTATAAGTGCCAGCCATAAAGTCCTTGTCCGTGCTTCGGACAAAGCAGAACTCTTATCAGAGATATGTAGGGTCATAGTTCAGGTTGGGAGTTACTCTCTCGGATGGGTTGGAATTGCCAGTCATGATAGAAAAAAAACAGTGCGAGTTGTTGCACAGACAGGGGATACCGAGCGATATCTGGAGAAAATAAAGGTCACATATGCAGATGATAAATACGCCCAACATCCTGCTGGCGTAGCTATCCGAACAGGGAAACAATGTCTAGTAAAAAACATAGTGACCGATCCAAATTTCCTGTCATGGCGCGGGGAAGCTCTCAAACACGGTTTTTCATCGGCAATCGCTCTTCCTTTAATTAGAAATGGCAAGCCGTTTGGTGCATTAAGCATATATTCAAAAGAGCCGGATGCATTTAATATAAAGGAAGTAGAGCTCCTGCATGAACTGGCTGATAATTTGGTTTATGGTATTGTAGCACTGCATAACAGAATCGAGCGCAACAGGGCAGAGAAAGAAGTCAAAAACAACCTGGTAAAATTGCGTCAAGCCTTGGGAGCGATTATCAAAGTCCTTGAGTCAACTGTTGAAATAAAGGATCCTTACACGGCCGGCCACCAGCGTCGTGTTGCAGATCTCGCTCGGAAAATAGCAAAAGACCTAGGGCTTTCACCGGACCGCATTGATGGAATCCGCATTGCCGGAATTATTCATGACGTTGGTAAGATGCATGTTCCTTCTGAGATTTTAAGCAAGCCTGATCGCTTATCTGAAATCGAATTCAGCCTGATTAAGACCCATCCTCAAGTCGGTTTTGATATATTAAAAGAAATTGAGTTTCCCTGGCCAGTTGCCGATATTGTACTGCAGCATCATGAAAGGATGGACGGTTCAGGATATCCAAATAAATTATCGAACGAAAATATTCTCCTGGAAGCAAGAATTCTGGCTGTGGCTGATGTTGTGGAAGCAATGGCTTCCCATAGACCTTACCGTCCAGCACTCGGCATTCAAAGGGCTCTGGATGAAATATCCACTAACAGGGGAATTCTTTATGACCCTGAAGTTGTGGATGTTTGTTTAAAGCTTTTCAAAGAAGGAAAATATAAGTTCCACTGATAAAAATGGATTTAAATCTGGATAAAAGATTGAAATTTCTCTCTAACTTGATAGAGGCTGGCTGTTGGGGGAAATAAGCAAAAAGGGGTTATGGAATAGATAAGCCTTGCCCAGCCAGCACGACAAGTTAATACTAATTTGCCACAATATATTTTAAAAATCAATCACCTTTAAAGATGATTTTTGGGGGTGATGAAAAAGGTACCAGGTACCTTTTTGATAAAACCGTGCTGTAACTTAAAAAGGTACCAGGTACCATATTGATTGATATGATTTTAATTGTTTAATAAAATATGGACAATCCGTATTCTCAAATAAATTATGAGAAAGAAAACGAAAAGAGTTTTAATAATCAGTGCCGCAAGTTTTTTATTACTGCTTTTTTTTGCAAGTGTTTTTTCTATATGGTTCTTTTTCAGAGAATCTCATATTAAAGGAGTTTTGGAAGATTATCTGTCAAAAAAAACAGGTTTTAATATTGTAATAGGGAAACTCGATTGCCAATTTTTCCCTCTGATTGTAGGAGTAAATTCCTTAAAGATAAGTTCGGAAACAGAAGGGGAGGAGATCGAACTTTTTTTCGGTAGTATTAATTTAAACGGTGATATAACACGCCTGATAAAAAAGGAAAAACCTTTACTTGACTCGCTTAAGATTTCAGACGTTGTTTGCCGCATCACAACAAGAAAAGCGGAAGAAAAGCAAAAGAAAAAGATAGACTTTCAAAGCCAGGTGAGTGAAATTTCTAATCTGCTGGATTTTATCAAGAATATTAAAATAGAAGATTCTTCATTAAGTTATGATTCTCCATCTCAATATATAAGCCTTCAGGATTCCGGTCTGGTTCTATCCCATTCCTGTGAGGATGGAGAATTTGATTATGTCCTGGCTTCAGAGAAGGTCTCTTTTAAAAAACCGGGTCAGAAAATGTGTTTTAACAGCGGATTTAAATCCTCTGGCAAATTTTCTTTACGTGAAATTCCCTTCATTGAAAGTGAGTTTTCGATTTCTCCTCTGAAAGTTGAGATGGAGGAAAAACATCTTGTGTTGGACGGCATTAATATAAAATGCAGGGGTGAATTTCAGAACGGCAGGAAGGCTCTGTTTTTTCCTTCTTTCAGCATTGACGTTTCGCCTTTCTTTGATGCCAATGGTTCTTTAAAAGTTGAACTCAGCGAAGGTTTTACTCTTTTTTCAAATCAGGAGATTCATCTTAAGGATTTCAGTAAAATCTATGATTTGCTAAAGCCATATATATCTCAGAACTTGAAAGGCGTGAGGCTTGATATTACGGGGGCAGCATTTTTCAAAGGGGAAATTCAATATGAAAAAGATTCTTCTGCTCAGAGGACTAATGTTAATGGTCTAATCAGGCTGGATCCTGCAAGCGTGAGTTATTCTTCTACTGATTTTTCGATCAGTAATGTAATCTCCGGAAGATTCGATGTAAAAGGTTCTTTTTCTTCCCCTGAACTTTCAGGGCTTATAAAAATAAATAATGGAACTTTCATGCGGGATGACATAAAAATACATAATTTTTCTCTAGATATTCCTTTGTCTTTTAACAAAACCGCTTCAATTCTTGATATTTCCTCATGTAGAGGAGATATAAAAAAGCTCGTATTTTCTCTGGGGGATAAACGCATAGAATTGGATAATGTTGGGTTCAAAGCACGGGCAGGCTTCAATTTGTCAAAGAAGGAGATCGATTTTGACTGCCAGGAATTTCAACTCTCTTCACTATCTCCGCTCCAGATAAAAGCAAAAGCATCTCTTGATCCGGGGGGGGAGAAATATTTTAATCTGAAAAGTTCAAATATTGATTTTCAAAGCCTTTTTGACCTCTTTTCCCCTATTTTTCCGGAAAAGTTACTTGAATGGGAACCTGCTGGAAATTTTAATCTTGAAATAGAAGCGGGAAATTCTTCTCCTGAAAAAAGGGACTGGACTATTTCTGCCAGATTGAATCTAGCCGAAGTTATATTCCACAATCCCGAGTTTACAATTGCTGGAGAAGCACTTGATCCCGCCTTCGTGCTCGATGGGACATGTTCTCCGGATTTTAAAAAAATTGGTTTTTCGCTTAAATTCGGTCTTTCCCGTGGAGAATCTTTGTGGAATGAATACTATTTGAACTGGAAAGACAGCCCTTTTAATGGAAAAATTTCGGGTGTTTATCATGTTCCGCTCAATGAATTAAACGATTTGTCCATAGAGTCGTCATTTTTATCTCTGGGCAAAATAAATGCTTCGGGTCAGTTGAGGCTTCAGCAGCCGTTTTATATGGATTTTCAAGTTTCTGTTCCTCCACTAAGCCTTGGCTCGCTCTATTCTTTTTTACCGGCAGGCCAGAACTCTGATGAATCCGGTCTTGCACTGGTGGGTGAAGCTGAAAGCCGGTTCCGGATAAGAAAACAAATGGATAGAATAACATTATCCGGCCAGTGCAGTATTAAGAATGGCTCTGTGGAATCCAAGCAAAGCGGTATGTCGATAACCGGGATTGAAGCCAAAATTCCATTTTTTTATGACGGTGGAACCAAAAAGCCCGAGGACAAAACCACAGCATTCTTTGATAAGGGATATATTTATGTGAGGGAATTCAAATCCCCCTATTTTTCAATGAAACCCCTTCGAATTAACTTATATGCTGCCAATAACCTTTTCATGATAGAGCCGTTATCAATGGATATATTCAGCGGGAATGCATCTGTTGGAAAATCTGTTTTTTCGTTCGGGTCAAACCCATCAAATTTCAGTGCGGTTTCTTCCTTTGCTTTAAATGATTTGGACCTTTCTCAAGCTCCGATCGAGTCCAGCCAGTTTAAATTAAAAGGCTTTGCTAATGTGGATTTACAACGTATTGTAATAAGCCCTGATCTTCTATTCACAACAGGCCAGGCTGAAGTCGACATTTTCGACAGCAAAATAAGTGTTAGAAATATTGAGATTAAAAAGCCATTCTCGAAGAATAGAACCATATCCTGTGATGTGGATTTTTCCGGCTTGAATCTGGAGAAGATGACGGATTCTATTCCATTTGGAAGAGTAACAGGTATTTTAAACGGTGAAATTAAGGGCCTGGCTTTTTCCTACGGCCAGCCAGAAAGCTTTGTCATGCGTCTGGAATCTGTAAAAAGAAAGGGCATTCAGCAAAAGTTCAGCACAAAGGCAGTTGATGACCTGTCTGTAATAAGTTCTGGAGAAGGCAGTTCTTTTTCTTCAAATAAAGGGATAAACCGTTTCATAACGGAATTCCGTTATGAAAAGATCGGCATATACTGCTCATTAAAGAATGATATGTTCACTTTAAGAGGAACTATCAAGGAGAAAGGAACCGAATATCTTGTTAAGAATTCTTGGCTTTTTGGAATCAGTGTGATAAATAGAAAACCTAAAAGTAGAATCAGTTTTAAAGATATGCTGAACCGTCTCAAGAGGATTGGCCGCACAGAAAAATCGCGGTGATAAAACTCATTGCTTTTGGTATAATATAATACAAATAAAGTCTTTTTATTTATGAGGTCAAAATGAGAACAAAATCTATTCCATTATTTTTTCTCGCCGCAGCAGTTTTACTTGTCTTTGCCTGTGTGACCATAAACATTTATTTCCCTGAAGGTGCGGTCAAGCAGACAGCAGACGAGATTGTGACTGAAATAAGAAAGAGCGGGGAGGAAGAAAAAGAAAAGGAAAAGGAAAAAGATATTCTAACATGGGAAAGCAAAACAGCAGTTGATAGCACCTGGAGGGCCGGCTCATTTTTGCTTGTTTCCTCAGCCTATGCTCAGGAGACTAAGGTAACTACGCCAAAGATCCGTGCACTCAGAGAGGCTCTGAAAGAAAGGTTTCCCAAAATCAAGCCTTTTTTCGACAATGGCAACATCGGAGAAGCAAATGATGGTTTCGTAAAAATAAGAAATGAGGCAGGTTTGGCTTTGAAACAAAAGGCCTTGTTGAGGAAGCTTGTAAATGAGGAGAACGGCAATCGGAAAGACCTATACACTGAAGTTGCAAGAGCGCTTGATATTGACCAGAGCCAGATCCCGAGAGTGGGCAGGACATTTGCTCAGAGCTGGATCGAAAAAGCACTTCCCGGCTGGTGGATCCAAAATGAAGACGGCGAGTGGATAAGGAATAAGGGATAAGGGGGATGGGCCACGTTAACATATAGATATTAAGAAGGTTAGCCCTAAAAAGGGTCTGATTTATACCCTTAGAAGCACCTTTTTGGGGGTAAAAACAGCATTGTAAGGAATAAGTGATTTAAAGGAGAAAGGTTGCAAGATGAAAAAAAGAGTCAAGAGACAGCTTAAAGAGGATGAATTTATATCAACGATAAACAAAATCTTTAACTTTGCTAAAAAACGCTGGAAAGAGCTTGCGGCTGCTGGGGTTGTGGTTCTTATAGTTGGTTTAGTCTTTTTGGGCGCAAAAATGATCAAGACACAGAAAACCGGAAAACAAAGTGATTTGCTCGGAAAGATTCTAAAGGTCAGTTCTGAGCTTAAAGATAATCCTGGAAAAGTAGAAGAGCTTGAGAAATTAGCCGGCAGTGGAAAATTCACCCGTCTGGCCTATATTAAACTGGCTATCTACTGGGATGAGAAGGGGGAAGTGGATAAAGCCCTGGATTTGCTGGCAAAGTTGTCTCCTGGTAGGAAAGACCTTTTTTATTATCAGGCACAGGATTTAATGGCGCAGATTTATATTGAACAGAAAAATTATGATAAAGCTATAGATATTTATAAAAAAATAGAAGAAGAAAATCCAAAGGAATACACACTGGATGTTGTTCTTTTTAAAATGGCACAGGCTCATGAAGAAAAAGGAGAGATTAAAGAAGCTCTAGCACTATATAACAGGGTTAAGGATGAATTTTCTCAGACATACTATGGATATGATGCCTCTAAAAAAGCAGAGAAACTGGGGTCGAAAAAATAGCCTTACTTTTTGTAAATATCTTGTAAATGAGAAAAATTGATTTATAATAGTTGTGATTTATAATTTAGCTTAAACAAGGAGGGAAAATGGCATATAAGATCACAGAAGAATGTATCAACTGTGGTGCGTGTGAACCCGAATGTCCGAATGAGGCAATTAAAGCCGGCGATGAATATTATGAAATCAATCCTGATAAGTGCACGGAATGTGTAGGTCATTATGATGAATCTCAATGTGCTGCTGTTTGTCCGGTTGAAGCGTGTGTTCCTGATCCTGAGTATAAAGAAACAAGGGAAGAGCTTGAAATAAAAGCTGCGAAACTGAAATAATAGGGATAACTTACTAAAGTTTTAAGATAGGAGTGATTTATGTCACTCCTATTTTTTTGTGGGGATAAATGGAAGAGAAAGCTGTAGATTTTACCATCCAGGGGTTCAAGCAGGAGCCCTTTTTCGCAAAAACCAGAATCTGGTTGAATGTTCTGCTTTTTGTTGTGACAAGCATTTCTACTTTTTCTGTAGGAATAACGTGGAGTATTAGTTATAAGTATGCAGATGTTATCAGCCAGAATTCTGAACTTTCGATTGACTTGGTGGATTCTATCAAAGACCCTCAAATCATATCCATGAGTATGGTCTATGCTGTTGTGCTCCTCAGTATTTTGCTTTGCCATGAGTTCGGTCATTTCCTGACATGTCGCTATTATAGAATAAACGCTAGTCTTCCTTATTTTATTCCGGCTCCAACATTAATCGGCACAATGGGGGCTTTTATCAAGATCAAATCACCTATTACCAGAAAGCGGCAGCTTTTTGATATAGGGGCAGCAGGACCGTTAGCGGGGTTTGTGCTTGCTGTTCCAACTCTGATTTACGGCCTTTCTCTTTCAAAAGTAGTTCCTTCTATTCCTCACGAGGGGAGTATTGTTTTTGGAGAGCCCCTTCTCTTGAAAATTATTGGAAATATAATTTTCAAGGGGATATCAGAGGATTTCGATCTGATCCTCCATCCTATTGCTTTTGCAGGGTGGGTAGGGATTCTTGTCACGGCCTTGAATCTCTTTCCGGTTGGACAGCTTGATGGCGGCCATATTTCCTATGCAATATTTGGGCAAAGGACCAGGCGTTTTGTCCCATTAATCCTTGTGGCTTTTATTATCATGGGGATTTTCTTCTGGGTAGGGTGGCTTGTTTGGGCATTACTCATTTCTTTCCTTGGGCTAAAGCATCCTCGCATTGCAGATGAGAAAGTTCCGTTGTCGTCCGGGAGGAAATTCATTGGATTCTTAATACTCTTGATTTTTATTTTTTCTTTTATTCCTGATCCAATAAAAGGGTATAATTTGTTCGATGTAATAAAACAATTTTCGTTTTAGAGAAGTAAAATTGGGGGCAAAAGTTTTTCACAGATTCTGTGGAAAAGTTGTGGAAAAACCCTGCAATTTAAAGCCAAACTTTATAAGTTTCTTCAAGAAACGACAGTTTGCACAAAAATCGGGCACTGCAGTTAAGTTGTTGATAATAAACAAATTGTAAAATGTGTTGAAAATAAAGGAATTACGCATGACTGCTAATGTATCAATGAATTTGAGGGCATGTCTGCGCTCCACTCAGATTTTTAACGCCATTTCCTCCCCGATCTTCTCGGCCCTGCTGGAACTCCGCATGTTTATCTTAAGCAGCGCCCCAATGTCCCTCAGCCATCATTAACACCGCCCCTTTGATTCTACAGTGCTTCACACATCCATCAGGCACGTCCGACTTTGTCTGGTTCCCTCGAAGATCGACTCAAAAAGGCGCTAAATCTTTCAATGTCGCTTCTTCCATCCCCTCAAATTCATTCGTTTACAGGTATTTTATCTAATACCATCTATTTAGGTATGTCTGATATCAAGTCGGGCCACACTAACATATAGATATTAAGTAATTTTTAAATTCTTAATAGATACGATATTTTTAAGGTTATTGAGTATCCTCCCTCTCTCAATAAGCCCTCTGTTTTCGCGCTTTTTTTATAGCTGAGTTGGATAATGTTTCCGGCTCCGAAATAATACCCGGCCAGAAAATCTAGATTATACTGGTCTTCCCGGGTTTCCCCTTTAAGTCGAGAACTCAGGAACAGGCTGCGCGTTATCTGGAAGTGCAAGGATGTTGCATACGTTAATCCATCAAAGGCCTTTTCTCCGGTTCGATCTATGACCTGCCGTATCAAGTCACTGCTCAAAGACCATTCAAAGTTGCTTCGTGGCCGCAGTGTCAGCGAGGCTTCCATGCTTGTCTGGAACCCGGATTCCACCCCAGTAAAGTCCTCGTTATATATTCCTCTTTTTTCCCATCCTCCTTCGAGACTGACCTCTTTTAAAAATCCGCCGCGTTCCCAATGAAAATCAAAATCTCCTCCATAGGTGTTAATAAAATCTTTTGTCCAGGCCAATTCGTCATTCTCATCATACATCTGATATTTGCTTTTCCCTACATCGATTCCCCCATGGATAGTGAGCTGTGAAAAGAACTCTGTCCAGAATCTTAAATCAAATAAATTGCCTGTCAAATGACCATGAGAATCCTGCTCAAGATTTCCCCCTATATCCAAGCTAAAGCGTTTGACCTTTCCCCGGTTGAACCTCCAGGCATATCCCGTTCCCAGTTCAGTGGATTGAACATCTGTTTTATTGATATACCCGGTTCTTAGTGTCACGTCTGCTTCGATTCTCTGGAAGTTTAAACCCAGTTGCAATCCAGCGTCAGGCTCTCTTTCAAACTGGAGGATATGTATGCCGTTGTTTTTGTTTTTTGTATCGTTGTTAAAAGAAAACGCACTCATGCCCCGGAGATAATAAATGTCTTTAAAATTAAAGTTGTAGTCTACCGCGAAATTCCGGTTGTATTCTTCGGAAGTATTCATCCCTGCGTAGTAGATACCGACCTGGGAATTCTTGAAGATATCTTTCTGTATCCGAACAACGCTAAACAAAGTATCTCCTTCCTCCTCTTCGTTTATCGCTCCCAGCATCCCAAAAGAGTATCCACCGGTTTTTCCAGAAATCTTTGCAGCAATTCTCGGACTGCTGATTCGTCTTGAATAGAATAAATTGAAATCTGGTCCCCAAAAGGATCCATCTTCAGTGGATAATCTGAAATACTGACTGCCTTCTGTAAAAAACGGACGGTTTTCGCTGAAATAATTTTCATAAGGGGAGAGCTGGTATATAAACGGATCGGATTCCACTTCACTGAAATCAGGGCTTGCTGTCATATCAAGAATGAGATTCGGTAGAATCCCGTACTTGACATCCAGGCCTGCCGCCATTATATCATCCTCCGCTCCGTCCCACCGCGAAGACCTGAATCCTGCATAAGGAAAGAATTCGAGATTGTATCCGGGGCGTATTCCGGACAGTCCGCTCAGCTCTCCCATCTGCTGAAGCAGAGGTTTATCTCTGTCTACGTCCGTCCAGTAGTCTTTTTCATTAAAACGGTGAATATAACGTTCAAAGTTTATCCCCCAGGCCTGGTTTTCCTTCGACGAAAATCTTAAGGATTTGAAAGGAATGGCCATCTCGGCGGTCCATCCGTCACTGCGGATAACGGCACCGGATTTCCATATTGTTTCCATGGAATTTTTTTGGACTCCTTTTGGATTTACGGCAAAACTAATGCTTGTCCTCTTATCATTGTATGTATCCAGGATCACTGTTATCGAATCATTATTCTCGTAATCATTGCGTGGAGTAAGCTCTGCCCAAATCCTTTCCGGATGAGTGTCTTTCACCAGGAAGGCAAAATATATGTTTTTTTGGTCATAAGCTGCCCAGACAAACGTTTCTTCCGAGGCTTTTTCTCCATTAATAGGATCATACTGGAAAAATCCAGAGACAGGTTGAATATTCTTCCAACAGCTATCTTCAATAACGCCGTCTATTTTCGGAGGACTTTCAATACGGGATAAATGGATAATTTTCGCATGATCCTGACTTAAAACGTGAGGAACATACAAAAACAGCATGAAAAAAATGCCTGATGATATGAGTAGATTATTTTTATGAAACATTAAGCTCTCTCCGCGAATTATTAAATCAATGCCGAAGTAATGTCCTTCTGTTTTTTATTTCTTAAGGCGATAAAATTTTAGATTTCTTCCTTATCCAAATACACCAAAACTGATAAACTCATGCTAACTATACTGTCGACAGGCATTGTTCTTTCTTTTCATGAAAGCAGAAGAAATTTGTAAGTGCTATTTAAAGGAAGATGTAAAGTCTCTCGCTTTACTCAAAAATTCTTCAGCTTTTTCCAAGACTAATTTAGCTCCTGGTTTAGAAAAACGAGTTCTATAATCATCGTTTTCTCTTAACATCGTAGCATTATTAAAAATTTTCTGCAAATTGGGGATTGAAGAGTTTGGGATGATTGGGGGGATGATTGGAGGCCTAAATAATTTATCTATTATCAATAAGTTAAATCATAATTCCACCCCTAAAATCGTCTTAAATGAAAATGGGGGCAAAAAGAGCATTGTAAGGAATTAGTGGTTTAAATTATTTCATGGTATCGGTAATTTTTATAAATAATACAAGTTATTTAGCATGAATTATTAAAGTAGAATATTTCTTGCATGTGATGGATGTCTTGAATATAATGGGCAAAATAACTCAGGTGAAAAAATAAACTGAATTGATGGGTTGAAATGGAAAAAGAGTTTAAAGAAATAGAGGATAAGTTCAGAAATCTGAGGCTGAAATATAGACAGAGAAGGATTTCTGACAGGGAATTCAAAGACAGGCTAAAAAAGCTGCGGCTTACAGATAATTCGGGAAAATGCTGGACAATAGGTGCGAGAACGGGGAAATGGTATTGTTTTGATGGTAAAAATTGGGTTGAGTCCAATCCTCACTCACTTAATCAGAAGAAGATGATTTGTATTTATTGTGGATTTGAGAATGACCTTGAAGCAGAGGAATGTGAATATTGCGGTGGGAAATTCAGAAATAAGGAGAATTCTTATACTGATAGCATGGAAATGCCTGGTGAACACAAAAGCCAAAGTTTAGGCACTGCTAAAGAAGATACCGTACAAACAAAAAAGGAAGAATCGGAAGAATCGGATAATGATGACAGCGTACAAATAATACCGGAACAATCGGATGGAAAAACCGGGATTGCCTTTAAAGATGAAGGACATTCTTACTACCTATTTACTTCTATTAATCCCATATCCTTTCTCCTGTTTTTGGGTCTGACAGGGCTTTTCTTTGGGGTTATTCTCGGGGCTTTTGTAGGTGCAGCCGATTATTTTTCCGGGATAGCAAGTATTTTCCCGTTCTTTCTCAGGGAGCTGCAGGGGAAGCTGATCGCAACAATTATGTGCGGCCTTTTCGGTGGAGTATACGGTTTCATAATACTCGGAATAGTTGGATTTGTAGGAGCCTTATTTTTTAATTTGATTCTCTCATTTTTTGGAGGGATAAGGATAAGGCTTAATAAAATATTCTGAAAAAAGAAACAAATAACAATTCGGGGTTGGACAGCAATAGTGTCCCATCAAGCTTAAATTATAAATATTTATGTTAAAATAATTGAAGTTACAACGCCAAAAATCAGAATTCGCTTTCAAATCGATTACATTGATTAATCTCTCTAACGTACTGATATTATTGATGTTAGACTGAATCCAAAAATGATCGTTGGGACAGCACTGGTTGGACAGACTTAAATCATTAATCATGCATGTGCTGAATAATCATGCGCTGAATCGTGATCGACTAAATACTCGAATTACGCATTGAATAGAGGCAGCCGCAGTAGTTTTGGCGGTAAAGTCTGTGCTGTTTACTCAGTTCAACACTCTTGCGAAAGCCGTCCTTTTTCTTGAAGTTTGACTCCAAAAAGTGAATCTTGTACCTGGAGGCGAACATCCTGCCTATTCTGTTCAGTACATCTGCCTTTTTCCAGGGACTCAGGCTCATGACTGTGGTGAAGCTGTTAAAGCCCAGTTCTGCAGCTTTACGTGCCGTCCTTTCCAGTCGTATTGCATAGCAGATATCACACCTTCTTCCTTTCTCAGGTTCTTGCTTGTATTTTTCGGTTATTTTGAACCACCTATTGTCGTCATATTCTTCTTCGATGAAGTCAAAGTCGATGATTCGAGCCACTTTTTTTGTTTCTTGAAGTCTCAGCTTATACTCTTTTTGCGGATGTATGTTAGGATTGTAGAAGTACCCGCTTATGTCAAAGTCGTTTTTAAGAATGTCCATGACATAAAGAGCGTCAGGAGCACAACAGATGTGGACTAACATTCTCTGCTTCATTGCACTAACCTGAATTATTCATAAAAATTGCTGATACCATGTAACAAATATGGCCAATTTGGATCCTTCTTCATAGAAGTCTCAGAACTAGTTTATCCTATCTTATTTATATAATATAATCTAAATCTATTATCGGCATTCTTTACCTTACAGGCGAGCCGATCTTACCGCATCTGCTTCGTTACAGCCCATTCGTGGTGAAGGACCACAACTTCATGCGCTGTGCCTTGCATTTGCAGCAACCTCGACTTGTGAATAATCCAGGTTAAATATCTCTTTGATAAAGGTACCAGGTACCATTTTAACGACTGCTTACTGCCTACTTTTTATTCCAACTCTTTAATATGTCTGCCTATACCATTTATACGTTTGTTCGTCCTGTCTATCCTGGAATAGAATATAACAAGTTCCTTATGTTCGATTCTTGATTTATCTGCCAGCTCCCCCAGTTTTATAAAAAGGGGTTCGCCTTTCTTATCCAGAGTCCTGATTTTCTCATAAACCTTTACCTTGCTTTTTTCCCATTCCTTGATTTCTTTCTGGAATTCTTGAGTCTGCTGTTTTTTCTCTTCTTCGGTGGTTTTTATTTTTTCGTCATACTTATCGATTTTTTCTTGATGTTTCTGGCTCTCTTTCTCTAGCGTTAATTTTTGTCCAACGAGTATTATAATTTTCTGGTCTTTTGTTTCCTTTATCGTTTCTAAATTTTTTATCTTTTTTTTGATTTCCTTTTTTTCTGTTTTTTTCTCATTTTCCGCAAGATTGCCGTTTTCTTCTTGTCCCATAGCCTCTGTTTTTAAAGAACTTATTTCTTTTGCTGTTGCTTCCAGGCCGTTCTGCATCTGAGCGATTACTGTTTCTATCTGCTTTTCTTTATCTTTACTTTCGCGGAGGCTTTCGCAGTGAGGCTTTTTTCTGAAATTTTGATTGGTGATTTGTGTTTCGCACTCCTGGACATTTGCCTTAAGGCTTGAATTAAGCTTGTCTATATTGGATTCGATACCTTTTAATTCTTTATCGAGATTATTTTGATTTTCTTCCAGTTTCCTAAGCTCATTGTTGACGTTCTCGTTTTCTTCCGGTTCTATGCCTTCTTGCCAGGCTTTTTGTCCTAATCCTTTGAGGACATCCTTCTTTTTTTGCTTCTGCCTTTTGAGTCTTGCCTGAAGTCTGAGTTTAATTATCTTTTTCTTAGCTCCGAAAAAGAATGAGTCCACCCTCTTTCTTAAGTCCTTATCCCGCAGGAAAATGAAAGTCACTAAAAGCAGGATGATGCAGAGAAGAAGCCAGAAAGTCCAGTAAGGAATTCCCTCACGAGAACCTGGTGGGGGATTTTGTGCTGAGAAAATCTCTTCGAAAAATACTCTCATCCTTTTCTCAAAATTATTCCAATATTTTTTATGTTTATACTTGCTTTGTCAAGCTCCGCCTGTGTTAAAAAGGTACCAGGTACCATTTGTTGACTGCCTACTGGTACTTCACCTTTAACTTTTTTCTCTCCAGTCTCTCATATTTTTTCTTCAGCTTCACATCATCCTGATTTTTTTGTTCGATTGACCAGCGGATAAGATAGAGCATGGCTGGAAGATTTTCGCTGAAAATCGGATAAATGTCATTTTCAGCATTAAAAAAACCCCCTTGCATATGGTCAACCGGTGGAAGTTCTACAGTGAAGGAAGGAATGCCGTAGACTCCAAAAGCCCAGTCTGTTGTGTCCCCGTTTGTTAGATATAATGATGAGCCTGCGGGGCCGTATTCATAAATACTGCCGTTTACAGATTGAATAAGAGAAGCCATTTCCCCAGCCATAGTGCTGAGAAGGGCCTCTTTCTCTGATGGCTGATTCGTATATCCCCATGGGTACATGATTAGCCTGGAAAAACTATGGTAACTGATCAATGACTTGAATTCCTTTTGTGCAAAAAGGTCGCGAATTGCCTGGGTTTCAGGCTCAGAAAAAGGCGCAGGTCCTCGGTATTCTTCCGAAGAAGTATTAAGACTCGAACCATTATTGTCTAGGCCCCATTTATACCCATAGTTTCGATTGGGGTCAACGCCGTAAGTTCCGTCTTCGTTTAAGCGCCTGTTCTTCCTCCAGTACCGGTAAAAGTGAATGGAATATTCAAGACCGTCCGGATTGACTAAAGGAATGATCCATATTTCGCTCCGATCAACTAGATTTTTAATCTCAGGGCTTGTCTCGTAATTTTCAACAAGATATTTTCCGAGCAAAAAAGGAACTTCCACAGAGATCCATTCCCTTGCGTGGTGGCAGCCGAGAAAAATGACTTCTGCTTCATCCTCGTCGATCTGCACATTGTCGCTTATTTTAAGGGCGTATATATTCCTGTTCTCAAGGCTGTCGCCAATATCAAAGACTTTGGCGAGATAAGGATAAGATACTTCCATGGATGTAAGTTTCTGTTCGATCTCAGGGTATGAGTGGTACTCTCCATTGATGCTGCTTTGGGCCGCGGCATCCTGTATGTTTGATGATGAGAGGTCTGAGCCTTCTAATTTGTAAGGGATATTTTCAATTTGAAGTTTAACTAGCTCTTCAAACCCGGCAAGAATATAGATCCTTCCTTCCCATTCCATCAGAAGGTCCAGACCCATATTCCTGATCCTCGCAATAATTTCCGGAGTCTTTTCGATGCTTACAATTTCAGCGGTGTTGTAATAATCCTCAGAGCGCAGTGGAGCAAGCAGGAAGAAGAACACTGCGAGAAGAATAAGAGCTCTCTTAATGCAAATTACCAGTTCTGCCTTTGCCTGAGGTTGATTTATACGTTTTGAAAAGGTCATAGGTACAATCCTAAAGTAATTGAGAATTTCTGACCCAGAAGGTTATCTCCTGAGCCTTTCTCCTTTCCGACCATTCCGGCAGCATCTAAAAAGAATTTTCCGTACTTTGCTCCCATCCCAAATGTAAAATAGAAATACCGGGAATTGGGGTTTTTCATCGGTTGGGGGTCATAAGCAGCGCCTATCCTGAAAGGAACTTCAATGTTTCTGTTAAAAAATTTGTGGAAAGTTATATACTCGATTCCGGCACCTATCTTAAGAATGTTCTTAAAATCTCTCTTGAGATCTTCTTCGAAATAATTGACTTTATATTCGGACCAGTTGAAAAATGCACAGTCTGAAGCAATCCTGATGCGTTCGGATGGCTTATAGTTTATCCCAACACCGACCATGAGAGGCTGTCTGAAACTGCATTTGCTGGAAGCTTCGATTTTTATATCGGTGTCTCCCTGCGGCGAATTATACTCGAGGAGGCTCTGGCTGTCGGCTTTTTTGCTGTAAGGAGTCCTGAACACGGCAGCCGCAGTAAAGCTGTCCGATACATCCACAACGAGCCCTCCGTTAAAGTAGAAGCTGCTAAAGTCATGGGATATACTGTCTGTAATGGTTATGTTCGATTGTGTCCAGTTTTCTTCGATATTTTTTTCAAAAAAACCCGAGACAAAGTTTACTCCGATCCCAAGAGAAACTTTACGGAAAATTTTATGTGATGCAGAAATGTTTATGTTTTTAAGTTCTCCTCCCTGATTAAAATCAAGAGATTCGTAGGGGCTGCCAAGGTAGCTGTATTCTAATTTTACGTGCGGGCGGTCATAATTTTCGATAAGCGCCGTGCAGAAAGCAAATGTCCAGCCCCTGAAACGTAATGAAACTCCTGCGAAGTCTGCCGCATAAAGGCCGAGTGAGCTGTTTCCTTCTGTGGAAATTACTCCGGTATTAATGATGGAATATTTTGAAAGAGAAGCCCTGGTTGTGGACAGGCTTAGGGCAAATGAGATTCTTGGCAGCCTGTCAAGAAGTGCTGGGTTTGTAAGCGCACATGAACAGTCCTGGACAAAAGCAAACTGTGTGCCTCCCATGGAAAGCGATTGTGCTGATGTGCTCCAGAGTAGGTTCCATGTACGGACAGGTGCTTCATCTTCATATTGCCCGAGTGTCAATTGAGGCCATGCAGCAGCCGGAGATAGTATGATAATGCATAAAAGCAAGACAAAGATTGAATAAACCTCTGAGGATTTCATCGCTTTTTCGATTTTACATTTCCTTATCTATATTTGCAAATTGAAAAGAGGTATGTTATAGAGTATGGATTCTAGGAGAAAACATGAATAAAAAAAGTGAGCGGCAGATTAAAATTGTAGGGATAGGATACTATGTTCCGGAGAAAATCCTTACGAATTTTGACCTGGAGAAAATGGTTGACACCACGGACGAGTGGATTGTTACACGGACAGGTATCAGGGAAAGAAGAATCTTGTCCAAGGACCAGGCTACTTCTGATATGGGAATTGAAGCGGCTCGGAATGCTCTTAAGGATGCAGGAGTCGGGATAGAAGATATTGATCTCATTATTTTTGCAACTGTCACTCCGGATACGCCTTTCCCTTCTACGGCTTGCTGGGTGCAGAAAGCGCTCGGGGCCGACAAGATTCCGGCTTTTGATATTTCTGCTGCCTGTTCTGGATTTCTCTATGGAATGATGATCTCGGAATCCATCATTTTAAGTGGTGCATACAAGAGGATCCTTCTTATCGGGGGAGAGGCATTAACCAAGATAACGAATTGGGAAGACAGAGGCACCTGTGTTCTTTTTGGCGATGGGGCCGCAGCAGTAGTGCTTGAGGAGAGTGATGATGAGTCAGGGATGCTTTCCTCATACTGCAGGGCTGATGGGAATCTTGGAGAACTTCTTATTCTGCCTGGGGGAGGGTCACGAATGCCAGCTTCTGCAGAGACAGTGTCCAAAGGGCTTCATTTCCTTCAGATGGCAGGGAATGAAGTCTTCAAACATGCTGTGAAGAAAATGGAAGAAGCGGCTCTGGAAGCGCTCAAAAAAGCAGGGTTGACTCTGGATGACGTAGATTATTTAGTGCCTCACCAGGCTAATATAAGAATCATCGATGCCACCGGCCGAAGGCTCAAGCTCCCTCCGGAGAAGGTGTTTAAGAACATTCACAAGTACGGAAATATGTCTGTGGCTACCATTCCAATCGGCCTGCACGAGCTTAAAGTAGCAGGTAAGTTGAAAAAGGACGACATAATTGTTATGGCTGCGTTCGGCGGGGGATTTACCTGGGCCGCAGTCGTCTACCGCTGGTAAACAAAAGGTACCAGGTACGGTTTCAATTTCAAATTGATTACAGCAATATTTTGTTTTAACACATTGATTTTAATGATGTTAGATGATAAATGTTAGGGTAGCATTGGTACCAGGTACCTTTTTTTAAACAAAAGGTACCTTTTTTCTTTTTTGATGCCGACTGCCTACTGAACCAGTCCCATCCCTATTTCAATGGCTTTTTTGTTTAGCGGGATAAGATGATGATGCCGTTCAGGCAGTGTTTCCTTCAGAGCCAGAAGTAGTGATTCGGTCTTAACGAGCTTATTCAGCTTGACCAGTGCCCCGAGCATGATCATGTTCATCACTTTAATATTATTAAGATCCTTGGTGGCTATCTCATAGGCGGGTAACGCATAGATATTGATGTCTTTCCGTGTGGGAGGCTCTTTTATATTGCTGCTTTCCCAGATAAGAATCCCGCCTTTTTTCACTCTCGATTCGAACTTTTTTAGCGAAGGCAGGTTGAGAACAACAGCTGCGTCGTATTCGCTAACAATGGGTGAGGAAATTTGTTGGTCGCTGATGTTGACCATGCAGTTTGCTGTACCGCCTCTCTTTTCGGGTCCATAAGATGGCATCCAGCTTATATGTTTTCCTTCTTTCATGGCTGCGTAGGCCAGCAGTTCACCCATGGAAAGCACACCCTGGCCGCCGAAGCCGGCAAAGATCATTTCCTGTAACATCTAATAACCTCCTGTTTTAACGCGGATTTACACTGATTTTTGTCATTTTATTTTTTTGGCGGCTCTTTAAAAACACCCAGCGGATAATAAGGAAAAACGCGTTCCTTTAACCAATTTAGTGATTCCTCCGGAGTACATTTCCATCCGGAAGGGCAGTTGGAAGCCACTTCTACAAATGTTGTTCCAAGGCCTTGTATTTGATATTCGAAGGATCTCCTGATTGCTCGTTTGGCTTTTCTGGAATTTGCCGGAGTATTACAGCTCACTCTTTCAACGTAGGCAACGCGCTCGAACTGAGAGACAATCTCTGACATTTTTATAGGGGGTCCGGCCTTTTCCGGGTCCCTTCCGTAGGGTGATGTTGTGGTTTTCTGGCCCTCAAGTGTGGTCGGGGCCATCTGACCGCCTGTCATGCCGTAGATACCGTTGTTTATAAAGATGAAAGAAAAGTTTTCACCTCTGTTACACGCATGGATTGTTTCGGCTGTGCCGATGGCTGCAAGGTCGCCGTCACCCTGGTAGGAGAAAACGATTCTGTCAGGTAGCATCCTTTTGATAGCGGTTGCTATTGCAGCAGCACGGCCGTGTGCAGCTTCCTGCATATCAACATCCATGTAGTCATAGGCAAATACAGAGCATCCTACCGGGCAGATACCGACTGTCTTCTCCTGAATGCCCATCTCGTCAATCACTTCCATAAGCAGTTTGTGAATGGTTGAATGGAAACATCCCGGACAATAATGCATGCGTGTATCGAGCAGGGTTTTCGGTCTTTTATATATGAGTTTGTATCCTTCTTTCATAGCTGTTCTCCTATTCCTGGTTTTTTATATGTTCCTTGATGGCATTAAAGATCTCGGCAGGGGTTGGTATGATTCCTCCCATTCGCCCGTAGAAGTAAACCGGTTTTTTACCTGAGACCGCGAGCCTTACGTCTTCAACCATCTGGCCTGCATTCATTTCGACCGAGATAAAGAATTTGACGCAGTCTCTGGATGCGATTTCTGCGATCTGATTCATGGGAAACGGCCACAGGCTTATAGGTCTGAAGAGTCCAATCTTTATTCCTTCTTCTCTGCCAAGGTCTACAACTTTTTTTGATATACGGGATGTTAAGCCGAAGGCTGCAATAACGATTTCAGCATCATCTGTTTGATATTCTTCGAAGCGTACTTCATTTTTGACTATTTTTTTGTATTTTTCCTGAAGAATAAGATTCTTTTTTTCCATTTCCTCAGACTGGATGTAAAGGGATGTTAGAATATTTCTTTCCCTGTCCGGAGGTTTTCCTGTTGTGGCCCATGGTTTGTTCGGCTTGTAGGGGACGGGTTCGGGCAGGACTACTTTTTCCATCATCTGGCCGATGGCTCCATCGCTTAAGATCAGTGCGGGGCAGCGGTATTTGTCCGCCAGTTCAAAACCAAGAAACGTATGATCTACCATCTCCTGCACGGAATTCGGGCCGAGTACGATCATGTGGTAATCTCCATGGCCTCCGCCCTTGACAGCTTGAAAGTAGTCTCCCTGGCTGGGCTGAATGGTCCCAAGCCCGGGCCCTCCCCGAACTACATTGACAAGAAGACAGGGAATCTCTGCACAGGCAATATAGGAAACGCCCTCCTGCATTAAAGAGAATCCGGGTGAGGATGTTGTGGTCATTACGCGTGCGCCTGCACCTGCTCCTCCGTAGATCATGTTGATGGCTGAGACTTCGCTTTCAGCCTGCAGAAGAGTGTAGGTGTGCTTTGGCTCTTCTTTGGCCAGGTATTCTATTACCTCTGACTGAGGCGTTATTGGATATCCAAAATAAGCCTGGAGTCCGGCGCGGATTGCCGCCTCAGCCAAGGCTTCATTACCTTTCATAAATTTTATTTCACCCAACTTTTCCTCCATAATTTAAGCTTTCTTTTTATACACTGTTATTGCTGCATCCGGGCAGATCACAGCACAGTTCATGCAGGCAATGCATTTATCTTCGTCTGCAAGATAGGCATAGTGCAGGCCGTAGCTGTTTGTGTCAGAAGTGTTAAGCGCCAGGCATTCTGTTGGACAGTGAATTACACATAAATTGCATCCCTTACACCCTTCAACAGAAATTTCGACATATCCTTTTGATGGCATTTCTACCTCCGTTTTAATGTCCTAAATTGTCTGTTTGGTCTAGATGGTATTGGCAGACCGTACCGATGAGATTGTATTTATACTTTAGCTTAAATCTAGAATATTAAGAATGTCAAGGATTGAATTAAAAAAAAGGTCCCAAAAAAAAGGTACCTGGTACCTTTTCAAATTAAAGAGACGTTTTATCAAAAAGGTACCAGGTACCTTTTTTGCACACTGCTTGCTGGTTATTGACCGCCTACTGTAAACTGCACACTGTTTAGGAACTGCTTGACAGGCTGGAATTTGAATCATAAACTGAAATTCCGTAAAGCGAAAAAGCTTTTACATCGAGTTGTCATATGAAAACTGTAAGCATGGCTGAGGTAAGAGACAGAATCAAAGACATCGTTCAAGAAGCGAATTTCAATCTCCAGGATGATGTCCTCAAAGTCATCAAAGAGATGAGCGTCATAGAGGAGTCTCCAGTAGGAAAAGAAATCTTCAAACAAATACTTGAAAATGCAGAAATCGCCAGAGAAGAAAAACTAGGACTCTGTCAGGATACAGGACTTGCGGTCTTTTTTGTTGAATTGGGCGAAGATGTCAGGCTGTCAAAAGATGATGGATTAGGAAGCCTACGTGAAGCTATCACAGAGGGTGTTAGAATCGGGTATAAGGAAGGTTTCCTCAGAAAATCCGTTGTCGAAGACCCCATCAGGCGTAAAAACACTGGGGATAATACTCCTGCATTCATACACTGGGATGTTGTTCCGGGAGATGTGTTCAAAGTCACTTTTATCGCCAAGGGAGGAGGTGCTGAAAACATGAGTGCTATCCGCATGTTGACTCCTGCCGTAGGCCTGGAAGGAATCGAAGATTTTGTGGTCGAGACTGTAGAAAAAGCCGGGCCAAACCCTTGTCCTCCGACCGTTGTTGGCGTAGGAGTTGGTGGCAACTTCGAATACTCTGCATTCCTGGCTAAAAAAGCACTCCTCAGAAGGCCGCTTGGCTCTCATAATACTGACCCCTTTTATGCTGACATGGAAAGAAGGCTGCTTGAAAGGATAAACAGACTAGGGATCGGACCCCAGGGGCTGGGAGGAAGGTGCACATCTCTGGCAGTCCATGTAGAGTCATTTCCATGCCATATTGCTTCTATGCCTGTTGCAGTGAATATCGAATGTCATTCCCACAGAGTACTCTCATTTGAATTATAAAAAAAGGTACCAGGTACCTTTTTCTCTTTTTCTGTACCAACTGAAATATAAGTGAGAATATTTTTTAGGCCGTTCGTCTATTGAATGAGGAAGAAAATACCCGGAAAAGGAGGGAGAACATGAATGATTTTTATAATTTTACAAATTTGGGATGCTGGCAGCAAGCAAAAGAACTTGCAGTGGAAATATATAGAGTTTCAACAGACGGCAATTTAAAAGATGACATTGCAATGAGAAATCAGTTAAGAGAATCAGCAATTTCCGTTGTTTCAAATATAGCAGAAGGCAAGGAAAGGGGGATAGATTCTGAATTTATAAAGTTCCTTGAAATGGCAAAGACTTCTGCAGCGGGACTCAGAACAAGACTGATAATATCCCGTGACCTCGGATATTTAGCTGAAGGAGATTTTCTTGACCTAGAGGACAGGTTGATCAGGATTTTGGCCATGATAGGTGGTTTAATAAGATCCATTAAAAGAAAAGCTGATGCCAAGGCCGATGCAAAAGCCAATATCAAGGATGATGCTAAAACTAATGCCAAGGAGACCCAAGGAACTCAAGATACTTCCCAATAAAAATTGGTACCTGGTACTTTTCTTTCAGATATGCCATTTTTCCAAAAAAGGTACCAGGTACCATTTGCTATCATTTTAATGCCAAGAAAACCTAGATGTTTTAATGACGGACTAATTTATCATGTTCTAAATAGAGGTAACAATAAGAGAAAGATATTCTATAGATATAATGATTTTCAGTTTTTTTTAAATCTGACAAGAAAATCAAAAAAGGATTTTGGTATCAATATTTTTGCTTACTGTTTGATGCCCAACCATTTCCATATAGTGTTATCTCCTGATAAAGGTGTGCTTTTAAGTAAATGGATGCACTGCCTAATGAGGAGCCATTTCATTCAGTATAAACGGGTTCATGAAACGACTGGCCACCTTTGGCAGGGAAGATTCAAGAGTTTTGTAATTCAAGAAGATAATCATTTATTAGTTATCTTGCGATACGTTGAGAGAAATCCAGTTAGGGCCAACCTTGTTGTTTCAGCAAAGAATTGGTCATGGTCAAGCCATCAAGAAAGAATTGGCAAAGTCCATAATCCTTTTCTTGATAATATTCCCATTGAGTTACCTCCGAACTGGTCTGAATATGTAGATCAACCTCTTACTGATAGGGAGTTAGAAGTAATTCGCCGGGGAATAAATCGGCACTCTCCATTTGGAAATTCAGAATGGAAGAAGACGATGTCGAGAAAAGTACCAGGTACCAATTAAAAAAGGTACCAGGTACCATTTTTAGGAAGTTACGCTGAAAAGATTTTTTAGTAGAAGGGCGTCCTTGTCCTGCTCCGGGCTCTCACATATGACCGAACCCTCAACATCCAGATCCTTCAGCACCTGCACCCATTCATCATAGCGAAAATCAGACTCCTGCAGGTTTATGTGCTTTATTTCTCCTTTATCACTGTATATTGCCCCAGACACATGGATATGCATATTCTTCAGTGCTTCCTTACCAAGCTTCTTTTCTATCTTTTTTAAAATCCTGTGAAATTCTAAATAAGTGTTTGCTTTTCCACTTCTCGTATGGATATGCGAAAAATCAACACATGGTAGAATTCCGTCTATCTCCCGGCACAGAAAAAGGATTTCCTCAAGGGAGCCAAACTGTGACTTTTTACCCATGGTCTCAGGTCTCAGCACAACCCGATTCATGTCCCGCCTCAGGATTGAAATAACTTCCTTGATTTCCTTTCTGACACGCTCGTATGCTTCTTCAGCGCTTCCCTTTCCATAATATCCCGGATGAAACACGACATTTTTAGCACCGCACATCTCTGCCAGCCTTGCCGACTGCATGATCCTCTCCTGGCTCGCAATTCGCTTTCCTTCCTCCGGTGAATTCAGGTTTATATAGTACGGCGCATGTACACTCAGGCTCACTCCGTATTTTTGGCTCGCTTTCTTAATTTGTCCTGCCGTATCGCTCCCCATTTTCAACCCCCTGACAAATTCTATCTCGAGGCAGTCAAGTCCCAGTTTATGGATTTGCTGGATTCCAAACAGGGTTGATGTCCCTAAATTGAGCGTAGATTGAGGTACGCCTGCGGTCCCGAAGAGAAGCCTACCCCTAGAAAGTGCAGACAACACTCCCTCCACTAAGCTCTGTTCGAGAAGCTGTAGCCATCAATTTACCCCTAAGCCTTCCTATAGAAGCTGCAGTCATTCACTTAATCCCTCTTGAAAAAAGGAACTATCCACCCCCTAACTAGAAAGTGCAGCCACCCGTGCTTTCCCCAAGCTCCCTTCTAGGAACTGCAGCCGTCAGCCATTTCACTATAGAATCTACAGCCAGTTCTCGTTCCACTCTAATTTCTCCCCAATAAAACGTAGCCCTCAGCCCCTGACTTAAGCCCTCCTATAAAAGCCTAAGCCATCCACTTCTTTCTCTTAAAAAGGGAGCCATCTGCTTTCCCCAAAAAACCGCAGACAGCAGCTTCCCCCCTAGAAGCTACACTTATCAACCTTTCCCTTGGAGTTAAGAAATTCGCTTACGATGCGCAAAGCACAAAAGTCACCGCACATGGAACAGGCATCTGATTTTGATTTTCTTTTTTTCCTTATATCTTTAAACTTGTGTGGGTCAAGCACAATCTCCAACTGAGCATCCCAATCGAGCTTTTTCCTTGCTTCTGAAAGCTTCAAATCTTTCTCCCTTGCGCCTTTTACACCCTTCACGATGTCGGCAGCATGGGCAGCTATCCTCGAGGCAATGAGCCCTTCCCTAACATCATCAACCGACGGAAGCCCTAAATGTTCTGATGGAGTCACATAACAGAGAAAATCCGCCCCTTCCGAAGCAGCAATTGCGCCACCCACAGCCGAGACGATATGGTCATACCCAGGTGCAATATCTGTCACAAGCGGTCCCAGAACATAGAATGGAGCTTCCTGACACACACGTTTCTGAATTTTAATGTTCATTGCAATCTCATCAAGCGGTATATGACCTGGCCCTTCCACCATGACTTGTACATTCTGTTCCCTGGCGCGCTTCACGAGTTCGCCCAGGGTTAGCAGCTCCTCAATTTGAGGGCGGTCAGTGGAGTCCGCAATAGCTCCTGGCCTCAGCGCGTCCCCAAGACTCAGAGTCACGTCATATTTGCGGGCGATTTCGAGCAGACGGTCGAATTCTGCGTATAAAGGATTTTCCTTCTGATTATGAAGCATCCATGCAAGGTGGAAAGCCCCACCCCGCGATACGATATCCGCCACACGTCCCTGATTCTTCAGCCTGTCGATTGCTTTTAATGTGAGGCCTGCGTGGACGGTAATGAAGTCTACTCCCTCTTTGGCCTGATCCTCTATCACTCTAAAGATGTCATCCTCTTTTATATCCACGATGGAGCCGCGCTGTTCGATGGCTTTGATGGCGGCTTCATAGATAGGTACTGTTCCCAGAGGAATGCGTGCTTTATCGAGTATTGAGTTGCGGATCTTTTTTATGTCGCCGCCTGTACTCAAGTCCATGATAGTATCTGCCTCGTATTTCACTGCAATTTCGGCTTTTTTGACTTCGTCTTCAAGCGCTGGAAAGTCCATTGAGGTTCCTATGTTAACATTGACTTTTGTCCTGAGTTTTTTACCGATGCCAACGTGATGGATAGGGGAGTGGTTAGGATTTGAAGGGATGACAACTTTGCCTTCTGCTACCAACTCGAGCACTTCTCCGGCAGGGAGGCATTCTTCTTCAGCCACCTTCTTCATGATTGCGGTGATGTTGCCTTTTCTTGCTTCTTCGATCTGAGTCATTTTTCTCTCTTTTTGGGAAATATAGTTTACATCCATTCCCGTAATAATACAACTTCCAAAAAAGGTACCAGGTACCTTTTTTTTCACTTTACCACCAGTGATTTTACCATATCAACAGCAGAAACCCCATCCTTGGCATACCCACTAGCACCGATGTCCTTTGCGTACTTTTTTGTTACTACAGCTCCGCCTACAATGACCTTGGCGCTCGATCCAACCTTCTGTAAAGTATCGATGACATTGGGCATTTCCTGCATCGTCGTCGTCATTAGTGCCGATAATCCCACAACATCGGCGTTAGTTTCCTGAGCCTTTTCGGCGATTCGTTCCGCTGGCACATCCTTCCCCAAATCGATTACATGAAACCCATGATTCTTGAGGAATAAGCCTACAATATTCTTACCGATATCATGCACATCTCCCTTGACTGTGCAGATTAATACCGTCCCCTGAGCCGTCGTTTCAGAACTGCCAAAATGGGGCTCCAGTGTCTGGAAGGCCTGCTGCATCGTCTCTGCAGCACGAATCATCTGAGGGAGATAGATCTCCTTCCGTTCATACTTCCTGCCTATCTCTTGTATGGCCGGAATAAGCATCTGTTTGTTGATTTCCAAGGCTGATTTTCCAGACGCCAGGATCTTCTCAACCAAAGGACCAATTTCATCTCGATTACCCAAGATAAAGGCCTGCATTATCCCCCAATCTTCCTCTATTGGGAACCGGCCTAACCTAACTCGATCCTGATCAAGAGTACTACCCTCATCCCGATTACTCTCTCGCTCCGACCTATCCAGACCCTGCTCCCGCTCCTGCTCACGCTCAATAGCCAAATCATCTCTCCCTCTCTCTCCCTCCATCTTTCTTACTCGTTTCTTCTTGATATAACTCTCGATAAATTCTCTGGAATCCTTGTCCCTCACTGTCAATACTGATGAAGCCCGTACCGTCTCCATCATTCGAGCATCACCCGGATTCATGATAGCAGCATCCAAACCAACTGCCATAGCCATACTAAGAAATGTTGAATTGATAAGGCTTCGTTCTGGAAGACCATAGGATATATTGGAAATCCCAAGAACAGTCGGTAGGCCCAGTTCTTCCTTAACTATCCGTACCGCCCTTAGTGTCTCTTCGGCCCGTTTCTGCTGTGCCGAGACAGTAAGCGTTAAACAATCACAGATAAGATTCTGCCGGGCAATCCCAGCCTCTTGGGCGGTCTTGATAATCTCTTTTAATACAGCCAGCCTCCCCTCCGCTGTCTTGGGAATACCATCCTTCCCAACAGCAAGGCAAAGCAGGCCAGCCCCAAAACGCTTGGCCAACGGGATCATGTCTTTCAGGCTTCTCTCATCACCATTAACAGAATTGATTAGAACTTTTCCTGAACTTTCCCGGAGAGCTGCCTCCACGGCTTGAGAATTCATACTGTCAATGGAAAGTGGAATCTTTACAACGTTCTCGATACCGCGTACGACCTTCATCATCATTCCGGATTCATTGATACTCGGTATCCCTACATTCACATCCAGAACACACGCCCCTTCCACTGCCTGCTTCTGTGCCTCTTTTTGGATATAAGAAATTTTCCCTCCTCGTATCTCTGCTGCCAGATCTTTCCTATTCGTTGGATTGATACGCTCACCAATGATACAAAAAGGCAAACTCGATCCAATTTCTACGGTATGCACGCGGCTCGAAAGTCGGAGCACAGGATTTACTCTCCGTGATAACGGTTTTTTTCCTTTCAAGCGCTTCCGAAGTTCCTCCGTATATTCAGGTGTGCTGCCACAACACGAACCAACAATATTGGCGCCGATTTGTACAAACTTTTCTCCAAAATCAGCCATCTCTGTAGGAGTAACTTGATATGCGGCCTTTTGTTTTTCAAGCTTAGGAATACCGGCGTTAGGCTCGACAAAAAGTGGACAGTCTGTAACTAATGCATATCTTCCAATAACTTCTAACATTGGTTCTGGCCCTGTGGAACAATTCACCCCGAGTGCATCCACTCCAAGTGAAACAAGAACATTCGCTGCACTAATGGGATCCGTCCCCGTAAAACTGAGGAAGCTCTCATCAAATGTCATCGATGCCATAATAGGGAGATCAGCAGTGTCTTTTAGTGCGAGCACTGCTATCTTGATCTCTTTCAGATCAGAAAACGTTTCCAATAAGAAAAGATCTACCCCGCCTTCAGCAAGGGCAGTGGCCTGCTCTCGAAAGGTTTCATATGTCTCATCGAACGTTAGTTTTCCTAATGGCTCTATAAGTTTTCCTGTAGGACCGATGCATCCGGCTATCCAAACATGATCACCAACAACCTTCTTGGCAGATTTTGCCGCTTGAAAATTAATCTCTCTGACTTTATCACCTAAACCGTATTCTTGAAGTTTGACACGGCTGGCACCAAACGTATTAGTCGAAACAATGTCAGCGCCTGATTCGGCATAGGCAGAATACATTCTGCTCACCAAATCAGGTTTTTCGATGTTGACTAAATCAATACAGCTCCCTGGTCGCAGATGTGGTTGAAGCATTGTCCCATAGCCGCCATCCAGGATGAGGATCTCCCCTTCAATACGCTGTCGAAATGATCTTTTATCCATCTACCTGCCTTAAGATTTATTCACGTAATTACTATATCATTACCATATAATCACTACGTATTCGCCACGTAATTACAACATAATCACATGGTCCTAATATATCTCATTACCTCTTAATCTGTAATTACTCTCTTTCCATCAAACCGGATTCTTCCAAAATCCGAGGTGTAATACTCTCCCACAATAAAGGCATGAGATGAATCCCTTTTACCCCCTCAATCTTTCTTAGTTCCTGAATGATTTGAACGGCGATTCGCACACCTTCTTCTTTCGGTTCTTCGGCCCTTTCCATTCGTCTGATATAATCCTCGTGGATTCGCATCCCGGGTACATCTGCTTTCATATAAAGAAGAGCTTGGACTGATTTGACCGGCATGACACCGGCCAGTATTGTCGTTTGTTCGTGCAGGCCAAGTTCCCTGATACCGTGCATCCATTCATTAAAACGGTCGAGATCAAAAACGGGTTGTGTCTGGATGAACTGAGCACCGGCTCGGATCTTCTTGGCCAGGCGCAGCACCCTAAAATCCAAAGGATCTGCAAAAGGATTAGCTCCTCCTCCGATGAAGAAATCAGGGGCTGTCTTCATCTTTTCGCCGGAGAGAAAAAACCCATCACTCATCATCCTTGCAGTGGCGATAAGCTGCACGGAATCGAGATCAAAAACTGGTTTTGCCTCTGGATGATTCCCAAACGTTTGATAATCCCCTGTGAGACACAGTACATTTTCGATACCCAGAGCTGCAGCTCCCAGCAGGTCGCTCTGAATGGCTATTCGGTTGCGATCCCGACACGTTATCTGAATAATAGGCTCGAGCCCTTCTTCCAGAACAATCTTGGCAGAAGCGATGCTGGAAAGTCTCACAATGGCAGTTTGATTATCTGTTATATTGACAGCGGATATCCCCTTACGAAAATGAGCCGTTTTCTTACGAATGACGCTGCCATTACAGCTTTTGGGCGGTCCCAATTCGGCTGTCACAACAAATCGTCCTGATTCGATTTTCTCTCTTAGTTTCAATCTCGATCTCTCTTCCGCAGAAAAATTACCGGAGGCTCTATCCTTTTTCTAAATACATTAAGCCAGGCTGACGTTTTTTCTAAATTCCAATTGTGAATACTTTCGGTCCTCTTCAACAGAGAAATTCTATTTAACAACTTGGCGCGGCGATAGATCAAATACCAGATGCATTTGCGTTCAGGATATACCTCACAAGTACCATTCTCACCCGTACCTCCACAAGGACCATTCCGTGATCGTTTAGGACACCTCTGAGAACAGATAAAAGCCGTATGGCTCAGGATACACTCCCCACAGTGCTGGCAGCGGAACAGAGGAACCTTGATGCAATCTTCCCCAAAGAGCATGACACGGGAAAGAAACCTTTCCAAACGTGTTGGCTTTTCTCGTTCCAACGTTACAATTGGACTGAATAATCTATTCTTGTTCATGGAGCCTTTTACCTTGAATAATTAATCCAAAATATAACACCAGCAACACAATTACAAGTAAATTCTTTAACCTGAACTGTTTATAAAAAATGGTACCAGGTACCTTTTTCGTAATTGTACATAAAAAATAAAAATGGTACCAGGTACCTTTTTTGGTTTGTTATTTTGACAAATTAAGGTTGTAGGGTTATAAATAAAGCGGCTTAAGTTAAAGCCGGGTTGTAATCATATTTGTCACAATTGGTTACCCCGTGATCGCACAATGAATTACTCATAGGGCGCAGAACTGATTGCCTATCTGCTGCTGCAGTTGATAAACACATAGCTGATGGCCACACAATTGATTACCTCGGCAGGGAGCATAGCAATGCGAAAAAGAAGTTCCTTCATAGTAATGTGTAAGAAAAGTGCATTTTTTCCCCTTTTCATAATTTTTGCATTCCTTGTTACATGCATTACCGCTGCCGGCAGCATGGCACTTTTTACCCAGCAGATAGATCCTTTTTATACCAATCTCCTCCAAAAAGGAGTGCAGTCGTTCCTTGCTGGAAAGTACAAAGATGCTGTTAAAGAGCTGGAGCTGGCTAATTTTGGATTTCACGGCAGAGATGACCTTATGGCAAAGGGCTGCATCTACCTAGGGCTCAGCCATTATTATTTAAAGGATAACGTGAAGAGCGAGAGATATTTAAGAGATGCTAATAATTTACTGGGGGACAAAGGATTTCAAAACATCGACATAGATGACTCTGTCCGTGCCGTTCTTGAAAAACTGCTTGAGACTTTTAAAATGGCAGAGCCCCCACCACTACTGAAAGCCGAACAAAAAGCCGAACAAAAGAGACTACCTGAAAAGGAAAAACCAGAAGAAAAAGCAGGAGAAGTCGAAACCTCTCCACTAAAAGAAAAGACGAAAAAACCGACTGTAAACCCTGTCAAGGAACTTGAGAGAAAAATAAAGGCAAAGCCCAAAGATGTCTCTCTCTACTATGACCTCTATGCAATTCACATGGAAAACAACAAGCAAAAAGATGCTTTAAAGATACTCCGAAATCTCATAAAGAAAAACCCGGATGAACTCAGGGGATATCGTCTTACAGGAAAAATTCAGTACAACCTAAGAAAGTACAGGGATGCAGAAAAAAGTTTCGCCAAAGTTTTCGAGCTCTCCAGAAAATTTACCATTGCCGAAGAGATTCTGATAGAATCAAGAGCCTATCTTATTCTCTGTACAAACTTTCGAGGGGACAGAGAAAGGACATCAAAGATCATAGCAGGATCGCTTGAGCTGTTTACAAAAGATACGATAGACTCTCTTAATCTGCCTGAAAAAGATAAAACTCTGCTCCACTCTCTCATAGAGGATTATAAGAATAAGCAAAACTAAAAAATGGTACTACGTGTTAAAAAATGGGACCAGGTCCCTTTTTCGGAAAAGCAGCTAAAAAGCAGAAGAGGTACCAGGTACCGTTTTTAGGTACCTTTTTTAACGTTTATACCTTCATAAATTAAATCTGTTGAACAGATTTTGGTTTTAAAGTATTCTTATAATATGATTGGTCAGCAGAAAAAAATAGGGCAGCTTAGGGAGTATTTTAAAAAGAAAGATTCTGTGATTTTAGCCTTTGTTTTTGGTTCAATATCTAAAGGAAACCAAAGGTCATTTTCAGATTGGGATATTGCTGTCTATTTCAAACCCTATCAGTATTGTGAATTAGAAACCGATAGGAGATACCGGGAAGAACACGAAATATGGGGAGATTTAGAGAATATCCTGGAATCAAATAAGGTTGATTTTTTAGTATTAAATCGTGCCAGTCCATCTTTGCTATTTTCAGTTCTTAATTCAGGTATTAATATATGCATGAAAGACAGAAAACTCTATATTAACCTTTTGATTAAAACCCATTATGAAGCTGTAGATTGGTGGAATTTTACAAAGGAATTCTATGAAATTGCCGAAAGAGCTAAATCTATTTCTGAAGAGGACAAATCAGTCTTAAGAATTCATATTAGATTTCTGGAAAATGAATTTGCAGATATAAAAAAATTCAAAAAATTAACCAGACAGGAATATATACAGGATAATGATAAAAGAAGGAATGTGGAAAGATGGGTAGAGAATTTAGTTATGTCAGCAATAGATATTTCAAAGATAATTCTTGCTTCTGGGAAAAAAGAAATTCCTCAGACCTACAGGGAAACTTTACTTCGTTTTGCAATAGGATTCCTGGAAGAAGATACTGCAAAAAGGTTCTCCCGGTTTGTTGAGTTGAGAAATATTTTAACTCATGAGTACATAGATATTAAATGGGATAAAATAACTAAATTTATTGAAGATGCTTTCAAGCTTTATCCTCCTTTTATTAAAAAAACAAAAGAATTTATAAAATCAGCGGATAAATAAATTCCTTATTTTTTGTTTTCATCCGCATATGCACTCTTATATCCTTTACATAAGGACAAAATAGAGTTATAATATCCTTAAAATAAGGATTAAAAAAATGATAAGTTCAGAATTAATAAAGGACATCATTAAATCAAACGAAGAATTTATACTAAATGAGATTACAGGAATTGTTCCGCGCAAAGATATAATCGAGCCGACAAAGTTTGCTTCTGACAATCTCAGAAAGGTAAATATTTTACATGGTGTAAGGCGGAGCGGAAAGACTTTTCTCCTCCATCCCTCTGCTTGAAACCCTGAAAGAAAACATTTTTTCTTCATTTTCTGCTAAATTTTCCTTGACTGCATTTGAGAAAAAATACAGAGGAAGCTTTCCTTTCTCCAAAGACTATCTTTATTCTTATTATAATAATTTTATAGAAAGTATGCTTGTCTTCGAAACAAGGTTATTTACTTCTTCTGCTTATAAAAGAAGACGTAATCCTCCAAAGGTATATTTAGTTGATACAGGTTTAACACGAAATGTAGGAACTGTTGACTACGGCAGGCTGCTGGAGAATGCTGTTTTTCTTGAATTGAAACGAAAAGGAGGAGAGATTTTCTATGCAGATCAAAATGGAGAGTGTGATTTTGTAGTGAAAGACCAGACCGGAGAGATCCATGCTATCCAGACTACTTGGGAACTGGGAGAACACAATAAGGAAAGAGAAATAAAAGGCTTAGTAAAGACATGCGAAAAGCTTACCATTAGAGACGCCGAGATAATTACATTTAATCGGGAAGCCTCATATACGAAAAATAATATAAAGGTAAATATCGTTCCTTTTTGGAAATGGCTTTTATAAATATGAATTCTCCATGTAAATCCGTGTCAAATATTGTTTTGCCTTCATCCGCGTCTAAGTTGAAGAAATGGATTGACCGCAGGGAAATCTATGCAATTAAGGGCCCCCGCCAATCAGGCAAAACTACACTTTTAAAGATGTTGAATGAATATCTGATAAGGAAAAGTGGCAAGAACTTGCCAAATAGACACTTGTTATAAGAAAATATGTTTGATAAAATTAGATATATTCTTTGAGCTTGTGGTTTGATGCTAAAACTTCCGAATCTGAGGAGTTATCAAAGTGGAACGAAGCAAAGATTGGCTGGATGAGGCTAGTGGCGATCTGGAGCATGCCCGAAATGATGTACGGAGTGGCTTCTATAATTGGGCCTGTTTCTCGGCCCAGCAATCAGGGGAGAAGGCCATAAAGGCGGTATTCCAGAGGATGGGAGCAGAAGCTTGGGGGCATTCAGTGGCAGATTTGCTGAAGGAGCTTTCGAAAAAACATGATTTCCCAGAGGAGTTATTCAACGGGGCGTTGGAGCTGGATAAGGCATATATCCCTACAAGATATCCTAATGCCCATCCGTCCGGTTCTCCAAGGAGTAGATACACAAAAGAAGAGGCGAGGAGGCTTATAAGATATGCGGAAAGAATCTTCAAGTTCTGTACGGATCTTCTATCCAAAATTTGATAGAAAAGAGCTAATCCAGAAACTAAAGAAAAAGATAGAAGAGCTGGCAAAAGAAATTCCCCTTTCCCTTGTAGTATTGTTTGGCTCTTATGCCCATGGGAACTACACAGTAGGCAGCGATATTGACCTCCTCGTTGTTTACAAGGGTAAAGAG
>AWNV01000009.1 GCA_000493965.1 Candidatus Aminicenans sakinawicola JGI OTU-1
AAAGTGAAGTTTGAAGAATTGGTAAAAATAATGGCCAAAGCTGATTGGGGAATTGAGCTAGCAAAAAAACAGCTAATAGAAGCCAAGAGGGAACGAATAGCAGAAAGAGCAAAAAACGCAGAAAAAAATTATAAAAAAGGCAAAGTAAAGTCAGGTACAGTCAAAGAGTTATTTAAGTATCTAGAAAGTGATTAAAATCACTTGGGATCAATCTTTCAGATGAAGTTTTATTAATTGATATAGGAAGCCAGGAAGAGGATGATGATGGACTTGAAATCAGGGACATGTACCGATTTTCTGAAATCGGTAACGCGTCCCATGATTTCATATGATATAATCCTTTCAGGGAGGAAACAAAATTAAATTGACCCAAAAATTGAGTAACGCAATAAATGCAATAGACCAGAGCTATCAGTTTATGCTATTATTTCACCGAAATAAGAAATTCATAAAGAACATAAAGCATGAGCAAGGGACCGGCCACAATGTCTGAACACGACAGGAAAGCAGCGAAAGCGCCGCTACATGAACTAAAAGAAAGTATGCAAAATCTCCTGGGTAATCGAATGTTTAAAATGATACTCTTCGGGTCAAGAGCCCGAGGAGACTACGATGATGAATCCGACATAGATGTGGCCATTATTGTTCGTGGGTTGACCAGAGAAATAAAAAACCAGATTCTCGACAAAGTCGCTGAAATTGAGCTTAGATACCTTTTGCCAATATCTACTTTTATTATTTCACAAGAGGAATTTTATCATCTTAAGAAAAGAGAACGAAGAATTGTTCTTGATATTGAACGAGATGGTGTCACTTTATGAGAGAGGAAAACAAAAAAGAAAATATTCGTGAGGAGATAAGCCGGGCTCATGAAGCCATGAAAGCTTCTGATCTTCTCTTCGAGAACAACTTTGTTAAGGACGCGGTAGCAAAACTATATTACGCTTTCCTCTACACAATTAGAGCACTGCTCCTGACAAAAGGATTTGAACCTAAAAGCCACGAGGGTGCACTTCGGCTCTTTGGTTTGCATTTCGTTAAGCGGGGAGTCTTTGAAGCAAAGGACGCTCACATATTCTCAAAGCTCATGAAGTACAGAGAAGAAGCTGATTATAATCCATCGTACATATTCACGCATGAAGATTTCATAGAATTAAAAAAGGAGGCGGAATGTGTGCTCCTCAAGATCAGCTCTTATTTAAAAGAAAATGATTACATTAAATCAGAAACTTAGCCCCTTAATTAAACCCAATGAATATTCCTGAGGACTTAAAAGGTGCGATAATTGATTTTATAAACGAAGCTGATAAAATCCCAAATTTAAAATATGTTGTATTATTTGGATCTATTCCCAAAGGTGAGATTTCTAAAAAGAGTGATATAGATGTACTTATGCTTTTTGATGCAGAGCATAATCCTGAAGTAGGAAAAGAAATGGATATTTGTTTAGGAATTTCTTCAAAAATTGCACAGAAGTATGATCTGGCTCATTCATTTTCATTTGTTATGAAAAACCTGAACGATCCTGATGATATTGATACAGATTTCCTTTGGAATATATCAAAAGAGGGAACAATTATTTGGGGAAGACCGGACATTGAGCTAATTAGAAAGCCGGGAAAAAATTTACAACCTAAGTCTTTAATAATTTATTCTACAAAAGGTCTTACTTCAAAAAATAAGTCAGCTATTTATAGAGGTCTATTTGGCTACAGATTTTCTCAAAAGGTTAATGATAAATCATATTATAGCCAGAAAAAGGGCTTAATTGAGAGGAAAGAGTATAAATTGGGAGACGGTGTCCTTTTGGTGCCTTCAGATATGGAGGAGGAAATATTGCAATTACTGAGTGAAGAAGGGGCGAAATACAAAAGCACAAAAATATGGAGGTAGCCATATTTTGAAACTTTGATTGCAAAAAAGGATGTTTTCTGAGCATTTTGAAACCTTAATTGCAAAAAAGCAGAAAGGTGGGCAAGGCAGATACCTGATCCTAAAACAAGTTCATATGTTCGAGGAAAAATAGCCAGCATCCGCCTGTCTTCTGACGTTTCCTAAGGGGACTGAATGGGTCTGTCCATTTCCCTGCTTCTTCAAATAGACACTTGTTAGAAGAAAATATGTTTGATAAAATTAGATATATTCTTTGAACTTGTGGTTTGATGCTAAAACTTCCGAATCTGAGGAATTATCAAGATATCCTAATGCCCATCCGTCCGGTTCTCCAAGGAGTAGATACACAAAAGAAGAGGCGAGGAGACTTATAAGATATGCGGAAAGAATCGTCAAGTTCTGTACGGATCTTCTATCCAAAATTTGATAGAAAAGAGCTAATCCAGAAACTAAAGAAAAAGATAGAAGATCTGGCAAAAGAAATTTCCCTTTCCCTTGTAGTATTGTTTGGCTCTTATGCCCATGGGAACTACACAGTAGGCAGCGATATTGACCTCCTCGTTGTTTACAAGGGTAAAGAGAGGAAAGGTGTCTTTGCCACGGTGAAGAAAACTCTAAGTATTTCCCTGCTTGAGCCGCATGTATATTCAGAGAATGAATACGAAACACTGAGGAGCGTAATCGCCCCGATGATAGCAAAGGGTGTAGTCTTGTTCTCTGATAAGAAATAAGGCAGTCTTTGTTGAAAAACTAAAACAGGCCTTGACAAATCCTTCCAAAATAAATAAAGTATCTATCGTTTCATAAAAGATTGGGAACTGCCTGAGAACTTCCCGGGAACTATTAACCAATTGCCTGAAGAATGATGGGCCATCCGCAAAGAATAGAAGGAATTTCCCTCCTCTACTACATCTCTTCTGTGGGAATAAACGGCCAGAAACTATTCATAGATGATGAGGACAGGCTCTTCTTTATTGACCTCCTACGCCAGCAGAAAATAAAGCACAAACTCATCTTCTATGCCTATGTCCTCCTTAAAAACCAGTATGCTTTTCTCATGGAGACTTCAAAATCAAATCTCTCCCAATCCATGCACCACATAAACAGCGGATACGCAAATTTCTTTAACCGCCGCCACATGCGCCAGGAAAAAGTATTCAAACAGCGCTTCCGTTCTCTTGTTCTAAACAAAGAAGCCCATCTGGCCGAACTCAGCCTCTACATTCACCTTCTCCCACGGAGAAAAGAAGAAACAAAATCTGTTTTCCTTTACAGGTGGAGCAGCCTCCCCGGATACCTGGATAGAGAAAAAAGGGAAGACTGGATTGCCTATGACATACTCCTTGGAAGACTAAACAAAAATACAAGCAGCGATTCCCTGGCCTACAGGAGGCTCATCACACAGAGCCTTGAGAAACAAATCCCCTCACCCTTTGCCAGCCTGAAAGGAGCCGCAATTCTCGGGGATGAAGAGTTCAGAAAGAAAACAAAGGAAAAGTCGCGTTTGAATGAAAAGCTCCCCTCAAAAGATGAAACAGAAGCGGCAAAGAAAATAACGAACCTTGCAAAAAAAGCCTTTCCCCAATCACCGGTTCTTTCGCGCAATGCGGCTATCTATCTTATAAAAAAATACACGAGCTTAAGCAACCGGGAAATAATGCCACTTTTTCGGCCCTTAAAACAATCCAGCATCAGCCAGATGAGCCGCCGCTTCCGGCAGGCCATACAAAAAGATACGCAAATTGAGCAGACAACCGAAAGGCTGGAAAAGAAAATAAATGAATTCATTTTAAATGAAATTTAAATGAAATATAGATGAATCAGGCGAACATACTGGTACAGCGCAGAATATAACAGAATAGAACAGAACAGCGCAAGATAGAACAGCGTAGAATATAGAAGGACAGGTAGTGAGTTTATGTTTGTGCAGCTAACTGGGTGCGCAGCCGTACTCGAGCAGGCCTGAATAGGCAAATGAAAATTTATCTACCCAAAAAGCCCACCGGCGGTAGCCTGCCTAAATCCCATTATAAGAAAGAATTTATGCTAAAAAAGCAAAATAAAAATGCTGGAAAAGCGGTTTTGATGCTTTTTGGAATTTCACCCAGGACTCATGAGCCGGTAAAACACATGGCTAAATTGATTCGTGATGCTGAAATTCCCTCTGATATTAAGGATAAACTTAAGAAAATTTTGCCAGACTTTCTGGTCCTCGGTGTTGAGGAGCACTTTATGACCAATTATGGAGAAGAGTCTTCCTATACACTGCCGTGGGATATTTTTGATGAGGATTCGGCCCGGAACGCCCTAAAGGCAGCAAAACTCTTTGATAACCTCCAGAGCCTGAATGATTTTAAGGAGTTCTCAAAATATATTATTGAATGGATGTCCTAATTGCTGAAATCCTGAGCCTTATGCTTTCTCCGCACAGATCCGCATCAAAAGGAACTTAATAGAATAATAATTATCAATATGAAAAAAGCATTAATAACAGGTATCACCGGTCAAGATGGCTCTTATCTTGCTGAACTTCTGCTTGAAAAAGGCTATGAAGTACACGGTATTATTCGTAGGGCTTCTACTTTCAATACGAAAAGAATAGACCATCTGTATAAAGATCCTCATAACAAAAATATTAAAATGTTCCTTCATTATGGCGACATGACCGACTCTAGTAATCTGAACCGTATTCTAGAAAAGGTTCAACCTGATGAAATATATAATCTTGCGGCACAGAGTCATGT
>AWNV01000010.1 GCA_000493965.1 Candidatus Aminicenans sakinawicola JGI OTU-1
CATCTTCTGCATTTTCTTTTGCTGCTCGGTCGTCAATTTGAGCGCAGAGTTACATTCATCGATACTGCCTGCTACAACAAATGAGGATATAAAAGAGAAAAATAATTTGGAATCAAAGTAAGCGTCAATAGAAAGAGGTCAAGCACTGAATCCTTTTTCGGATAGAAGCAATTTAAATAAATTCAAGAATTAAACCTCCGTCCCTGGACTCTTTAGTGGCCTACTCATGCAAAAATTGTAGCAAAAAACTAACTAACAGTCAAACGAAGACCTGACCCCTTTATTAAGGCTAACAGGCCGGGTTCAGGCCCCGACCTGTCGAAACATGAAAAAATTTTACATACCAATCAACTTTCAAAAATGCATGGCTGAAGGCGGTTGCCTGCAGCCAGATGTTATATGGTGTAAATATTATTTATCCCACAATTTTCTGAAAAATGTTTCCGCAATATTTAAATCAACAATTCTTATTCCACGTGTCCTTTCTAAAATATATCCATCTCTGTCAAGAAGAAATTTAGTTGGGTACTCACTTACATTAAATCGTTTTACGAGAGATTTTTCTTCTGTGTCATAAAGGACGGTATATTTAATATTTTTCTGTTTTATAAAATTTTTAATATCATTTATTTTTGCTCCTTTTGTTACAGCATCGCATACAACTGTAATAAAAATAATATTTTCTTCTGACTTAAAGAGTGAATGAAATTTATTTAGATCAGGTATTTCTGCCTTACAAGGTCCACACCATGTTGCCCAAAAATCAATCAGAATATATTGGTTATTAATCTTCGATAAGTCGAATTGGTTATTTGTTGTTAAATTTAGATAGGTTCCACTTAACTTATATTGATTTTCAGACCTAATTAGAATAGGTCTAATAGATTTTTTATTGATTAAATTATATTTTGCTTCGCCATTATGCTTATCAACATTTAAATACCATGATTTAAGAGAATCACGTGAAAGTTCTTGTTCGATTGTATATTGAGATAATAAATCCAGTGTTGCGAAGGCTTTTTCTTTTTGATTACTTGACATAAATTTATCGGATAGGAGCTTTCCGGGGCGTATTAATTTAGTTTTAACAATTGGTCCCTGGGATAACGCTGTAAATAAAAGATTAAATCCTAAATCTAATTTTTCGTTATAAATTGCATTTAGTAATTCATAACTTTTCTCTGAATCAAGCAAATTTTTTTTGATAGATATTAATGTTTTTTTAAAACCCTCTTTTAATATTTTTTTATTAAGTACAGAATCAATAATTTCTGGTAATGAATAAAGTGAATTATACAATTTATTCCAAAGATCGAGGTTCATATCAGTCGTCAGTGAATATCCAATTACACTAAAGTATGTTGGTATATTCAGTAAATACAAATACGGGTAAAGAGAATTATTTTTTATGTGTTTGATGTCCTCAATTAAATTGGGTATCACATATTTAACTAAAAGATGTTCTTCTACCCACCTGGCATTTCCAGCAATTTGCGAAATTAGAAGTAATGCATATCCATCAAATCTTTTTAGAACCGGATCATTAGAATTGATCAGCTTCTGCCAACCATCACTTAAGATCTTTACTCTTTCATCAATCTCATTTAGAGAGGCAAAATGTTTGCCCATTAATTCGTGTTTTTTTGAATAATCTAGGATAAAATTCTGTTGTTCTCCGGAACGATTGCCATAACTAAGTTCTTGAGATAACATATTGAATGGTAAAAGGGAGTAGACTAAAATTAATAACAAAACTTTTTTCATTTTGATTCTCCTATAATTTCAGAACTCATGACATAAGTTTCTTAATCCAAGCCTTATGAGCCTGAACAGTATTTAAAAACAGTTATTTATAGGAAAAAAGGATTATTTTGCCGGTGCGACATATTTTTCACGCTTGATTTTTCCCGATGAAGAAGCAAATTATCGCTTTGAACATATTTAACTGGGCACAGTTACTCAGTATAAATGAAACCATGCATCTTGACTGCGAAACTGCTTTCTTTAATGCGTTATTTATGAGCAATTTTTTATACCCTATTTCATGAGTTCTGAAGTTATGAATAATCCAGGCTAGATAGAGAGTGCCGGATGAAGCAGTCAAGAGAAGATGTATTTGACTTCACCCTTGGAATTTTCTATATTTGTTCTAATGATGAATAACGAAACAATAATAAAAGAATTAAGCATAAAAACAGACTCGAAGATAATTCTCCTGGTTATGGATGGATTAGGAGGAATCCCGATTGAAGGGAAAACAGCCCTTGAAGCTGCACACACTCCCAATCTCGATATGATTGCAAGAAAGAGTGACTGCGGACTTACAGACCCAATATCGCGGGGAATTACTCCAGGGAGCGGGCCGGCTCATCTTGCGCTCTTCGGTTACGACCCCACAAAATACATTCTCGGCAGAGGCATTCTGGAAGCACTTGGAGTCGGTGTGGAAGTAGGTGAGGGAGACTTGGTCGCAAGGGGAAATTTTGCCACTTTAAGAGATGGCCTCATCGTTGACCGCAGGGCAGGCAGAATACCTACCGTAGAAAACGAAAAGCTGTGTGCAAAGCTCAATGACTCTTTAAATGAAATAGAGGGAATAAAGATTTCATTTTTTCCAGGCAAGGAACACCGGTTTGTCGTCAAATTCACTGGTAAGGGGCTTTCGGACGAGCTTTCTGATGCTGACCCTGAAAAGGAAAACAAACCCCGAGTTTACACCGGAGCTCTTTCCGAGGATGCAGTATGGTCTGCACAAATAGCAAATAGTCTCATGGACAAGGCAACACATATCTTAAAAGGATCGGAAAAAGCCAACACTGTCCTTTTAAGAGGATTCGCCACATATCCTTCCATCCCTACAATGGGAGAATTATATAAACTGAGACCAGCCGCCATAGCGAATTATCCTATGTATAAGGGGCTGGCAAGACTTGTCGGTATGGAGATCTTAAACGCAGGGTCAGAGATTGAAGATCTTTTTGACATTGTGGAAAAACACTACGGTGAATATGACTTTTTCTACATGCATATCAAAAAGACTGATTCTGCGGGCGAAGACGGTAATTTCGAGCTGAAGAAGGAAATCATCGAAAAAACAGACTCTTTAATTACTCGCATTCTCAACCTCCAACCTGATGTGCTCGTAATTACTTCGGACCACTCCACCCCCTGCCTGTTGAAAGGACATTCCTGGCATCCGAATCCATTTATGCTGTTTTCCCGGTCGGCACAGACAGATTTGGTAGAAATATTTTCAGAAAAAGCATGCAGCCAGGGCTATTTAGGGCGTTTTCAAGCAATCTATGCCATGCCCTTGATGTTAGCTCATGCGGGAAAACTTAAGAAGTTTGGGGCATGAGGTTTAAACCTGCTATCCGTTGAACTGGAGGTTGGTTTTATGGTTGACTATTACTTATAAGAATTTCAAGTGATAACGATTAAGAAAATATATTACTTGCTGCTTTTGTTGTTCTCGATAATATTATTCACTTCCTCTGCCTATGCTGACTCCAGAATTGAAATAAACAGCCTCCGCCACTGGACGAATTCATCATATACGCGTGTTGTTGTTGATGTCGGAAAACTCAGAGAGTACAGTTATAACGAACTTAGTTCTCCAGACAGAATTTACGTCGACATTTACCAAGCAAAATTGAACCCAATCCTGCACGGCAAAAGTATCCCAGTCAAGAATGACTATCTCCTTCAGATAAGGATCGCTCAAAAGAGCAATTCTACCGTAAGATTAGCTCTGGATGTCGAATTCGAGAAAGTCAAGCGCTACCGTATCTGGCACATCTTTGATCCATTCAGGATCGTGATAGACATCTATCCAAAAGAACCTGCTAAAAATGTCCCGGTCCAGAAAATCTCCCAACCTGCTGACTCCGTCAAGGGGAGCTACAGCATGGCACGCCAGCTTGGCCTGGGGATCCACAGAATTGTTATCGATCCCGGCCACGGAGGCAGGGATCCTGGGTGTATAGGACAAAAGGCAACCAGGGAAAAAAATATAGTCCTTGATGTTTCCCTGCGCTTAAAAGAGCTTCTGAGTGCCCAAAACCAGCTTGAAGTCATTCTGACTAGAGAAACAGATATCTTTGTGCCTCTAGAAAGCAGATGTGTTATCGCAAACCAGAAGCAGGCAGATATTTTCATTTCCATTCATGCAAATTCTAACCCAAGCAGGAAGTATTCTGGCATACAGACATTTTATCTCAATTTCAGCCGGGATCCTTTTGTCAACATGGTAGCTGCGCGAGAAAATGCGACTTCTACAAAAAACATCAGTGAAATGAAAGAAATAATCGAGAAGATAGTGAAAAACAGCAAGATCATCGAATCAAAGGAGTTGGCTGAAAAAACACAAAAAAATCTAACAGAATGCCTTTCGAATAAATATAAAAATGTTAAAAACCTGGGTGTTAAGGGCGGTCCTTTTTGGGTGCTTATGGGTGGGGAAATGCCTTCGATTCTGGTAGAAATCTCTCACTTAAGCAATCTTAAAGAAGAGACACATCTAAAAAGTCCCCAGTACCGCCAGCAGATCGCCCAAGGAATCTACGAAGGGATCCTTGATTATATACGTTCATTAGGGAAAGGATAATTCCGCCATGAAAAGAAGAGAATTTTTAAAGGGCATTGCTATTGGGGGGATAGCCCTGAACATAAGGCCAAGAGTTTTTCCCCAGGGAAAAGAATATCCTGATCTTGCCTTGATTAAAGGGGATTTTCCTGAACAGCTGACCAGAGAAGCGGTTACTTCGTTGGGGGGAATGCAACGATTCATCTCAAAAGGCGACGTGGTCATGGTTAAAGCGAATATCGGTTGGGACAGGACACCTAAACAGGCAGCATGCACAAATCCTGATGTGATAAAGACTCTGGTTCAACTCTGTTTTGAGGCAGGGGCAAAGGAAGTCAAAGTCATGGACAACCCATGTAATCCGGCGAGAAGGACGTATGTCCGGTCCGGCATTGCTGCTGCTGCCAAAAAAGCTGGAGCAAAAGTTTCTTTTCCCAATCCTCACAGGTTGAAAAAAATGGCCCTTAATGGGGAATGGCTTAAGCAGTGGGAGGTCTATACAGATTTTGTCGAGACAGATAAGATAATCAATGCCCCCATTGCAAAAACACACAGCCTTTCGCGCCTGACAATGGGAATGAAAAACTGGCTTGGCGCTCTGGGGGGAAGCCGAAATCAGCTCCATCAAAAACTGGACTATGCAATGGTCGATCTTTCAGCATTTTTTAAGCCCTGCTTAACAGTATTGGACGGATACCGGATTCTCATCAGGAACGGCCCGCAGGGAGGGAGAATCTCTGATGTAAAACTCCACAAAACCGTTGTGGCAGGAACTGATTATGTGGCAGTGGACGCAGTAGGAACGACTTTTTTTGGAATAAAACCAGAAGAGATGCTTTTCCTACAGCTTGCTGTTAAAAGAGGACTTGGGAATCTAAATCTGGAGAAGCTGAGAATTGAAAAAAGAACGCTCTAAAAAATATAAGTTTATCCTCTACATCCGTATATTAAGCCAGATTGTCTTCTTTGTGCTTTTTTTTCACCTGATATTGTCGACACGCTTCCCGGGAGAAGATTATATAGGGAATGTTGAAATTTTTTTCCATTTTGATCCTCTCCTTGCTCTGGCAACGATCCTTGCTTCACGTATGATATTTCTCTCCTTTGTATATGCAGCGATTACCATTGTAGTAACTTTTTTCATGGGCAGGATTGTATGCGGCTGGGTATGCCCTCTAGGTTCAATTCACCAGTTTTTTTCTTTTCTTTTTAAGAAATCGAAACTCCTGCAGCCCAAAGAAATAAAGGAAAACCACACAACATGGAAATACATCCTTTTAATATTTATTCTTGCCGGTTCCCTGTTTACATTGAACCTGGTTGGAATATTCGACCCGTTTTCTTTTCTCTACCGCTCTTTTACAGCCGGATTTTTGCCCGCCCTGAGCTACAGTATTTCAAGTTTCATCGGTGTGCTTTATAAAATTAACCTCTCTTCTTTAGGGGACTCTCTGGTTCAATTCTTTGAAAGCATCGACCTCAATGCTATTTTTCTCCAAGGATTTTTTATAGGAATAATATTCATCATAATTGTACTCTTAAACATCTCCCAGGAAAGGTTCTGGTGCAGATATGTCTGTCCTCTCGGGGCATTTCTGGGCCTAATCTCTAGAGGAAATATATTCAAGCTAAAAATAGACAATGAGAAATGCATAAAATGCGGCTTATGCACTATTCACTGCCCGACTCAGGCAAATCCTTTTCCGGACACCGAATGGAAAAGCTCTGAATGTATTTACTGTTACACATGCAGCTCAATATGCCCTACAGGAGCCATTGGTTTTCCTGTAAAACTTACTCCTGAAAGCATCGAAACTATAGATCTTTCCCGCAGAAAAGTCATTTTAACCTCTATTTTAGGCGTACTTGCTGCTCCTTTTTTCCGGATCTCACAGTCTACAAGAAGAGCTTCTGAGAAGCTCATTCGTCCGCCAGGTGCTCTTCCAGAAGAGAAATTTCTGCAAAAATGCGTTAAATGCAGCGAGTGTATGAAAGTCTGTCCCACAAACGCACTTCAGCCTGCATTGAGTGAGGCAGGACCTGAAGGAATCTGGACTCCGGTACTTGTCCCAAAAATAGGATATTGTGAATACTACTGCTCCCTATGTTCCCAGGTTTGTCCGACCGGAGCCATACAAGAACTTACGGTGGAGAAAAAAATTCAAGTAAAGATTGGTACTGCCTGGATCAATAAAAGCCGCTGCATCCCCTGGGTGTTCGGGGACTCGTGTATTGTGTGCGAAGAGCACTGTCCTGTCTCGCCAAAGGCCATCAAACTGGTAAAAACGGAAGTAAAACTTCCAGATGGGACCATTAAGACACCGCTGACTCCTTTCATAGACACTTCTGAATGTACGGGTTGCGGAATATGTGAAAATAAATGTCCTGTTGTCGACGAACCAGCTGTCTATGTGACAAGTGTTGGAGAAACCCGTTCAGAGAAAAACAAACTGCTGCTGGATATCAGTCAGCCAGTATAGATATAGAATCATTTGAATTTCTGTATTGGGATTTTAAAAAGAATTAAGATATAATAAGTATTTATTGTTAAGAGGTCCAGAGAGTATTATGAGAGAATTTATTCTGAGCATTCTAATTTCATGGTTATTTGTCAACATCTTAAAGCCGGTGATCATCTGGATTAAAGACAAAAAAATCAGCTGGGATAAGCTAATTGCTAATGGGGGTATGCCTTCCGGGCATACATCACTAGTTGTTTCTTCAGCTACGGCATTGTTCTTAGAGACAGGATTTTCGCCTCTCTTTATCTTGGGCGTAATCCTGGCGCTGGTCGTAATGTATGATGCATTTATGGTAAGGAATGTTATTGAAGAACAGTCCAAAATTATAAATGCACTCACGAAAGACAATAAAGAATTTAGAAGACTGGAAGAAAATGTGGGACATAGCCTGACAGAAGTTTTGGTCAGCCTCGTGTTTGGAATTATAATTCCAATTATTGTTTATGCTATTATCTGAGCCTTTTCCCTTATAAAAGAACCTTTTTTAATTCTTTCTTGAGGTAAGGAATAACCTTGAAAAGGTCCCCGACTATTCCAAAATCAGCTACTTTAAAAATAGATGCTTCTGGATCTGTATTTACAGCTACAATGTATTTTGAAGAAGTCATGCCGGCTAAGTGCTGAATCGCACCTGAAATTCCAAATGCCATATAAATGTCCGGTGAGACCGTTTTCCCTGTTTGTCCCACCTGGTGTTGATGATCTATCCAATCTGAGTCTACTGCGGATCGTGAAGCACCGATGGCAGAATGCGGCAGTATAGAAGTAAGCTCCCTTAGCAAATTGAAATTTTCCGGGCATTTCATCCCTCTTCCCCCAGAAACTACTATATCAGCTTCAGTCACGTCGATCTCTACTCCTTGTTCTGTTATGATTTCTACAGTCTGTCCTTTTACCTGCTCCTCAGGAACTTCTACATCTTTTTTTATAACTTCTCCCTTTTCTTTTACGGGTTCGATAAGAGGAAAGACATTGGGTCTCAAGGATGCTATCTGGGGAGATGATTTAAATTTAAAAGTTGCAAGGGCTTTTCCTGCAAAAATCGGCCTGACAACTTCTAACCTCCCATCTCTGGATGCTGTCTCAGTGCAATCAGAAGCCAAGCTTACACCTAGTTTTGCAGCCAGTCTCGGTGCTAAATCCTTACCCATAGATGTTGCGGGGAAAAGGATAATCTCAGGGTTAATTTCCTTAATCAGGGAAAAAAGGGCATATGAAAACCCTGATGGAGAATATTTGCTTAGGAGAGAATTTTCAAGCAAGTACACTTTTGATGCTCCGTACTGGAAAGCCTCAGGAGCAAGAACATCCAGATCATGACCAACAAAAACTGCACATGCTTCCATATTCAATTCAATTGCTCTTCTTTTTCCTTCAGAAAGAATTTCCCAGGAAGACTTCTTAACCTTATTTTCTCTGACTTCTATATAAACTAAAACCATTTCATTTCTCCTTCTGAAGTGAATAATTTGGGTATACATGAATAATTCAGATTAGATAAGCTTAGCTTCTTTGCGTAAAAACTCCACGAGTTTCTTTGCTGCTTCTGCTGGTTCTTCTTCGATGATTTTTCCAGCCTTTCTTTCAGGAGGGCTTTGCATTCTGACTATCTCTAACTGAGAAACAAGGTCTTCCTCGGACAGACCTAAATCCTGTAGAGAAACCACAGGGATCTGTTTCCTTTTGGCCATCATGATTCCTTTTAGGGTTTCATAACGAGGCTCATTTAATCCTTTTTGTGCACTTATAACTGCAGGAAGCGGGAAATTAACTTTTTCAGTCGCCCCTTCGATTTCACGGTAAGCAACGCCTGAATTTTCTTTGATTTCAAGTTTTGTCACAACATTAACTTGAGGCAGATTCAACAACTCTGCTACCATCGCAGGAACCTGAGCATTATCCGCTCCTACGGACTGTTTTCCAAAAAGAAGCAGTGTGTAATCAGGAAATTTTTTCTTTACGGCTTGGGCTATGATCCTGGCTGTTCTCAATCCATCATATCTTTCTGGTTCATCATCCTTTAAAAGTACGGCTTCATCAGCTCCCATAGCCAGGCCTTTCTTCAAGATCGATAAAGCTTCCTCTGTTCCAACAGAAGTAACAGTGACTTTACCCCCTTTTTCCTCCCTCAAGCGCAAAGCTTCCTCTAACGCATATTCATCATAAGTGCTTAACACAAAGTTTAAACCTTCTTCGTAAATACTGTTTGTATCAGTGTTTATCCTGATCTTGGATTCAGTATCTGGGACCCTTTTGATAAAAACAAAGATGTTCATTATAATCTCATTCCTTAAATCTCTTCAATAGAAGAGACCCATTTGTACCACCAAATCCAAAAGAATTACTCAAAGCATAATTTATTTCTGACGGTCTGGCTTTATTTGGAACATAATCCAAGTCACATTCCGGATCTGGCTTCTCATAATTAATTGTAGGCGGCATTATCTGGTTTTTAAGACATAATGCTGTTATGCCTGTCTCGAGGGCTCCTGCAGCTCCCAGCAAATGACCCGTCATTGACTTTGTCGAATTTACAGCTATTTTATAAGCCTTCTTCCCGAAAACTTTCTTAATAGCTAAAGTCTCAATTTTATCGTTCCAGGGAGTAGAAGTCCCGTGCGCATTTATATACTCTATTTCATTCTGATCGATTCCAGCATCTTCAAGAGCGCCTTTCATTGCATGGCAGGCACCACTTCCATCCGGAGATGGAGCAGAGGCATGATAGGCATCTCCACTCGTGCCGTATCCTACTATTTCTGCATATATATTTGCTTCCCGTTTTAAAGCTTTGCCTAATTCCTCAAGCACAAGTACTGCAGCTCCCTCGCTTATGACGAAGCCGTCACGATCAGCATCAAAGGGTCGAGAAGCCTTATGAGGCTCATCATTTCTAACGGAAAGGGCTCGCATTGAACAAAAACCAGCAACTCCGAGTGGAGTCACGGGTGCTTCTGCCCCTCCAGCAAGCATAATATCTGCCTCCCCCCTTGCAATAATTCTGAAAGAATCGCCCACAGAGTGTGTGCTTGTAGAGCAAGCTGTTGCATTGGCCAAATTCGGGCCTGTTGTTCTGTACTTTATGGAAATCTGGCCTGAGGCCTCGTTAATAATTGTTGCGATTAAGAAAAAAGGGGAAACCCGAGTAGGTCCTTTCTCAAGCAATATTTTATGGTTCTTCTCAATAGAACCGATACCTCCTATGCCTGATCCAACATAAACTCCGGTCCTGCTTCCCTCTAGTAGAGCTAGCTTGACAGAGGAATCTTCAACTGCCAGATGAGCAGCTGCAACAGCATACTGTATGAATGGGTCCATTTTCCTGGCCTGTTTTCTTTCAATAAAATCAAGCGGATCAAAATCTTTAATTTCTCCTGCGATCTTGCTGGAGAAACCGGAAGTATCAAACTTCGAGATATGTCCGATCCCGTTTTTGCCTGAAAGAAGATGTTTCCAGTTTTTCTCCCTGCCGACTCCCAGTGGAGAAACCAGGCCTATACCTGTAATAACAACTCTTCTCAAAGAGATCCCCTCCAGGGGGAAAAAGATGTTACCATGAAATATTGTTGAATCTTATTTTTTGGAAAGATAGGTCGAAACATAATCTAAAGCCTTGCCGACTGTAGTCAATTTCTCAGCTTCTTCGTCAGATATGTCCATATCAAATTCATCCTCTAGTGCCATGACGAGCTCAACCGTGTCTAAAGAATCAGCTCCCAAATCATCGATAAAAGAGGCCTCTTCTGTTACCTGATCTTCGCCAATGCTGAGTTTATCTGCAATGATTGCCTTTATTTTCTGTAGTAATTCTTCTTTCTCCATGTTTTTTCTCCTCTCTTTAAATTAATAAATCATGAAGATGCTACATAAGCATCCCGCCATTTATGCCTATTACTTGGCCTGTTATATAGGCCGACTCGTCAGAAAGAAGAAATTTCACAACATGTGATACTTCTTCCGGAGTTCCAAATCTCCTCATGGGAATTATATCCATGAACATTTTCTTGACCTGCTCGGAAAGATTCTCAGTCATAGAAGTTGCTATATAACCTGGAGCAACAGCATTAACGGTTATTCCCCTTGCAGCAATTTCCCTTGCTAATGACTTTGTAAAACCAATAACCCCTGCTTTGGAAGCAGAATAATTGGTCTGTCCAGCATTCCCCATCTGTCCTACAACTGAAGAGATATTAACAATGCGGCCATACCTGTTACTAGCCATATTCCTAATCACAGATTTTGATAAATTAAAAACACCTTTCAAATTTACTTCAATAACAGAGTCCCAGTCCTCCTCTTTCATCCGCATCAGCAAATTGTCTCTTGTAATTCCTGCATTATTTACCAGATGGTCAATCTTCTTGTGTTCGTGGATAATGGACGCTACAGTCTCAGCAACTTCATCAAGGTTGCAGACGTTCACACAGTAAGCTGTGGCTTTCCCGCTGGAAGCCCTTATGTTTCTGGTAACTTCTTCCAGCTTTTCCCTTTGAATATCAATAAGAACAACCTCTGCTCCTTCCTTTGAAAGTTCAAATGCAATGGTTTTTCCAATGCCCTGGGAGGCGCCGGTTATTACAGAAACCTTACCTGAAAAAAGCATTTTAAGCCTCCGCTTCTCTAAGGTTGTGAGAAAATCCGGAAATTTCATTTTTAATTTTTTCCTGGACTTTGCCTGCCACATAATCTCTAGCCAACCTCACAGCGTTTTTCACTGCAACAGGATTTGATCGGCCATGGCCGATTATACAGACTCCATTTATACCGAGAAGATGAGCTCCCCCATATTCTGAATAGTCCACTCTCTTATAGACTTTTTTTAGGTGTCTCTTCAGTAGAATATACCCAAGCTTAGCAAAAATATTCTTCATAATTTCTTTGCGTGCCATGTTAGCAAAATAGTCAATAACCCCCTCACTTGTTTTTAGAGCAATGTTCCCGGTGAAGCCGTCACTTACTATAATATCTGCCTTCCCAGAATAGATATCCTTGCCTTCGACATTTCCTATAAAATTCAAGGAAGAAGATGCAAGTCTTTTGTAAACTTCTTTCGTAAGGTCGTTTCCTTTCGTTTTCTCCTCTCCGATACTCATGAGTGCTATTCTGGGATTTTTCAAACCCATCACACTTTCCATGAAGATTCTGCCCATTATGGCAAACTGCTCAAGATGATGAGGACGGCAGTTGACATTAGCTCCTACATCTACAAGGAGTGTCAGTCCGTTTAATGTAGGTACGAGGAGTGATAAAGCAGGCCTCTCGACCCCTTCCAAAGCCCCTAATACTTTTTTTGATGTGTACACAACTGCACCTGTGTTTCCAGCACTGACAAAAGCATCCGCCTCTCTTTCTTTCACAAGCTGGAGGCCGATGGAGATTGACGATTTCTTTTTTCTTCTAAAAGAAAAAAGCGCCTCTCCCATACCAATAGATTCCGAGGTTTTTATTAAGGAAACCTTTTTGTTTGAGCAGTCAAGTCTGTCCAATTCTTTTTTAATGAGGCTTTCTGTTCCTACTAGAAGAACTTCTATTTGAAATTCTTGAGAAGCTTTAACAGCACCTTGAACAGTTACTTCAGGGCCGAAATCTCCCCCCATGGCATCAACGGCTACTTTCATGTGCACCCCTTATGTCATTCTTCTGTCCCTTCAATCACCTGCCGTTCTTTGTAATAACCACAATCAGGACAAGTTTGGTGTGGTAACTTTGGATTTCCACAGTTGGGACAAAGAGACAGAGAAGGGACATTTATAGCATCATGTGCTCTTCTTTTATTTTTTCTTGAGTGTGAATGTCTTCTTTTTGGATTTGCCATTTATATTTTGTTCCTTAAAAATGTCTTTAATTTTTCCAGCCGAGGATCAGGTTCATCCCTTTGGCATGAACACTCCCCACTTTTTATAATTTTTCCACATACAGGGCAGATCCCCTGACAGTCTTCAGAGCATAATGGTCTTATTGGAAAAGTTAAATTTAACTGCTCAAAAATCTCCTCTCTTAGGTCAATACTCCGGCTGTTATAAAATAATTTATTCACATCATCTCTATCCAATTGTTCCTTTACAACATCAACTTCTTCTGGAACATAGACAAAATCAAAACTGGAATCAATAGGAAACTCGAAAGGAATCAAGCACCGGCTGCAGATAAAACTGAGACAAGTTGTAATTTTCCCCTTTATTAAAATCTCTTCTCCTGTTTTCTTGATCAAAACATCGGTATGCACCGGTTTTAAAAACACCCCACTTTCCTCTATAAGTTCACTAGAAAGGAAGTCAAAATCTCTACATATTTTTAGGCCTTTTTCAGACAGTCTATCAATATCTATAAGCATCTTTTTTTCTCAAAAAAAGTTATCCTATTATACCACCTTGCTTTACTTTGTCAATAAATATAAAGGAATGAGTCTGCCAGGAATTTAAGGCTACTTAATGCTTGATATCTTTATGAGTGGGAGTATAATAATACTCTGATAAGGTAAAAATGCCTGGATACAATACAGATATCCCGCATAAGGGGACGAACTTCCATGTGCAAACGCAAGACAAAGGATTAAGTGCCAATTATGTTGAATCAATCATATATAAATGCGGAAGGGTTCTTGCATCTCGAAGAACCTTTTACACTTCCTTCCTGAATAATTGGGATATCAAAGAAAAAATAAATCAAATTATTAAAGAACAACATGAAACAATCCTAAAAGAAATCTCTGCAGGCAAATTTGACCATCTGTAATATCTGATAGTAATTCCTATATACTAACCTGGATAAATCAATGGCTAAGAAAAGACTTTTTTTAATTGACGGCAACTCTCTTCTTTACCGCTCTTATTATGCCATTCATAAACTTTCTAATTCGAAGGGATTTCCTACCAATGCCATATATGGCTTCGTATCAATGTTGAGAAAGATAATAAAACAGGAAAAACCACACTACTTAGGGATAGCTTTTGATGTCAAAGGCCCTACAATACGCCACAAAATGTTCAAGGATTATAAAGCCAACCGCAAACCTATGCCAGAAGATCTAGTTCTCCAGATTCCGGTACTGAAAAAAGTCATAAATGCCCTTAATATCCCGTTCTTTGAATACGAGAATTATGAAGCGGACGATGTCCTTGGAAGTCTGGCATGCATAGGCCACAGCCATGGCTTAGATACTGTAATTGTCTCAACCGATAAAGACCTGCTCCAGACTGTGAACAAGTCAACAACAGCATATAATCCTGTTAAAGGAATCTATCTTGATGAAATAAAGGTGAAAGAAACATTTGGAATAGCCCCTTCCCAGATTGTTGATGTGATTGCTTTGTGGGGCGATTCTTGTGATAACATTCCAGGAGTACCGGGGATTGGGGAAAAAACTTCGAAGGCACTCATCAACCAATTTGGTTCACTGGATAACTTGCTTAAGAATCTTGATAAAATCAAAAAAACTCTGAAAGAAAATATAGAAAACAATCTGGATCAACTTAAGCTAAGCCAAAAACTTGCAACGATCGAACAGGGACTTAGCCTGAATTTCGACGTTGAATCACTATCTGTTTCAAAACCAAACATTGAAAAGCTAATTCCGCTTATTCAAGAATTAGAGTTTTCTTCACTTCTATCTGAGTATACGAAGGCCAATGATAAGGGGTATAAAAGCTATGAAATTATTATGGATGAGTCCCGGCTGAAGGAACTCGTGTCTCAGATAAAAAAAATAGGTTTTGTCTCCCTTGATACTGAGACAGACAGCCCTATGCCAACACGGGCCCGTCTGGTTGGGATGTCCTTTTCAGTTGAACCTGGCCATGCTTTCTATCTCCCCCTTTGTCATGACTACTCAGATGCTCCGGAACAGATCTCGAAGGATAAAGCTTTTAAACTCCTTGAAGAAGTCCTGATTGACCCTGCCATAAAAAAGATCGGGCAAAACATAAAATATGACTATATTGTTCTAAAAAAAGAAGGGATAATTCTTCAGGGGATAGATCTGGATACAATGGTTCTTTCCTATCTATTAGAACCTAACTGGGGAAAGCACAATCTGGGCAAGTTAGCTCTTACATATCTTCAAGTACCAACCACTTCATATTACGAGATTGTTGGAAAGGGAAAAAATGAAAAGACCATGAATACAGTCGATATAGACAAAGTAGCTCCCTATGCCTGTCAGGACGCAGATATAACCCTACAGCTCGGGTATTTACTTTGGCCAAAAGTTCAGGAAAGAAAAGCGGCTGCACTCTACAGAAATATTGAGCTTCCTTTAATCGAGGTTCTTGCAGATATGGAGATGTGGGGAATAATGATAGATTCAGGAGCCATGAAAAATTTATCAGATGAGCTGCAGGAGGAACTTGAGCATTTGGAAGGAAAAATTTACGATGAGAGTGGCGAAAAATTCAATATAAACTCACCTCAGCAGCTTGCACATATTCTTTTCGAAAAAAAGGGCATCAAGCCCTCAAAAAAAACAAAAAAGACCAGAAGTTTTTCCACTAACGTTACTGTCCTTCGGGAATTAGCAAGAGATCATACCATAGCAAGATATATCCTGGAGTACAGGAAGCTTGCCAAACTTAAATCGACTTACGCTGACTCTCTCCCTCTCCTTATAAACCCAGAGACAGGGAGGATTCATACTTCGTACAACCAGACTGTTGTAGCGACAGGTAGATTATCAAGCAGTGATCCCAACCTTCAAAATATACCTGTAAGAGGAGAATTAGGCAAGAGAATACGTCAGGCGTTTGTTCCTGCACAAGGAACCCTTTTTATTTCTGCTGATTACTCCCAAATCGAGCTCAGAGTTTTGGCGCATCTTTCCGAGGACTCTTCTCTAATCGAGACTTTTCTGCATGACCGGGATATCCATCAGGAGACTGTGGATCAAGTGTTTAGAAATGCAAGCATGCTTTTCGAGGAAGAACAACGCAGAAGAGCAAAAATCATCAATTTCAGCATAATCTATGGCACTTCAGCTTTTTCTCTAGCCAAGGAACTTAATACTTCCGTTGCGGAAGCCCAGAGGTTTATAAATATCTACTTTGAAAAACACCCTAGAGTGCAAGCGTTTCTAGAAAAAAGTGTAAGGGATGCTATGGAAAAGGGTTTTTCAAAAACTCTTTTTGGGAGGATTCGGCAAGTCCCGGAACTCAAACATAAAAATAAAATAATTCAACAGGCCGGCTGCCGTATTGCCCTTAACACTCCTATTCAGGGTACAGCTGCTGATCTTATAAAAAAAGCAATGATCGATATTTGGAATGAGATAAAAAAAAGAAAGCTCAAGACTAAAATGATTTTGCAGGTCCACGACGAACTGGTTTTTGAAACGCCACGAGAGGAATGCGACAAATTAGAGGAACTCGTTAAAGATAAGATGGAAAATGTATTTCCTATGAAAGTCCCCTTGAAAGTTCATGTGGGCAGAGGGATCAACTGGGCCGAAGCAAAATAGCCTTCTTGCCTGGTTTTAAAGCTTAAACCGGCTCTTAATTTTGAGCGTTATTGTGGTTCTCTGGCTGTGATTTCCAGCGGTTATGAAACCAGAGCCAAAAATCAGGATTTTTTCGTATTTGGGCTTCTATGATTTTAGTGCACTGTTGCGTGATTTTCTTGATATCCTGATCAGTGTTTCCTGTTATAGTAGTGTGTAATGGTTCTTGTATTTTAATATGGTACTTGCCTGGAGAGGAAGGATAGCAGAAGGCAGGAATGATGGGAGAACCGGTCCTTAAATGAAAAGTGGCCAAGCTTGGAGTTGTTCCAGCCTGATTACCAAAAAAATCAACAAATACAGCTTGATCTTGAAGAACATTTTGGTCTACGAGGATGGCTACTATTTCGTTTGCCCGGAGCGAACGAAAAACTTCGCGGATAGCTTGATGTTTGTATATGACTTTTGCGCCGTAGATTGTTCTGATTTTTTTTATGTAAATTTCCAGAAGCTTGTTGTCTGAAATCCTGGCGATAACATTTAGCTTTGCTTTTTTAGAAAGCAAAGTGGAAGCAATTTCCCAGTTCCCGTAATGAGCAGAAAAGAGCAGGACCCCTTTGCCTTTTTTGAGTGCTATTTGTAAGTTTTCTTCTCCTTCGCAAGTCACTAATCTGCTTATTTTCTTGTCATTAAAATGAGAAATCTTTATGAGGTCCCATAAAACTTCTCCGAAGTGTTTAAAAGAATTCTTGGCGATTCTTTTTAATTCGGGAAGGGAAGTTTTACTGCCAAAAGCTAACTTCAAGTTAGATAAAGCGATAGAACGATGTCTTTTGTCAAGATGAAAAAAAATCAGACCGGCGGTACGTCCCAGGAACAAGCAGAATTTACGTGGAAAGAAAAAGAACAGAACCTTAGTTATGCGAAAAAGCAGAACAACGAATAGATCTCCAACTTTTCCCATTAGAACTGATTTATCCTTTTTGTAATCGTGCCATCTGGAAATGTTAAGATGGTAATTTTGATTCTAAAAGACTACCAGAACTTTATATTATAGGTATATACGAGTTGTCAAATGTCATGTTTATATGATATTCCGCGATTTTTTCTCCGCTTTGAGGGAAGAGAGAACACTGGTGAAAAAAGCTTTTTCTGGTTTGAAGTCTATTTTTAGGACGTAAATTGGTATTTTGAGAAAATCATCTAAGTTAACAATTTTCACGGCGTCCTTTTCTGAAGTGATGATTGCTTCAGCCTTGATTTTTTTAGACAGTGTTATGATTTTATCTAATGATGAAGACGGGTAAGAATGATGGTCTGGGAATTTGAGGAAAACGTCCGGCTTTATTCCTTCTGTGCCCAGCAGGGAGAAAAATCTCTCGGGGCTGGCGATTCCACAGAAAACAAGAGTTTTTTTTCCTCTTAAAACAGACGAAGATTCGCCTTTATTCTGCCCCAATCTGAAAAATCCTTTGACGTTCACAGAATATTCATAAAGCGAAGTCCCTGGGAAATGTTCATTTATTCTTTTTTTTGTACGAGCATCGATCCTTTTTTCTACAAGAATTATATTTGCCCGCTTCAGGCAAGAGAAAGGTTCACGCAGGAAAATTCTTTCTGCAGGATCGTAAAGCACGATATCGATGTCCTTGGAGAGACCCCTGTATTGAAATCCATCATCTAAAACAGCTGCATTAAAGCCTAAATTATCGGCTCTCCTGCAGGAAGAGAACCGGTCTTTCCCAACGAAGATACCAGCCTGAGGGATTCGAAGGGCGACCATGAAAGGTTCATCGCCAGAATCTTCCCATTTTCCCAGGATGCTTTTGCCGTTAGAAAGTACTCCTCCTTTTTTCTCCCAGTTTCCTTTATAGCCTCTGGAAATCAACGCAGGTTTTAATCCTTCATTAAGAAGAGCTGACAGCAAGCTCATGGCAAGTGGGGTTTTTCCTGATCCCCCGAATGAAATATTTCCAATACTAATGACATATAAAGGAGCCTTCCTTGATTTGAATATGTTCAAGTTATAGAAACAATTGCGGGCCATGCAGCCTAATCTGTAAACTAAGAGGAATGGGTAAAGAAAATATTTCATCTTTCCAGAAATATATACTATTAGTTTTTTTGTTTCAAGACTAGACAGTATGTTTTTTTTAGCATGCCCCTCCACCTCTTGCTAGTATTTCCCATGCTGGTAGCTAACTTGGCCCTCCTTCTCTAAAAAAGATAGTTGCTTGAGCGAAATCAGCGGTCGGATCATGTATTTACCCACACGCTCGGCTTCTTCCTTTGTGTGAGCTTTGACTTTGCTGTTCGATTAAATGCTTACGATGGAATTCCTTATGGACTATTTTGGACATCAGGCTTTTGCAGAATAGAACTCGCTACAAGATTTTTGCCTACCTTTTCTAAGAGCGATCAATTCTTCGTCACTTTTCCCAAGTTGCCTGGTAGCGGCGGAGTAAGTGATATCCCCCTTCATTTTCTTCGAGCGTATAGAGTTTAGAGCCTTTCCACTTGAATGAAAGTCCATGGCTTTCGCAGCGACTGATAAACCGGCCTTCAAAGTCGAAAACATCGAGGATGTAGGCGGCTTTCTCGGCTCCTTTTTCATATGTACGCACAAAGAGGCGATTGTCTTCATCTAAGAAGACATAGCTGAAAGGAGGGTAGTTTTTTGGGAATACAAGATTTTCTTTGATATTGATTCCTGGAGTTTCAGGGATTTTCTTAATCATCTCCTCTTTATCGTCCTGGGTGATACGTACGGGATCGTACTTTTTCTGGACGATTTTGAACAGTTTACCCTCGGGAGTATAGAATTTTATCTTGTATACGTCACTCCGCCCGTAGATAATATTCGAGCGGTTGTCAAATTGGTAGACGGAAGTGATTTCGAAGGGATTGATTTTTTTCCCTGAAAAAGGCGACGGCATACTCAAGCGGTCAATCTTGAACAGGGATTCGAACTTTGGATCATATTTTATGATATCGTAATGTATCTGATTTTCCGCGAAACTTAATTCCCGGCCGAGGAAATTCCCTTGTTTGTCCATTAGAATGTTTATGAGACTCAGCTTTTTCGAATATGAAACCTCCCGAAGAAATTGAGCATCCAGCGTAAAAAATATCAATTTCCGATTTCCCGAATCCTCAATCATTAATTCTTGCTGAGGAGTCAGTTGGAGTCCGGTGGGCAGATTCCATTCTCCTGGTCCCTGGCCTTCTTTACCGAAAGTACCGTGAAACTTCCCTGAAGAATCGAACATCTTGACATTTTTCTCTTTAAAATCGAGAACGAAGATACGACCATCATCAGCAATATCGAAGCCGGCGACTTGAGCAAAGTAAATCCCTGTATCATCTTTTTCTCCTATCGTAAGCTCTTTTTGGAGAAGAAGCTTTGAGGGAGTCCCTTTGAGAAACACTGGCATTTTTTTGTTTTCGATGACCTTGACATCCTCAACCACTTGTATTTTCTGAATGGAAGCTATTCCTTGAATATTTAATAATATGATTCCGATAAATCCCAGAATAAATACACGCAAACACAAAACTTTTCTCATTCTTTCCTTCTTAATAAGATGACCGAGACGAACTCTATCGGATAAGACCTTTTCCTTTTATTTATTATTTCGGTTCTGAAGAGCTCCAATAAGGAAAATCCATATGAATTCATCCGCACCCATGATTGTCTTTTCTTCTTTTTTTGTGATAGCGCCTCCTCCGGGCTCGCTTTCCTCAATTGGATTAAGTTCCTCCACCAAGGTTATTTTGACTTTCGACTCCTCCCGAAAAATAAGACCCCCCGTGGAGGCGCAGCTTCCAGCTAGAAGGCAAAGGATCAAAATAGCGATAAAAGGCTTCATTTTTGTTTCTCCCTTATTTTCATTATCCAGGCTTCGTATTTCTTTTTAAAATATTCTCGCTCGGAAAGCTTTCTCGCTTCATGGATGAGGTCAAGAGCCTTTTCATAATTCCCCTTCTCATATTCTATCTCAGCCAGGACATCAAGGCAAAAGGGGTTTGTGGGTTCCTTTTTAAAGGCTTGCTGGGCATACTCCTCGGCCTCTCCAAAAGCCCCCGCTTTAAGAAGGGTAAAGGCCAGACTATAAAGATAGATTGATCTCTGGGTCTTCCTTAGGGCTTTCTCCCAGTAGCACAGGGATTCCTCAAAATTTCCCCTTCTGAACAAGGCCCTTGCCATATCCCGATAGAACACCTCGCTCTCTTTGTATTCCTCTTTTACCAAAGAGTCATTCTTGACAACTACTTCCGCCCATTTTTCCTCTCCCTCGAAGTTCCAGAGCTCCAGAAAATCTTTCTCTTTCGCCCGAAGGGCCTTTCCCAAAAGTGGGTCCTGAAAGACAATCAAATCTTCCTCATAGCCAATGACCAGCCGAAAATGCCCTTTGTCTACTTCTTTAGAGACTTTTTGAAAAACAACGACAGGAATACCCCGGGAGACAAAATCCTTTAAAACATCCAAATCAGCCTTGAAAGAGTAACTCTTGAGACCTTTTTCTCGCGGATAAAAGACCATCTCCGAAAGCTTGACCACCTTCTCTTTCTTATTGAAAGTCGCCTCCGCAATCTGCTTCTGCTTTTTGTTGATGCCGTTCATATACAGAACAGTCCTTAAAACAGCTGGCCCACACCATTCCCTTTTCTTCTGCTTATGGAATTTAATCCCATTAAGAATAATACCTTTTTTGGTGGTTTTCACTTTGACTTTCTGCGCTGAGATTCCCCCAACAAAGGGTGAAGCCAATAGAGCCAAAACAAGAATTGCGATTATCCTTTTCTTTTTCATCCCTTTCAAGCACGATAGGAATTTCTTTTTTTGTTCATGACGATTTTGTCTGGATTTCATCAAATTTCCACCCTCTGAGCTGCTGCATCAACAATAATACACGGAACAAACATATCAAGTCAACAAGAAGTCCGCAAGAAATAAAGAATCATCCATTCTGCCTGTGCGTGACAGCACGCAGACAGGTCACCACATTCCTCACGTCTCTTTGACATGGCAGATTGGGTGGGTAATAGCAGTAATTGTAGGGCTTATATGATCCCCAGTACCTAGTTTCATATGTTTGATACGGTTCAGTTGCCTTATAAAATACGAAAAGTTTGTTTATAGCATATCCACTAATTGTTTTCCTCTCTCCTGTGGAAAGATCTATGAAACTATAGGGAGTCAACCAGTTTGTTGAGCCATGTAATTTTAAATATTGCGGTCCCCCAGTTCACTGGCAAGAAGCACATGCTCCTAAAACCACCATTCTTTTTGATAAATGTGTCATTCTCCTGTATCACCACAAAATTTATAATTCCACTCCAGTAATCATGGTTATCCTTTCTTTTTCTGGCATCCTCACCGCAAGAGAGCCAAATCAGTTGAATAGCACCCCTAAAACTGAAGTATTATTTTTAGTCTGCCATTTACAAATTCAGGTCGATCACGTGATTGAATGATTGTATTATACTCGGTCCCTCCTAATATTTTATAAATATATGCTTCATGAATTAGGTTGATCTTACCAACAAGAAATTGAAGGCTTTCATAGATTGCATGAGCATCTAAATCCCCACTGAAAACACTTGCGATGCTATCATAATTGAATTTTATTCTTTTACGATATAATAGACTTAAAATATTTGTAGGACCCAACCTATCCGATACAATTTCCCAATCCTCTCTATTGAAGGATTTCTTTCTTTTGTCCTGCTTTGTATGTCTTTTCACATCTTCTTTTTTCGTTTTCAAATCAATTTCACGAGTCGCATTTAGAAATTGAGATATTTGAGTTTGCATTGAGTCTTTATCCCCAGGTATATATTCAACTGTGCTTCTTACTGAAGATCTAGACACACCACTTTGCGATATTTGATACATTCCTCCATTTGCATAAAAAGAAAGAAAATCTGGGTATTTTCCTTCTTTTATTAAGCACCCAATTTTTTTTATTACCGTAGAATGGCGATCTTCTGTAAAACCAGCAGTTTTAAAAAAGCCTAAAATAATGCAGTAACACGAATAGTACGCCTGTGGAAACGCCCATTGAATCGCAAATGAGTTTGCGGGATCATCGAACAAATACTTACTCATCATCAATATATTTTCAGTATTCCAACCGTTTGTGAGCCATTTTTCTATTTCATTCCTACAGTATGTTGCACATCTCCTAAATCTGTTGTTCTCTACTGCTCTCCTTAGATCAGCCTCAATATTCTTGCTTGAAATATAATCCTTAAGTGCTCTGAATTGCCTCGTCATCATTTTAGCAGGGAATGCATTGGTATCTACTAAATTTGGCATTTGCTATTCCTTTTGCTTGATCTCGTCGTTCAATCCTATCTTAACGGTATTTATATCAGATAGTAGAGGTTAGAGTCAATTTTGCATCACATCATCATAGAAGGAATTTGCTTTTTGGAATTGCTTTGATTTCTACTCATTTTCGTTCAATTTTCACCCTCTGAGCTGCTATATTAAAAATAACACATGGAATAAACATATTCAGTCAATAAACCCAAATAATCGGATAAGAAGATTTTTCATCAAATTACTGATTAATTTTCACTAATTTTACTTCCCAGCCCTTAGAGATCTACATCTTTTGTCATGCCTCTATTATACCAGTTCTTATGGGGTAGTAGAGGCCTTTATTTAAATAATCCGGCTACTTGGTAAGATTTATCCGATTATTTGGGTTTACATGTATAGCTTGATTGTTTTATAATTTTAAACAGTTTTTTGATACAAGGAGGATGGAAATGTTGAAAAAATCAGCTGTTTTGTTTGTTTTAATAATGTCTTTAATTACCTTTAGTTGTATGAAAAAAGCGCAGATTAAAGGAATTGACCTTGATGTTACTTTTTCCGATGAAAAACTTTCAGATTACTTGATGACAGACATGCAGTTTAAATGGAGCACTAATAGCCAATTTGTAAAAACCGGTGAAGATTTCAATATTTTTGTGCATTTTTGGCACAACAGAAATCTTCTATTCAGAGAAGATCATATTCCTGAAGTTCCTACATCCGAATGGGAGCCAGATAAAGAATACATATATTCACGAAGGATTTTTATTCCTACTTTTATAGATGAATTTGATCCTGATTTTAAGGGAGAAGAGACTTTGAAGCTGTCTGTTGGGTTCTATTCACCTTATGACATAAGCGGAAAATCAAAGAAGGAGATTTTAGTCAAAAAAATAAAGATTTTCCCTCCTCCCATTGACACTCCTGATATTATTTATGAAGATGGATGGTATAATGAGGAAGTTAACCCTGAGTCATTTCTTAAACAGTGGAGATGGACTTCAAAAGAAGCGAAATGTTTTATTGATAATCCTCATCGGGATGCTTTGTTAATTATAAGAGGGGGAGTTTATCAAGAAGCGTTAAAGGACCAAAAGATTATTTTTAAAGTCAATGATTCAGTTATAGATGAGTTTATCTCGGAAGAAAGGTATTTTGATAAATCTTATGATATTAAAAAGGAAATGCTTGGTGACGAGGAAGAATTTTACCTGGTAATTTCAACTGATAAAACCTTTATTCCGGCTAAGACATTACCTAATTCTACTGATGAAAGAGAATTAGGAATTCAGATATCCTTCATTTATTTCAGATAATCGGGTTTAATCGGAAAGGATTGAGTTTGTTACTTTTTTATTGAGTCAAGTTCCTTTTTTGCTTTATCTGCATCCTGTTGGGCTTTTTGAAGTTTAAGATAAGTTTCACTAATTTCTCTTTGGATTTTATCTCTCGGGGTCATGTCATCCAGACTGTAAAATTCCTGCCAAAGTGCATTCATTTTTAGTGTTAAGAGAGCTACATATTCTTTCGCCTTTGACCATTTATCTTCAAGGTTTGTGAGAGTTGTAGGCCTTGCAGAGTCGATATTTTTAACAGTTGATGGAGGTCTTATCCTTACAGGGATCTGTTTGGGAGTTTCTTTTCTTATTGGCTGTTTATTTTTAACCAGTTTGACCTGGGGATTGGATACAGCAGGTGTTTTTCTTATTTTTTTTAGGTCAGCATTAGTTATGACTATACTCTTTTTCCCTTTAAGATTTGCCCTTCTTTCTTTTTCTTTATTGGCCAGTTCAACAAGACTCTGCGAAGAGAGAAATGATGCAAACAGAATAGTGAGAAAGAAAACTGTAATGAATCTATTAATGCCCATTTTCTTATATATATAATATAAAGACTGCGGACTCTTAAGTCAAATTGATATCGCACTGCAGATGCAAGGCACAGCACATGAAGTTGTGGTCCTTCACCACGAATGGGCTGTAACGCAGCAGATGCGGTAAGATCGGCTCGCCCATAGGGTAAAAATTGCTGATAATAAATTTAAATTATATCATCGATATGATAAAGGATAAACTAGTTATGAAGGTTTCATGGGGAACGATTAAAACTAGATTTAATTATTATAACTTATCAGCAATTTTATGAATAACCCAGGGGTTATTTTGATGAGGAAGTTCGTATAGAAATGTAATTGCCATCAGAAGAGATTTCTACAGCCCCATGGATGTCAGTTCTGAAGACTTTTAATCCGGTCTCGTTATATCTCTTTAGAACCTCACTGCTGGGAAATCTGTACCAGTTTCCTTCTCCTACAGAAATGACTACAATTGCGGGTGAGACTTTTTTAAGAAAAGCCATTGAGCTTGAAGAATTGCTGCCATGATGAGGTGATTTCATAACCTGGCTTGAAATTTCTTGTTCTGTTTGTAAAATCTCATTTTCTGATTTGATCTCAATATCGCCTGTCAGTAGAAAAGATGTTTTCCCATAAATAAATCTTAGGACTAAAGATTGATCATTATTAGCAAAGAGAACATCGGATTTTGCTTCTTGCGGGTGAAGAATTTCTATCCTTACATTATTTTCGATGAGAATTTGATTTCTGAACATTCTCCTGAGTGTAACCAATGGAGATAGTGATTTTTTAAAGGATGTGTAGGTTTTATCCTGTAATGGACTAAAGCTTTCCCAGTACTCTCCGATTTTAAAATTTCGGACGACTGCTTTTAAGCCATTCAGATGGTCAGGATGCGCGTGTGTCAAGATAAGATAATCGATCTTTTTTATTCCCTTTCTCCATAGGAAAGGAGATACGACTCTTTCACCGATATCAAATGTGCTAACGGGAGATCCGCCACCATCAATTAGCATTTTTTTCCGCCCCGGAAATTTAACAAGTATAGAATCCCCCTGTCCTACATCGATAAAGGTGAATTTAAGGGTTTTAGAATTTGATTTAAAAGGATATGTGATTATTATCACGAATGCAGCAATAAAACACAGGGAGAAAATTAATTTTTGTTTTTTTATCCTTGATGGGAGAAGAAGGAGAAACAGAAAGAGAAAATAACCGATTATTGTAAGCAGCCTGGGTGTTGGTATTCTATAGGAAATAAATGCCAAGCTGTCAAAGAGGTGAGAAGTGGTTATCAGGAGGTTAATGAGGCAGCTTATTACTTTGACCATTATCCGGGCTAGAGAGGCACTCAGGAAAGAAAGAGGAAGAAAGATATAACCGCATGCCATAATCACGCCAATTAGGGGTAAAGCTGCAAAATTGAGAATCAAGGAGGAAAAAGCGACCCTGTTAAATGCCCTAGCTATAAAAGGCAGAACCCCGAGTTGGGCTGTAAGGGAAATGGCAAAGAGTTCACTGATCTTTAGTGGAAACCGCGGTAAATATTTGATTATTTTTGGGAGAAAGAGAATGATGGAGAAAGTCGCGGCAAACGTAAGCTGGAATCCCAAGGCGAACAAATTAAATGGATTGATAATAAGAAGGAAAAAGGCACTCATTGAGACCGTATTGATAAGGTTAACATCTTTCCAGATAAGCTTTCCGAAGAGAAAAGCTAATGTCATAATAGTTGCTCTTATAACAGAAGGTCTTCCTTCCACAAGAAAGGCATAGATGATGAGAAATACAATAAGGAGAATATATGATACTCGGGTCGGAATTTTAATAATTTTAAACATGGAGAAGATAAGGAAAGAAATGATTGCTATATGTGCTCCGGAGATGGCAAAAAGATGATAAAGGCCGGAATTTTGGAAGGTGCGTGAGATTGAATCCGGGATCCTGTCTCTTTCGCCCAAAAGAAGGGCTTCGAGGATGGCTCCTTGAGAGGAAAGAGATTTTTCTGTTTCATAAGTAAAATGTTCTTCGATTTTTTGCAGAAATTTTAAGCGGAGGAAAGAGATTATACGAAGAATAGAATATTTATTCCCAGATTTAATTTTTTCCACTAGAAGGGAGCTTTTGGAATATGCTCTGTTGTGGATATTTTGATTTTTAAGATATTCTTTCAAGTAAGAAGGATTAAAATTTTGGAAATCCTTAAGAGGAGTTATCTTTGCTGAGACTTTGATTTTGTCGTGTACAAGAAGAGATCTTAGTGAAGAGGTTCCAGATGATAGTGGAATAGATATTCTTAAATTTCCTTTAATTTTTTCTTCTTTATTATTGAAAACAACTTTTTCGACCTTCAGGAAAAGAAAATCTCTATTATTGCCTCGGGAGGGAGATTTGTATAAAGATCCTATGAAATCTGAGTAAGTAGTGTTTTTAAATTTGTGAAGGGGATTATCTTTAAAGGCTCTGTTTCTGGAAGTATGGAGAGTTGTCCCGAGAAATAGCACAGTCAGTAGAAGGAAAGCAAAAGCTGATTTGTTTTTTCTGAAAAGGAAAAATAGCCAAGTAGAGGCAAGGCTTATGAGTAGTGCTGAAATTGCGGCAGGAATAGAGATGAAGAAAAGAGAAGAGAGCAATATTCCCGCAGCCAATGATATGACCAGGAAGAATAAAGGAAATTGCATGGTTCAGGAGCTAGGAGACTTGTCTTCCAGATTGTTCTGGGACTCGAGGCAATCCAGAAGGAGGTGGCACATGATTTTGATACCGATGGGAATGCTCCTTTCGTCAGGATTAAAATATGGGCTGTGAAGAGGAGCGATACTTTTTTTATATGGGGGTTTTACGCCCAGGAAGAAGAAGAAGCCGGGAATTTCCTGGCAGTATAAGGAGAAATCTTCTGAAACCATCTGAGGTTTGAGTTTTTTAACATTGTTTTCACCCAACAATGATATGAGAGTTGGGTACATGACTTTTGCCAATTCAGGGTGGTTATAGACAGAAGGGCTGCCCTTTTTATAGTTAAATATATAGTCGGCTCCGAAAGAATGAGTAATTCCTTTGACAATATTTTCCATTAATTTTTTTATTTTAGCTCTGTTCGATTCGCTAAGAGTTCTTACTGTTCCCTCAAGTCGAACATCTTCTGCGATAATATTTGATCTTGTCCCCCCTTCTATCTTTCCGATAATGATAACAGCAGGATCAGTAGTGTCGATTGCCCTGCTGATGATAGATTGGATGCTTAATACAATTTGTGAAGCCAGAGCGATTGCATCTATTCCTTCTTGCGGCCTGGCTGCATTGGTGCTTTTTCCCTTGATAATAATCTCAAACCAGTCTGAACTTGCCATAATGGGGCCAGGAGAAAAATGAATTTCCCCGACATTTCCCTCAGGCCAAACGTGAAGACCGAAAATTGCGCCAACCGGAGGATTTTCAAGGGTTCCTTCCTTAATCATCAAGTAAGCTCCACCTTCTTCGCCGGGAGGAGTACCTTCTTCAGCAGGCTGGAAGATGAATTTAATGTTGCCCTTTATCTTGTCTTTAAGCGTACTCAGGACCATAGCAGTTCCGAGTGCTATGGAGGTATGAATGTCATGTCCGCATGCATGCATGACTCCCGGGTTTAAAGATTTATAATGTACATCTGTTAATTCCTGAATGGGAAGAGCATCCATATCGGCCCTAATCCCTACTGTGAATCCTTGTTGACTGCCCTGGAGCAGTGCCACTACTCCAGTTTTTGCTATTCCTGTTTTAACTTCAAGACCAAGGGACATGAGCTTGGAAGCAACAAGTTTAGCCGTTTCATATTCGTGGTTGCCGAGCTCTGGATTAATATGGATGTAACGGCGGGTTCTTATGATTTCATATATGTGTTTTTCGATTTCTCTGTCAATCTGCAGTGCAGTCTTTTTATCAACATGTATACCGGCAGCAGAGAGACAAAATGAACTAAAATATAGAATCGATATTATAAAAGCACGCTTTTTGTGCATAAGCTCTTTTTTATTCTGCGAAATCAGGAAATATATTTTGAAAAAGCTTTAGTTCCAGCAAAGTGACCCTTTTTTTCTAACTCTTCTTCTATTTCTAAAAGCCTGTTATACTTGGATACTCTTTCACTTCGGCTTACAGACCCTGCCTTAAGCTGGCCTGTACAAAGAGCCACACTTAAGTCGGCAATAAAAGTGTCTTCTGTTTCTCCTGAACGGTGGGAGATTACTGTGGAGTACCCCTTTTTGTGGGCATATTTTACCGTCTCAATTGTTTCTGTCAGCGTTCCAATCTGGTTTAGCTTGATAAGGATTGAATTTCCTATTCCCTGTTCAACCCCTTTTTTGAATCTTTCCATGTTTGTGACAAATATATCGTCTCCAACAATCTGGATCTTTTCTCCAAAAATATCGGTCTGAATTTTCCATCCTTCCCAGTCGTCTTCGGCAAAGCCATCTTCAATAGAAATAATAGGATATTTTTCAATTAAATCCCTATAGAATGCTATCATCTGATCAACTGTTCTTTTTTCCCCGTCCGATTTCTTAAAGAAATATATGTTGTCAGTGAAAAATTCTGAAGCAGCAACATCAAGAGCAAGAAAGATATCTTTGCCTGGCCTATAGCCCGCTGTCTCGATGCTTTTAATAATTAATTCGAGTGCTTCCTCGTTGGATTTTAAGTTGGGAGCAAAACCGCCTTCATCCCCTACTGCAGTGTTGTATCCTTTTTTCTTAAGATTTTTCTTGAGGTTGTGGAAAACTTCAACAGCGGCTCGTAGTGCTTCTGAATAATTAGGCATTCCAGCAGGGACAATCATAAATTCCTGAATATCTACATTGTTATCAGCATGAGATCCGCCGTTTAATATGTTAATCTGGGGAACGGGAAGAAGATAATCTTCTTTTTTTCCAAGGTATTTATATAGTGGTAAATTTAAAGCTTGTGCGGCAGCTTGGGCAGTTGCCATGGAGACAGATAGAATAGCATTAGCACCTAATTTGTTTTTAGATGGTGTTCCATCGAGCTGGATAAGCCGCCTGTCAATATCTTCCTGGTTGAGAACATCTAATCCTACAACTTCTGGGGCAATAATATTCTTTACATTTGAGACAGCTTTTAAAACTCCTTTTCCCATAAAACGGGAAGGGTCTCCATCTCTTAATTCCAGGGCTTCGTGAGTACCTGTTGAAGCTCCCGAGGGAACAGAGGCCTTTCCTATTGCTCCTGAACCAAGAAATACTTTCGTGCTGATTGTGGGATTTCCCCGGGAATCAAGGATTTCTCTTGTCTTTATTTTAACTATTGTTGTATCTGGCTTCATTAAATCATTCCTTGGTTTGGACTGAAAAGAATAATTCTTTAAAGAATAATGCTTAACCTCTCTGGAGAATGGTTTTACTTTTTTGCTTCTTCTTTAGGAGGCTCAGTATCCTTTTTGGTAAGTTCTGCTTTTTTTTGCTCAATAAATTCTTTTATTGAATCAACTCCTTCACTTGCCTTTTCCTTGACGACTTTGATTCCCTTCTCAGCTTCTTTTGCGATTTTTTCATAGCTTTCCTTAGCCTTTTCTCCTGTTTTCGCGGCAGATTCTTGAATTTTCTTTCGTGTTTCTTCTCCGCTTGCCGGGGCAAAAAGAACACCTAGGATGAAGCCTGTAGCTGTTCCTAATAAAAAGGACAAAGTGATTTCGATTACACTCGTGTCTTTATTTGCCATTTTTTTTCTCCTTTCGTTTTTTCATTTGCCGCCAGCCAAGACGAATAAACGGGTAAAGAAGTGGCCAGAAATTAGATGATGGCTTTATAATTTTCGTGGTTACGAACCAGGTTATTTCAGATAAGCTGACAGCTGTTTTTTTTGTGGCTTCCAGGATGTCGTCTAAATCATCGATTTTAGTATTAACTTTTTGACTGGTCTCGTTCAGGTTGCTGACAAGGGTTCTTATTTGATTAAGAGTCTCTTCTCCTCCTCTGGCTGTTTTGCGTAGTTGAGTAATAAGAGTAATGAGAAAAGTAATGGCTACAACTACTGCAATGGTTATCACTAAAAGTAAGAACTGGTTTAAAGTTAGCGGCATTGTATTTAATAGATAGAATAAAAAATATATTTTGTCAATTTATAAATAACCTGAGTTATTGCAATTGTTCTCCATTTTTGTCTATTCCCCTGGATTATTTCAATAATATTTTTTGAATGTTGGGGATGTTATGATCTTTTTCGATTTTTTCTAAGATGCGAATAAAATCACCCTCTTTTTTTTCTTTGATAGCTTGTTCCCATTCTTTCAATGTTGGGGATGGTATAAAAAGATATTCCTTTTTTAGTAGCTTATTGATCCCGCGGAGTGACTGCCAGTGTGTGATCATTATCAAGGCCAGCACACCAAAAAAAACGTTGGGGCCTGGGAGAATTGCCATAAAACCACTTATAGGGAGTAGTAAAGTCTCCCCGATGAGGAGGATAATGTGTTTGGTTCTCTGTTTTTGGAGAAAGAAATAAAATTTGATATTCATTCTCTTTTTTCCAAGACGACCTGAATGGTGAATTATGATTTCATGGTGTTCTATTTTTATGATTTTTTCAAAAGTCTGTTCTTGTACAAGAGTTTTTTGAGGCAAGAGCATGAGCTTTTCTTTGGCAACCACCCAGATTTTTTTCAGCCGGGAAAAGTCAGCTTTAATTTGGTGTGCAGGTTCCGAAGAGAAATATCTGTATTTATGGCGGTAGTCTTGTACGAAAAAGAACTGCATGGTTTTATCTAATTTTAACATTTAGCCTAGCTATAAACAAATCTTTCCCTTTAATATTAAATATAATGGGTAGGGAATGAGGATAACAGCAAAACTCGAGGTGAATGAATATGGTTTGCAGGACAAAATTTCATTTCATGATACAAGTTAGACCCCTGTTCTTGACTTTTTATGGGTATGAATCTAATATTTACGATTGAAAATCATGAAAGTTCTTGGTTAACAAAGAGCCTGGTTTATTAAAACATTTGAAAGAGAAGCACAAGAGCAAAGAGATGAAAGAAAAGTATAATTTTCAAAAAATTGAAGAAAAGTGGCAGAAAGTTTGGGATAGCAAAAAAGTTTTTAGATCTTGCAAAGACCGGGCGAAAAAAAAGTACTACTGCCTGGAAATGTACCCTTATCCGTCTGGCCGTATCCATATGGGACATGTGCGAAATTATTCGATTGGAGATGTTATTTCCCGCTATAAGGCGATGAATGGTTTTAGTGTTATTCATCCTATTGGCTGGGATGCTATGGGAATGCCGGCTGAGAATGCTGCTATTAGCCAAGGCGTTCACCCTCAAAAATGGACTCTCGATAATATTTTGTACATGAAGAGACAGTTGAAGAGGATGGGTTTTAGCTATGATTGGGCCCGTGAAGTAAATACATGTCTGCCTGAGTATTATAGATGGAACCAGTGGATTTTCCTAAAAATGTATGATAGAGGTTTGGCATATAGGAAAAAAAGCCGTGTAAATTGGTGTCCACAGTGCCAGACGGTTCTTGCGAATGAACAGGCTGTTGGAGAGCGTTGCTGGCGCTGTGGTACAGCCGTCAAACAGAAAGAGATAGAACAGTGGTTTCTGAAAATAACTGACTATGCGGAAGAGTTGCTTTCTGGTCACAGCCTGCTTGAAAAGTGGCCGGAACATGCTCTGACTATGCAAAAAAATTGGATAGGAAGGAGCACTGGAGCACACATTGTTTTCCCAATGGCAGACTCATCTCAATCTATTGAGGTTTTTACTACAAGAGTTGATACCATCTTCGGGGCTACATTTATAGCGCTTTCTCCTGGGCATCCTTTGTCCCGAGCTCTGATCTTAGAATCAGAGCGGAAAGAGGAGATGGAGAGATGGATAGAAAGAAATCTTATTGAACGAAGACAGAAGGAAAGTTTGGAAGAAACCGAAAAGAAGGGAATTGATACTGGGAAAAAGGCTATTAATCCTTACACTGGTGAAGAAATCCCTATCTGGATTACCAATTATGTTTTAATGGAATACGGCACAGGTGCAATTATGGCTGTTCCTGGACATGATAAAAGAGACTTCGAGTTTGCAAAAAAGTATTATTTACCAATTAAAGAAGTAATAGTGCCATATGGTCAATCTCCAGCCGGAAAAACAGAGGAGGTTTTTGAAGATTTTGGAATGGTTATCAATTCAGGGCATTTTTCTGATAAAAGTTCCATGGAAGCGGCCAAAGAGATGATTAGATACGGAGAAGAGAAAGGATTTGCCAGAAAAGAGATATTGTACCGCCTTAAAGATTGGGGTATTTCACGTCAACGCTATTGGGGCACACCTATTCCCGTAGTTTACTGTAATAAGTGTGGTATTGTAGGTGTTCCTTACGATTCTCTTCCGGTCGTTCTTCCTTATGATGTAGAGTTTAAAGGGACAGAAGGATCTCCTCTCGAAAAATCAGAGGATTTTGTGAAAACAACGTGTCCGAAATGCCATAGAGAAGCACATCGGGAAACCGATACAATGGACACTTTTTTTGATTCATCCTGGTATTATTTTCGCTACTGCTCTCCAGAGGAAAAGAAACTTCCATTTGATCCTAGGCCTGTGGATTATTGGCTTCCTGTTGATCTCTATATAGGAGGAATAGAACATGCTATTCTTCATCTCATATATGCGCGTTTTTTCTGCAAGGTTTTGAGAGATTTAGGATTGACAAAGATTGATGAACCTTTTCCTCGATATCTTGCCCAGGGGATGGTGACTAAAGATGNATCTGCCATGTCGAAATCAAGAGGCAATGTGGTGGATCCGGATGAAATGGTATCAGAATACGGGGCAGATACTCTCAGACTGTTTGTCCTTTTCGCAGCTCCTCCTGAAAAAGAGTTTGCATGGAATGAGAAGGGAATAGAAGGATCATTCCGGTTCTTGAATCGCATTTGGTCATTCTTTCAGCAAAATATGGATATATTTAATAAAGAGGAAGAGGATTTGTGTGGATCGGATATTGCAATAAGCAGCTTAAGGAAGAAAATGCACCAGACCATAAAGAGAGTCAGTGAAAACATAGAAAAAAGATTCCATTTAAATACGGCTGTTAGTTCCATCATGGAATTTTTTAATCAGATCAAAAAAGAAAATGATACCTTAAGGAAAAGCAATGTAGGGAAAGATATTTTAAAGGAAGCTTTGGAAAAACTGGTCTTGTTACTTTATCCTTTTGCCCCCCACGTTTGTGAAGAACTTTGGGAGAAAATGGGACATAAAGAACTCCTTATCCGCAGCCCATGGCCGTCGTTTGATCCTGACCTGGCCAAAGAAGAGACTGTGACTATTGTTGTTCAGGTCAATGGAAAATTAAGGGATAAATTTAATGTGGAGAGGGATTTGCAAGAGGTGCGGATAAAGGAAAGAGCTTTAGAATTAGATAGAATTCAAAATTTAATCGGGGAGAAAAAAGTCAAGAAAGTGATATATATTAAGAATAAATTGGTCAATATTGTACTTTAGGTTTATTGGAATAAAATGAAAAAATTTATTTTTCTGTTATTTGTTTTCCTTTTGTCTGTTCAGTGCGGGTATCACCTGCGGGGGACAGGCAGTGCACTTCCTGAACATATTAAGAAAATCAATATTCCCATGTTTAAAAACTCAACGACACGTTTTGAGCTTGATTTGAAACTGACTCAAAAAGTTATTGATGAGTTAGTAGCACGGGGAAAAGTGGAAATAACGGATGACAGGTCTTCTGCTGAAGCTGTCTTGTCAGGAGAAATCATTTCTTTCACTGCAAATCCTATAGCTTTTTCTGGAGAAGCGACTGCTGACCGCTATAACATTACTATTGTTGCAAAGATTTTACTCAGGGATATTGTCAAGAATAAGAACATCTTTTCCAACCCCAATTTTGTTTATCAGGAAGAATATGAAGTTCCCGAAGGGATGGATTTTGAGACTGTAGAAACAGAAGCTATCGACAAGGTAGCGGAAAAGTTTGCCAAGACTCTCGTGATAACAATTTTAGAAGGATTTTAATGGTGGTGTATAGTTTTGTTCTGAACAGGGAAATTAGCGAAGAGACTATTTTACCCTGTTATTTTTTTTATGGGAAAGAGGTTTTCCTTGCTTATCAGTTTATAAACGAGCTGAAAAAAGTACTGGCTTTTCCTGATAATCAAGCTTACGGCATAGAAAAATTCGACCTCGAGAATCATTCCTGGATGCAGGTTATTGATGCAGCCCGAACTGGACATTTGCTTTTTTCTACAAAGTCTATGATTGTGGTTGAGGTTTCGGAACCTAGAGATAAGCACCTTTCTTCAATGGAAGAGAGTGTCTTGAGGGAGTATTTTTCTTCCCCTTCTTATCAAACAGTTCTCATAATTATTTTTTCGGGAAAATTGAAACAGGATGCACTGCTTTTCAGAATATTTTCAACATTTTCTTCTTCCACAGTTTTTAGGGAGGAATTGAGGCCTTTAAAAGAGAAGGCCTTATTAATATGGATTGAAAGAAAATTGAAAATGACAGGTAAGTTTGCGACAGTTGAAGCCAAAAAAAGGATGGTAGAGTCCATTGGAAGCGATTTGGGCAGAATGAATAATGAGATAGAGAAAATTGTCACATTCATAGACAAAAAAAAACTAATTGAATTGGATGACGTGAATCAAATCTCCGGCTGGATTAAATCCTTTGATGAATGGGAGATTTTAGACAATTTGTTTGAGGCTGATTATGAGAAATGCCTGCTCACGCTGGATAATTTACTAAAGAAGAAAGCTGTCCCGCCTGGGGCAATTTTAGCTGGGATTGTAAGGTTTTTCAGGGATATTTTGCAAGCTAAGCTTTGGCTGAAGGAGAAGGCTAAAGATAAAAGGATGATTTTCAAGGAGTTGAGGCCAAAGATTAAAGAAAAATTTAGAGATTTATATGCTAGAAAATATAGAGAATTCTTCTCGTTAGTGGACACAATCTCTATGAAAGATCTAAATCATTTTTTACTTGCCCTCCGGGAGATTGATTTAAAGTATAAGACATCAAGCATTTCTACTAAGAGCAATTCGCGTCAGACCCTTTTAGAGAGTTTCCTTTTTGATTATTGTTGCCGCAGGAAGAATCTTAAGAACCTGTCGCAGAGAAGTGCTCAATATTGATAAGGAATAAGTAAGCGTAGGAAAATCCGGGATGGATTCTTGCAAGATTATTTGGAAGGCGAAGGATTAACCATTTCTACCTGCCGGCTTAATCTCGATTTGTAACGGTTGCCTTTATTTTTGTGGATGGTTCTTTTTTTGACTGATTTATCTATTAAGGAAAAGGTCTGGGGGAGGAGATTTGAGGCTTCTTCTTTATCTTTATTTTTAATAGCTTTCCTCAATTTTTTTATCTGTGAGCGAAGAGTGGATTTGTTTTTTCTATTTATTGCATTTCTTCGGAGGCCCCGCCTCCACTGTCGTATAGCAGATTTGTGATGAGCCATTTCTTTCTCCTGTAAAGAACTGTTATAATAAGATATCTTCTTTTTAAAGTCAACATAACAATGATAAGGTACAGGAAAAAGGGATGATGGAACAAAAAGCAGAGAATCGCAAGCTGCTGAGGTCCACATTTGCAGTCACCGCCCCTACACTTATCAGCAGGGTACTGGGCTATTTTAGAGACATGATTCAGGCATTTTATCTTGGCACCGGAACGAATGCTGATGCTTTCACTATGGCCTATGTAATTCCAAACTTATTGAGGCGTTTGACAGGCGAAGGGGCTATGACGGCAGCTTTTATCCCTGTGTTTACTCAAGTAAAAAAAGAAAAGAAGAAAGAAGAACTGTGGAAATTTGCTAATGCATTCTTTTTTGATCTGACTTTGATTATGGCACTTCTTACTGTACTAGGTATAATTTTTTCTCCTTTTCTGGTAAAGGTCATTGCCTTTGGATTTAAGCAGGTTCATGGAAAATGGGATCTAACCCTAGTGCTTACACGGATCATGTTTCCATATATATTTCTAATAAGCCTAGCCGCACTGGCAATGGCAATTCTGAATTCTTTCAAAAAGTTTTTTGTCCCGGCATTTACTCCTGTTCTTTTTAACCTTTCTATTATTGCTGCAGCTGTTTTTTTTGCACCCATGGCTGAAGAGCCTGCATTTGTTTTTGCTGCAGGAGTTGTTATCGGTGGAGTTTTTCAATTATGCTTTCAGCTTCCTTTTCTATGGAAGAAAGGCATGCGTTTTAAGATTGGCCTTAGTTTCAGACACCCTGCCGTACGCAAAGTGGCAGTGCTCATGGTCCCGGGGATTTTTGGAGTTGGGATATCTCAAATAAACTTTGCCATAAGCCGAATGATTGCATCCTTCCTGGAGGGAGGAAGTGTCTCTTCTCTCTACTATGCTTCCAGAATCCAGGAGCTTACTCTCGGCCTTTTTTCTATTGCGCTTTCCATAGCACTTCTTCCCACTTTTTCTGAACTGGTGGCACGTAATAATATAAAGAAAATGAAGGAAACACTCAATTTCTCTATTAAGCTGATATTCTGGATTACATTCCCGGCAATGGCCGGTCTTATTGTGCTGAATTATCCTATAATTCAGGTTCTTTATCAGAGGGGGGTTTTCGATGTCCAGTCGACTGCAATGAGTGCTTCATGTCTGCTGTTTTTTTCTTTCGGACTTCCGTTTATTTCGGGTGTAAAGATTATTGCTCCTGCATTCTATGCTCTCAAAGATACCAAGACACCTGTTGTCGTGGCTTTTTTTGTGATGTTGGGCTATATTTCTTTGTCTTTAATTTTAATGAAACCGATGCGTGTTGGTGGAATAGCTTTAGCTTTATCTCTGTCTTCGATTTTCAATTTTTTCCTTCTTTTTTATCTGCTGGAAAAGAAAATTGGGAGAATTGAAAATAAAGGGATTTTAATATATGCATTAAAATCCGCTTTTTCAGCAGCTGTAATGGGATGTGCGATATGGTTTTTTATGAAGCAGTTTGAATTCAATAATTATATCTTCATGAAACAGCTTTTTGTTTTGCTGTCAGCTATTTTGCTGGGAATTCTTATATATATTGTATTGAATTTGCTTTTCAACCATGAGGATTTAAAAAGCTTAATCAGTGCTTTTTCAGGAAAGTGAATGCCTAAAAACTGAGGGATTTTAATGAAGATTGTATTGCAAAGAGTAAAAGAAGCTTCGGTTACCGTTGGAAGAAAAGTTGCAGGTAAGATTGGCAGCGGGATTTGTCTTCTTGTTGGAATAGAAAAAGGCGATTCTAAGGAAGATACTCATTATTTAGCCAAGAAAATCACGGAATTGAGGATTTTCCCAGATGAAGATGGGAAGATGAATTTGTCTTTGTCTGATGTTCGAGGAGAAGTACTTGCTGTATCTCAATTCACTTTGGCTGGTTCAGTTAGGAAAGGGAGGAGGCCGAGTTTTGACAAAGCCGAGCATCCGGAGAAAGCAGAAAGGCTGTTTAATTATTTTGTTGACTTGCTTAGGCAGAAAGGTATAAAGGTCGCAACCGGTGTCTTTGGTGCAAGGATGAGTGTCAACTTAACAAATGATGGCCCTGTGACCTTCATTATAACTAGCTTGAAATATTCACGAGTCGAGGTTGCTGCAGATGCGAGGCACAGCGCATGAAGTTGTGGTCCTTCACCGCAAATGCCCTGTAACGCAGCAGATGCAGTAAGATCGGGTCGCCTGAAAGGTAAAGAATGCCGATTATAATTAATATTAGATTAAGTAAAGAAAGCGACTCTCTTAATATTGCGAAGAATCACGCTGATAAGCAGATTTCATCAAGGTTAACTAAAAGTATCAGCATTCTTTATGAATAATCCAGGTTAATAAGAAAGACAAATAAAAAAAGAATGACAGACACATTTTTTTTAACTAAATTTTAAATTTACAGATTTTTTAAGGGATTTTTCAGCTGACATCCTCACAAAATAGTTTTTGTCCTTTGATAATTTCAGCAGAAGAGAAAGGGCTTCTTCCCCTTTAATTTTTCCCAATGTCTGGGCTGCTGTCCTCCGCACATCAGCATTGGGTTCATTGATAAGGATTTCAATATAAATTATTGATTTTGGATTTTTCTGGAGGCCTAATATTTTTATAAAAGCACTTTTTACAAACCATGGGGAGAATGACAGTTTTTGAAAAGTTTTGCTCAAGTCAAGATTTTCTCTGTTTCCTAATTCGTTAATGATAAGTTCGCGGGTAGCTTCACAGTGCTCATCTAATGCATCCAGTAAAACTTCACTTGCCCATGGGTCTTTTATTTTTATAATTTTCTGGATGATTTTTAGTCTTTCCTGTTTTTCCTTAGTACTTTTTAATTCTTTTAGCGTAGAGCTGTAAAGTTCTTTATCTTTATTTCCTTTAATTTTCAACTCATACCTTCTCGAGAATATGTCCCATTTTTTCTTTTTTTGTCTTTAAATATTTGAAGTTTGATTTGGTTGGTGCAATTTCGATAGGGATTCGACCGACAATTTCTAGGCCGTATCCAGAAAGACCGACAAATTTACGGGGATTATTTGTTATAAGGCGTAACTTTGTAACTCCTAAGGAGACGAGTATTTGGGCCCCTATACCATAATCCCGCTGGTCTGGCTTAAACCCGAGTTTGCGGTTGGCTTCTACAGTGTCGGCTCCTTTGTCTTGAAGAGCATAAGCTTTAATTTTATTGACCAGACCGATGCCCCGTCCTTCCTGATCAAGAATATAAAGGATAACGCCGTTACCTTTCTTGTTGATAAGTCTCATAGATTGACGAAGCTGTTCTCCGCAGTCGCAGCGTAATGAACCCAGTGTATCTCCAGTGAAGCATTGTGAATGTGCCCGAACAAAAGTTGGATCGTCCTTTTGAATTTTGCCTTTGATAAGGGCTATGTGGTGTTCCATGTGGATTGTGTCTTGAAAGACGACTATTTTGAAGTGTCCGAATTTTGTTGGCAGGTCTGCTTCTTCTATTTTTTGTACTAGTGTTTCATGCTTCATCCGGTATTTAATCAGATCGGCAATCGTGAGAATAGGGATGCTGTGAGCCTGGCTGAATTTAACGAGTTGAGGCATCCGAGCCATTGTGCCGTCTTCATTCATGATCTCGCAAATGACTCCGGCAGGATATAGACCTGCAATTCGAGCTATATCAACGGATGCTTCTGTTTGTCCTGCCCTTTTTAGTACTCCCCCGGCATTTGCCTGGAGAGGAAAAATGTGGCCTGGGCGGGCAAGTTCATGAGCTTTAGTTTTTGGATTGATTGCAGTCAGGACTGTTTTAGCACGGTCATATGCTGAGATTCCTGTAGTGATTCCTTTTTTGGCATCTATTGAAACAGTAAAAGCTGTTTGGAAGCGAGCTGTGTTGTCAGAAACCATTAAGGGGAGGCCAAGCTGTTTAACCCTTTTTTCAGTCAAAGGAAGGCAGATAAGGCCGCGGCCGTATTTTGCCATAAAATTTATGATGTTTGGATTGATCTTTTTTGCGGCCACCATGAGGTCGCCTTCGTTTTCCCTGTCTTCATCATCAACAATGATAATAAGTTTGCCTGATTTTACTGTTTTTATGGCTTGTTNAACTGAAGTTGCAATAGACTTATTTTNCATTTTTTAGCCCTTAATAATTTCTTTCTCTTTCGTATGCATCAGATTATATAAGTATTTTCCGATTATGTCACATTCAAGGTTAAGCCTGTCACTTCTTCTTAATTCACCGAGATTTGTGGACTCTAGAGTAATTGGAATAAGATCTACTGAAAAGGAAGAACGGCTGGCTTCAGCTATAGTAAGACTAACTCCGTTCAGGGCTACAGAACCTTTGCTGATAATGTAAGGCCTTAAATGGGGAGATATGGAAATTGTAAGTCTTTTTTCTTGTCTTTTATTAATAATTTTAAGGACTCTTTCTGTTGTGTCAACATGGCCAGTGACAAGATGTCCGCTCAGTGGAGAAGAAAGATTGAGAGGAAGTTCGAGGTTAAGCTTGTCCCCATTATGCAGTGTACCTAGATTGGTCTGGGATAGAGTTTCATCGGATAGGTTAAAAAAGAGAATCTTTTTTTCTTTTTTAATTAGGCTTAGGCAAACACCGTTAACAGCCAAACTTTCCCCTGCTTTTAACTTGGAAGCTAAATGTGGAGATTCCAAAGCAATTTCCCGTTTTCCAAGGTGATAGGCTTTAAATCGGCCCACATGGCTAATGATTCCTGTAAACATCAGAAATATCCTTCTGCTATGATATCATCTTCAATCTGAAAAAACTCTATTTTTTTCAGATGAAGTGAATCTTTAATGAGATTTATGCCTTCTCCTTGAAGTAAAGAAGGAGCATCCTTTCCCCCGATCAATTTTGGAGATAATGTGACAAAAATTTTATCCGTCAATCTTTGCTCCAGAAAAGAGGTCGTCAAACTGCTACCTCCTTCTACCAGAATACTCGATATTTCTTGCTTGCCGAGCCACGAAAGAACTTCTGTTAGGTTAATGTTGGAAGAAAAGCTAGATTGGAAAATGACTTCCACCCCTTTTTTTCTCAAGGTATCGGCCTTTTGTTGAGAAGACAGTTTTCCTGTAAAGACAATGATTTTTCCTTGAGGTAGGGTATTGAGAATCCGGGAGTTTGGAGGGAATCGGAGGTTGGAGTCCAGTATTATCCGGGTTATTCGTTTGTCCTTCCAGTTCGGGTGGCGTACAGTCAATCTAGGATCGTCCTTTATTAGCGTGTTGATGCCTGTCATGATAGCATCGTATTCTCCTCTCAGAAGATTAGAATACTCTCTTGTCTGATGAGAAGATATCCACTGAGATGCAAATGTATTTGTAGCCATTTTTCCATCTAGGCTAACTGCAGCCTTGACTGTGACAAAAGGGATTTTTTTTGTGATGTATTTTATGTAAGTTTCGTTCAATCGACTGTTTTTTTCCTTGAGAAGACCTACAGATACATCTATGCCGGCTTTTTTCATTTTCTTTATGCCTTTTTTATAGACGAGTGGGTTAGGGTCCAGGGAGGAAACCACAACCCGTTTTATGTGTGCTTTAATGATACTATCCACGCAGGGAGGAGTTCTTCCCCAATGAGTACATGGCTCAAGTGTAATGTAGGCAGTGCTGTTACTGGCTGAGGAGCCTGCTTTCTGGATGGCGATTGCTTCAGCGTGAGGCTTGCCTGGCTTTTCGTGATATCCGCACCCTAAAATAACATTTTTCTTGACTATGACAGAACCGACATGAGGATTCGGACTTGCCCATCCTTTTGCTTTTTCTGCTAAGCCATATGCCATATGAAGATAAAAAATATCCTTGAGTTTATTCATGAAAGAAGAGCCTTAACAAATTCCTTGGGAGAAAAAGGCATTATATCTTCTTCTTTTTCCCCGACACCTATAAACTTGATCGGAAGCTGCAATTCCTCGATGATACTGATAACGCTTCCTCCTTTGGCTGTTCCGTCCAGCTTTGTGAGGAAAATCCCTGTTAAGCCTGAGAATTTCAGAAATTCTTTTGCTTGAATCAAGGCATTTTGTCCAATACTTGAATCTAAAACAAGAAAAATTTCATGAGGTGCACCCTTGATTTCTCTTGAGATAATTCTTTTAATTTTTTCCATTTCATTCATTAAATTGACATTTGTATGAATTCTGCCTGCAGTGTCTATAAGGAGAAGATGAAAGTTCCGCGCTTTAAATGATTGGATGGCATCGAAAGTGACAGAAGCAGGGTCAGCTCCATACTTCCCCCTGGTTACAGGAATGTTCAATTTCTTTCCCCAAATAATAAGCTGTTCCTGGGCAGCTGCTCTAAATGTGTCAGCTGCAGCTATAAGGATGTTTTTCCCCTGGTTTTTGTAATAGTATGCAAGTTTTGCCAGAGACGTAGTTTTTCCCCCACCGTTAACTCCAACAAACATGATAACAGAACGGGAATAATCCGGATAGAAACCAGTTGGAAATTGGGAAAGCCTATTTATAAGCTCATCTTCTAATATCTTTTTTATGGTAAGGAATGAATCTGTTTTTTTACTTTTTTGTTTGATGGACTCAATGATATTTTCTGTTGTGTTGATTCCGACATCAGAGAGAAGCAATGACTCAGTAAGTTCGTCAAGAATTTCCTCTCTGTTTTTTTTACTGCGAAGGAGCTCATCAAATTTTCCAATGAAGGACTTTCTTGTTCTGGTCAGTTTCCCTTTCAAATTAACTATCACAGTATAACAATTATATTTTTCACATAATTCAAAGTCAATTGGTCTTCAGGAATGCCGACCCAGCCATTAAGGGGAGAACAAGCTAAATGGTTGATATTATTAAGATGATATAGTACAAAGTAGTTCTGAGGATTTCATGGAGAATGAGCTAAATTGGTCTATATTGTTTCATAATATCAGCAGTTTTCATGAATAAAATGAATAGTACAACTTGGATATTACCTCCTGTGAAAGAGGAAGCAAGAAATCTTTCTGCAGGACTTGGGATTCCTCTAGGGATAGCACAAATTATGGCAAGACGGAATATTTCTGACCTGGAGACTGCACATAAGTTTCTTTTCGGAACTTTAAATGACCTTCACGACCCTTATTTAGTGGATGGGATGGAAAAAGCAGTAACAAGAATCAGGAAGGCAATTTCTTTTGGGGAAAACATATTAGTTTTTGGAGATTATGATGTGGATGGGATACTATCTGTAGTTATCCTTTCCGAAGCATTGGGTTCTCTAGGAGCAAAAGTAGATTACTATATTCCAGACAGGATGAAGGATGGATACGGGATTAAAGAGAAATATGTTGATATTGCTTTAAAGAGAAAATCAACTCTGGCAATAAGCGTGGACTGTGGGATTAAAGCAATAGGGTTTGTTAAAAGAGCAAAAAAGTGCGGTATAGATGTTATTATAACAGACCATCATCAACCAGGGGGTATGCTTCCGGAGAGCCTTGCTGTTTTAAACCCAGTGATTCGAAGTTCTGGATATCCTGACAAAGACTTAGCCGGGATAGGAGTCGTCTTTAAATTAATTCAGGCTCTTTTTAAGGAGGCGGGAAAATCTTCTGCCATTACACATTATATAAAGTTTGTTTCTATGGGAACAATTGCTGATGTGGCCGCATTGAGAGGAGAGAACAGGCTTTTTATTAAATTCGGGCTGAAAAGTCTTGAAAGAGATTTGAACAATGGCCTGAAATGTTTAATGAAAGTTTGTGGGCTGGAGGGAAAAAAAATTTCTGTTGGAGATGTTGGTTTTAGGATTGGGCCAAGGATCAATGCTGCAGGAAGAATGGGAAAGGCAGACCTTGCTGTGGAGCTTTTCTTTTCGGATAATTTCCAAAAGAGCACAGAAATAGCTTGCCAGCTTGATAGGCTGAATTTACAGAGACAAAAGGTGGAAGAGAGAATATATTCTCAGGCAATAGAGTACATAAAGAAAAAATCTCTTGATAAAAAATATAAACTTCTAATTTTAGGTTGTGACGAATGGCATCGTGGTGTGATTGGAATTGTCGCGTCAAAACTTAAAGATTTTTTTAACAGGCCTGTTATTCTATTTGCCTATGAAGATGGGAAAGCTTTTGGTTCAGGAAGAAGTATCGGTGAATTTTCACTTATAGAGTGCATTGATAAAAACAGGGAGTTTTTTCTAAGCTTTGGAGGACATCCTATGGCCGTAGGTTGTGAGCTTGATAAAAAAAATATCAGCTCTTTAAAAGAAGCTGTAAATGATTTTGTCAGTTCAAAAATTTTAGAAGAGCATCTAAGGAAGAAAATATACATTGATACAATTATAAATTTTAATGAAATAAATTCTGCCTTTCTAGAGAACATGTCTTTTCTTTCACCTTTCGGAGTGGGAAATTCCAAGCCTGTCTTTTTAAGTAAATATGTGCAGGTTGTAGATGAGCCGAAAAGGATTAAAAGAAGACACAGCAAATTTTTAGTGAAACAGGGAGATATTTTCTTTGAGGCTTTAGGTTGGGGAAGAGGAGAATGGATTGAAGATATTCAAAAGGGCGACAGAATTGATATTGTCTATTCATTGCAGTTTTCTGAATATCTCGGACAGGAGAGGTTAAATCTTTCTCTGAGAGACATAAGGAAGTCCAATTCTTCAGTTTGTGTGAATACAAAGTAGGAACCGAGAGCTGTTATGCCAAAAGTAAAATTTCATTTGGTCGGAATTTCTAAATTTGTTGTTTCAATACTTCTTCTGGTCACTCTAGTTATTACTACTGTAAATGTTATAAGCCGGGCAAGGAAACGTACGAAGATCCCACGGTCGCAAGATGTAGTGCTCAAACAAAAAATTGAGAAGAAGGAAGAAATTGAGCACTTTGAAGTTAAGGGAGGTGAAGGAAATTTTCAGTTTAGTGCAGACAGAAATTATATAGGAACAGACAACCACTTTCACCTGGAAGGAAATGTTGAGTTGGTTTTTTTGAAAAAAGCAGAGGGACAGGATATTTTTCTTTATGGAGATGAAATTATATATGATAAAGACCTGAATAATTTTTTCCTCCAGGGGAAAGCAAAGGTAAAATTCAAAGATTTATGCATTAATGCATCTTCTTTGTTTTATAACAAAAAAAAGGAAATCATAGAAAACGATAAAAACGTAGAATTTTTCTCTGATAAAATGTCCGGTTCTGCTCAGGAGATGAAGTATTTTTTTAGAAGGGAAAAGATAGAACTTAGAAAAAACATCAATCTTAAATTAAAACTGGATTTAAACACCCCGTTTCCTCTTATCCTTCAGGGGAATAAATTGGACTATGAAAGGAAAAGGAAGCAAGGAGTATTGGAAGGGGACGTACGGCTTTTTCATGGGGAAAGCAGAGCTGTGGCGGACGAGTTGAAGTTTAGTTTGTTTCCCAGCGGAGAGTATATCGAAAAGTTAGATTTAAAAGGGAATGTAAGGGCCTCTTTAATAAGTGAAGAAAAAGACAATAGTTCTTATCAGAAACAGGCTCCTCTTGTCCTTTACAATGAAAAACGCGAAATAAGAGCTGATGAAATAATAATAATATGGTTTAAGGATCTTCAAAAGATACATAAGATAGGAGCCAGAGGAAATTGTTCTTTTAAATTTTTTTCTTCGTCCGGAAGCTTTACATGGATTCAGGCTGAAGCTCTTGAGTTTGTTGTGAGTAAAAATGGGAAATTGAGAAGATTTGACTCTTTTGGGAATGCCAGCATTACAGAACAAAAAGAGGAGGAGGAAAGCAGAAGGGTGATTAAAGGATATTCCATTTTTGTAAAAGAAGGGGAAAATGTACTTATTGCTAAGGGGAAAGACAAGTTAAAAGCAAGGATTCTTTATGAAGATTATGAAATTTCAGCCGGGGATATAAAAATTAATCTTGATAATAATGATTTGGATGCTAGCAAAGATGTTAAAGTCATTTTAAACCAGCAGATGAAAGAGAAGAAACCATCCAGTCTTTTTTCTAAAGACACGCCAGTTTTTATTATTTCCAAGGAAATGAGATATTTTGATGCTGAAAAGCGTTTTTATTTTACTGGGGATATTAAAGCATGGCAGGAAAACAGAAAGTTTATTAGCAGCGAACTTTCACTTTTTAGAGAAACTGGGAAATTATTTTGTGCAGGGAAGGTAGAGTCAGTCTTCCCATATAGGCCAAAAGATAGGAATGAGGTTGAAAGTTTGAAGATATCGGCCGAAAAAATGGATTATAACCCAGATAAAAACCTTATTGTTTATAGAGACAAGAACTCCTTGAGAGTTAAAGATATAGACCTCCAGGCTAAGTCCCTTTTTGTGTATTTGAATAGAGAAGATGGAGAGTTAAAAGAAATAACTGGCCGGGGAGCAGTTGTTATCACACAAAATCAGAATGAAGGAAGAGGGGAAGAGGTAAGATATGACGCAAACAGGGAAATGATGATCCTTACTGGGAAGCCGGTTTTCATGGATAGAAATAGGGGGAGGACAGAGGGGGACAAATTGACTTTTTATATAGCTGATGGTAAAATCGCCGTTGAAAATAAAGATAGAGAAAGGTCAGTAACAGTTATTAAATAGTGAAATATGAGAGATTGTTTGAATGCAATAGGCTTGGAAAAAAGCTACCACAGGAAAAAAGTCGTCAATAATGTTTCAATTAATATAAAGAAAGGCGAAATTGTTGGTTTATTAGGTCCCAACGGGGCAGGGAAAACAACTACTTTCTCTTTGGTCCTCGGTCTTGTTCCTCAAGATGCAGGAAAGATTTATCTAAATGGTGAGAATATTACAGAACTTTCTATGTACACAAGAGCAAGAAAAGGGCTGTGTCTTCTTCCACAGGAACCCTCAGTATTTAGAGGTTTAAGTGTAGAAGACAATCTCTTATCCATAAAGGAGATAATGAGAGATGCTGGTTCAGGGAGGAATGGAAGTCTGAGTGAAATTCTCAGGGAATTTGGACTGCATAAATTGGCTGATGCCAAGGCCTATACTTTATCTGGAGGAGAAAGGAGAAGACTTGAAATAGCACGAGCATTAATAACAAATCCAGAGTATATGCTTTTGGATGAACCTTTTACAGGAATTGACCCTCTAGCTATTATTGAACTCCAGGAAATCATACTGTCATTGAAAAGAAAAGGGATGGGATTGCTAGTTACGGATCATAGCGTAAGGGAAACATTAAAAATAACTGACAGGGCTTATATAATAGATAAGGGAGTTATTTTAGAAGAAGGTACATCCGAGGAATTAATTTTTTCAGAAGAAGTGAGGAGGAGTTATTTAGGGAAAGATTTTCATATTGATTAATATATGTTGCGGGTAAGAGAATGTTATTGAAACAACAGCTTCGTCAAAGACAAGTTCAAAAATTGATGCTTGCCCCTGCCCTGCAACAGGCAATAAAGCTACTTCCCTTGACAAATTTGGATCTAATAGAGGTTATCAATAATGAACTCTCCCAAAATCCGATGTTAGAGATTGATGAGGAATCAATAGAAAAACAGGGAGAGGAAGTAGGACAGAAAGATAAAACTGAAGTGAATAAAGAGCAGGAAAAATTAAAAGAGGATTCAGGGATAAAAGAAGATATCAACACATCTCAATTAGGAGATGAAAGGGGATTCGAAGCATACTTCCAAGAATATTTTGATAATGATTTGCGGTCTTATGTTACAGAGAAGAAGGAAACCCCTGCTTTAGAAAATTTTGTCTCTAAAAGTGCTTCCCTTTGGGATCATCTAAACTGGCAGGCAAACCTGACTTTCTTTGATGAAAAAGATAGAGAGATTGCCGAGTATATCATTGGAAATATTAATGAGGATGGGTATCTTTGCTCATCTGTTGAAGAAATAGCCAAAACAATAAATACATCTGTTGAGAAGATCAATAAGATCAGAGATAAAATTAGAATATTTGACCCTGTTGGCATAGGAAGTTTGACACTTAAAGAAGTTCTTCTTACTCAGATGGAGTATTCTGGGATAGGGGATGAGAAAACTCGAAAGATTGTTGAAGATTATCTAAGTCTCTTGAAAAAAAGCAACTTTTTAAAGCTGGCAAAGGAGCTTGAGATTTCTCTTTTGGAATTAAAATCTCATATTGAGATTATTAGAAGTCTGGAGCCTATCCCGGGGAGGAAGTTCAGTCAGGCAAAGACTTTTTATGTTGTTCCGGATATAATTGTTGAAAAGGAAGGAGATAAACTTAAGATAAAATTAAACGATGATAGCTTGCCTCATTTAAGAATTAACAGCTATTATAAAAAGTTTTTGGCACAGAGTGAAAAGGATAACATCGAAGCCCGCCAATTTTTAAAAGATAATATGAAAAAGGCTTTTTGGTTTTTAAGAAGCCTGGATCAACGGAACAGGACAATTTATAAGGTTGCCGATTATATAGTAAAAAAGCAGAAAGATTTTATTGAGAAAGGAATTGAATACATTAAACCCCTGACCTTGATAGAAGTTGCTCAGGAGATCGGAGTACATGAGTCTACTGTAGGGAGAGTGGTTGCAAACAAATACATTATGACGCCTCGCGGGATTTTCCCTCTTAAGTACTTCTTTCACAAGTCTCTTCAAGGTGTCTTTGGCGAAGAAGTTTCTTCTTTAAGGGTGAAAGAAAAAATAAAAAAACTCGTAGAGAATGAGGACAGAAAAAGTCCGTTAAGTGATATTGAAATTATGGATCTTTTAGCTAGAACAAACTTTAAAATTGCACGCAGGACTGTGTCGAAGTACAGAAAAAAGCTCAATATACAACCTTCTCACATAAGGAAAAGAAACTATTGGATGGAGGGAAGTTAATGAATATAAATTTCACTGCCCGGTATGCAAAAATAACTTCCGATATAGAGAAATACTGTGAGAGGAGACTTAGATCTATAGAGAAGTTGCTGGGATATGAACTTGATGCAGATCTAATCCTCTCTATTGAGAAATATAGACACAAAGTGGAGATAAATATTAAAACTAAAGGAGCAACCTTAAACACAGTGGAAGAAACTCAAGATATGTTAAGCTCGATTGGTGTTGCTTTTGATAATATAGAAAAAAGAATCAAGAAAGAGAGAGAAAAATTAAGAGAGAGAAAAAGAAGAAAGAATAAAGAAACAGGTTTTTTTTCTCATCCTGTGGAGGAGAAAAAACGGCAAAGAAAAATAATAAAAAGTAGTGATTATTCCTTAAAGCCCATGTCTATGGAGGAAGCTCTTTTTCAATTTGAATCAAGCAAGAAAGAAATATTTGTTTTTAGAGGATTTGATTTTGATAAATGGACTATTCTTTTTCGCAGAAAAGATGGGAACTATGGTTTGTTAGAGCTGGAATAAAATATATTAACTGAGAGATTAAATTGAAAATACATAATTTATTAATGCAGGATATGGTGATTACTGAGTTGAAGTCTCAAAAAAGGGAAAATGTTCTAAAAGAAATGGTGAGTTTTCTCAAAGAGAAGAATAAGATTGCAAGAGAAAAGGATTTGTACAACAAACTCATCCAGAGAGAAAAACTTGGAAGTACGGGGATTGGAGAGGGTGTGGCTATCCCGCACTGTAAGATGAAAGGTGTGAAAGATCCAATAATTATGTTGGCAGTTTCCAGGAAAGGAGTTAATTTCTATTCCCAGGATGGAAAACCATCGCATGTTTTTTTTCTTGTAGTTTCTTCTCCGGAGAATCCAAGCATAAACCTCCAAATCCTTGCCGCGATTGCTCACCTTGTCCGTAAAGCGAACTCATTGATAAAAAAAATACTGAAAGCCGTAAACATCAGCTCAATTATGGAAGTTATTCGAAAGGAAGAAGAAAAGATAAATGAATAGAAGGAAAGTTTCTTCCCATCAACCTAACCAGGTGACAATTTCCGGTGGGCTTCTAAAAATTTATGGCCTGGGAGTCCTTATTATAGGTGATAGTGGAATTGGCAAAAGCGAGTGTGCGCTTGAACTTATTTGCCGGAGGCATCGATTCGTGTCGGATGATGTGACCCAAATAGTAAAGATGGCGAATAATAAGTTAATAGGATCGGCTCCTTCTCTCAGCCGTGATTTTATGGAAATAAGAGGGTTAGGTATTATAAATATAAGGCGGATTTTTAATCCCAAGTCTATCTGCAGGAAAGCAGAAATAAATTTAGTAATTAAGCTTGAAAAATGGGAACAGGGAAAGGAGAATGACCGGCTTGGACTCAAATTGCCCCAGAGTTATGAAGTTCTGGATAAGAAAATACCACAGATTACTATTCCCGTGGCTCTTGGAAGGAATATTGCTGCCCTGGTTGAAGTAGCCTGCAAGGTCCACCTTTTAAGAGAAAAGGGGTGCGATACGTCCCGGGAGATAGTTAAGAAACTCGACCGTGCTATTTCGCAGCACGATTAGAGAGAGAAAAAAACTTGAGAGACAACAGATTTCTGATCATTACAGGTATGTCGGGTTCTGGGAAAACAGCTGTCAGTCGTTTTCTAGAGGATTTTGGCTATTATTGTATGGACAATTTGCCGTCAAAACTTATTCCAAGTTTTGTTGATCTCTGGATGAGAAAAGAGGTTGAGATAGAAAGAGTTGCTCTTGTCGTTGATATCAGGGAAGCAGGTTTTATTAAAGAGTTTCCAGAGATTTTAAAGACAATCAGGAAAAAGATATCGCTTTGCTTGATTTTTATTGATGCGTCTGATGAAGTGTTGGTTAAAAGATTCAACGAGAGCAGGCGTCCCCATCCGCTGGCAATAGGGAAGTCAATTATAGAGAATGTGGCTTTAGAAAGGAAAAGGCTGGCAACCATAAAAAGGATGGCTGATGATGTTATAGATACTAGTTCAACAAGCATTTCTGAGTTGAAAAAGAGATTTGCGAAGAAATTTCTTGCAAACAGCTCTCAAATGATGCAGGTTGTGATTGTGAGTTTTGGATACAAATACGGAATTCCTCTGGAATCTGATATTGTTTTGGATACCAGGTTTTTGCCGAACCCCTTTTATATTGACATGTTAAGAAATAAAACTGGTAAGAATGATAGTGTCAGGGAATACGTTATGGGATCAGCAAAAACGAGAATATTTCTTGATGAATTATACCGCTTCGCTGATTACCTAATGCCAAATTTCGTGGACGAAGGCAAAGGCTACTTGACCATAGCTATTGGATGTACAGGGGGAAAACACAGGTCTGTAGTATTGGCTGACAAACTGAGAGAACACCTCAGAAGTAAGAAATATAAAACAAGAATTTATCACCGGGATATTCACAAATAAAAGTGTGCTCCACTGAAAGCTGGAACATAAAAATCATTGTTTCTTAACTATATTGGATTTGATGTCAACTTGTCCATGAGGCCTATTTTTGTTTAGCTTGGATGATTAACGATCCAATCCATCCTATTCCAGCTTGGTGAATTGTGAAAAATTCCAACGATTGATTTGGAATTCATAAAAATACTTAAGTTTATTAGTATTAAATGGTAAAATGTGAAACGTATTTGTGGAAATTATCTTGATTAAGAATAAAAACTGACTCGATATAGTAAGAGTCAGAAAAGAATTATAAAATGATAGGTGGAATCATAGTTTGCCATGGAGGGTTGGCTGAAGAGCTCTTAAATGCCCTTACGATTATTCTTGGTGAAGCAGTAAACATAGAAGCTATTTCTATTGGCTGGTATAATGATGTTGAGGAATCAAGAAAGAAGATTAACAAATCTCTGAAAAAAGTTAATCAGAAGAATGGAGTGCTGATTTTTACTGACATGTTTGGCGGGACTCCTTCCAATTTAAGTTTTAGTTTTCTAAAAGATAGCGAGATTGAGATTATAACAGGAGTGAATCTTCCAATGCTTATTAAATTTGTATCCCTACAGAGGAGTAACAATCTGAAAGTAGTTGCGAAAAAGGTTGTAGAACAGGGTAAAAAAAATATCCATCTTGCAAGCGCTCTCTTAAACTCAAAAACTTAACATCAGCTTAATTCAATGCTTGTAAAAACAATCACAATAAAAAACAAGCTAGGGCTGCATGCAAGGGCAGCGGTTAAATTGATGAATTTAGCCAATCGGTTTGTCTCGTCAGTCAAAATAGAGAAAGATGGAAGTGAAGTCGATGGCAAAAGCATCCTCGGGATACTTACACTTGCAGCAGTCCAGGGATCTCAAATTACATTGAAAGTTTCAGGAAAAGATGAAAAATCAGCACTTAAAGCAATGGAAATTCTCATTGAAAATAAATTCCGGGAGGAAGAGTAGATTAGATGGAATATTTCAGGTTAAGAGGCATTGGAGTTTCTCCTGGTATTAGTATAGGCGAAGTCTTATTGACTGAAAGAGTTGTTTTTACATCACGAAAGGAGAAGATTTCTTCAAGCCAGGTTAAGCAGGAATTGATACGCTTGAGAAACGCGATTGAGCGAACAAAAGAACAGCTTGTTATTATAAGAGAGGAAGTAAAAAGAAAAATTGGGGAAGAACATTCTTTTATTTTTGATGCCCATTTACTAATTCTTGAGGATAATTCTTTGTTGTCGAGGCTAGAAAGGATAATAAAAGAAGAGAGAACCAGGACAGAGTGGGCAATTTCCCGAGTGCATGATGAGGCTATTGAAATTTTTGAATCTATCGCAGATGAATATTTCAGACAGAGAAAATCAGATGTTTCTGATGTTTTGTCTAAAATGTACAGAAATTTAGAATTTACAGGGCAGAAGAAGGAAGACGACGGCGAAGACAGAATCCTGGTTGGCCACGACCTTCTGCCTTCAGAGGCCGCCTTAAGGCTAAGCCGTGGAAATGTTCTGGCTGTTGCCATTGATGTGGGCGGGCAGACCTCACATACTGCCATTCTTGCTCGTTCCTTAAATATCCCTGCTGTAATGGGTCTTCGCAATATTACTCAAAAAGTAAAAAATGGTGATTGCTTGATCGTGGATGGAACTGATGGAGAAGTTATTATCAATCCTCCACTAGCTATAAAAAAGGAATTTACTGGTAAGAAAAAAAAATATGATGATTACCGTAAGGAGCTTAGAAAAACAGCGAAATTAAGTCCTTCAACTTTAGATGGAGTGAAGTTTTCTCCATTAGCCAATATAGAGCTGCCAGAAGAAGTTAACCTTGCCTTTTCTTTGGGCGCGGAAGGAATAGGGCTTTTTAGGTCAGAATTTATCTATTTTAAAAACTCTACACTTCCTTCAGAGGAGGATCATTTTCGAATTTATTCAAGAATCGCCAAAGAAGCCTATCCGTTTCCTGTATATATTAGAACCGTGGATGTTGGTGGTGAGAAAAGTTTACAGCAGTTGAAAATAGAAAAAGAGCCAAATCCTGCGCTCGGATTGAGAGCTATTAGATTTTCTCTCCGGGATAGAGAACAGTTCAAGATTCAACTAAGGGCTATTCTTCGAGCAAGTGCCCAGAAAAATGTCCGGCTTCTTATCCCCATGATAACAGAGATTGAAGAAATCGGTGAAGTGAAACTTCTTATTGATGAAGTTAAAGAAGAACTGAGAGAGAAACGGTTAGAGTTTGATGAGGATATTCCTCTGGGAGTAATGATCGAAGTGCCTGCAGCGGCCGCTATAACCGATATCATTGTAAAAGAGGTGGATTATTTGAGCATAGGCACTAATGATCTTATTCAATATTATTTAGCTGTTGACAGGTCAAATGAGCTCGTATCCTATTTGTTTAAACCCCTTCATCCTTCTGTGCTGAGATTGATAAAGTTCATAATTGAAGCTGCTCATAAAGAAGGAAAAGAAGTGACTGTTTGTGGGGAAATGGCTGCAGATTCTCTTTCTGCTATTGTGTTGTTTGGATTAGGAATAAGAAAATTCAGTATGAATCCGATCTTTATTCCAAGAATAAAGAAGGCCTTGCGTTCACTAGAGTCTAAAACTGTGGTGAAAATCATTCAAAAAGCAATGAAGTTAAAAACAGCTCAGGAGATTGAAGAGTTTATCATTGAGAGCATATTGGTAAAACATCCTGAGGCATTTTTAATGGGGAAAATTACATAGGCCACGCTTTGCCCCAACCCAATCTACTCTAGATTAGAACCTATCAATAATAACGAGATCAAGGGAAACACTTTGTTTATTTCCGTCCGTACTCATCTTTAAGGCGGACAATGTCAGACTCGCTGGAATCACCTATCCAGATTTCCATGATGCGTGCGGGCTTTGTGCCGATGCAGCGAAGTCTGTGAGATGTTTCTTTGGGAATGAAGATTTCTTCATTTTCTTCAGGTTGCCAGATATTATTACCTACTGTTACTTCGAGACCATTGTCAAGTATAACCCAGAATTCACTGCGATGGTTATGATACTGAAGAGATAAAACAGCTCCAGGATTGACTGTAATGATTTTAATGTTTTTTGCCAGTTTATAGGGGAATGAGCGGAATTTTCCCCATGGTCGGATATCCTCAATGATTTTTTCCTTAAATTTTTTTTCTTCGAGAATAATTGTATCCCTTGGCATTGTTTATCTCTTAAAACAGGTTAATTAAACCCCACAAATCTAATCCGGTAATCGATCTTGATTAGGATTAAATTTTATAAGAATAAAGATGTTCACGTAAAAATATACACTCTAACGGACTTGACGGATTAAAAAGGAACTTCGCTGTCGTCATCACTTTCTTCTTCAGGAACTTTTGGAGCTTCTGCTGGAAAGTCAGAGGGATAACTGGATTCTTCACGAGGTTGCTTTGTTTCTGTGTCTTCCTTTTTACCGAGAAGGATGATATTTTGCGCGTGAATTTCAGTTGTGTATCTCTTGTTTCCATCTCTATCCTGCCAGCTTCGGGTTCGCAATTTTCCTTCTACCAGAATCTGTTTCCCCTGAATGAGATATTTTTCACAGAATTCTGCAAGCTTTCCCCAAGCTACTATTTTGTGCCATTCAGCACGGATATCGCTTTCGTTTGTGTTGGGGTTGAAATAGCGTTCGTTGGTAGCTAATGTGAAATTTGCCACAGCTCTTTCTGTTTGGGGAATATATCTCAATTCAGGATTCCCACCAAGATGCCCGATTAAAATGACCTTGTTTAGGCTGTTAATATCTCTCATACTTGGATTCCAATTCTTTGATTTTTTCCTGGGCGATTTTTGTCTCTTCTTCCAGGGGATATTTGCTTATAAGGAGCTTGAAAGCAGAAATTGCTTCTTCATTTTTCCCAAGTGATATTAAGCTGATTCCCTTTTTTAAGTAAGCAGCCGGATTTTTATTACTCTTGGGGAAATTGAGAATAAGCTCATTAAACTGTGCGATTGCTTCTTTGAATTTTTCCTGGCTGAAATAACATTCTCCAATCCAGTATAGAGCGTCATCGACGAGAGGGCTGTCAGGAAATTCGGATTTGTAGATTGTGAAACCTTCGATAGCAAGCTGGAAGTTTCCTTTCAGATAATCAGAACGGGCCATATTAAAAACTTCGCTAGGGGAAAGATTGGGAGATATTGTTGGTTGGGGATTTGTTTCTTCCTTTTGTTCATCTTCTTTCGTGGCGGCTGTGTCTTTTGGCTGCTCAGGCTCTGATTTTTCTTCCTGTTCTGGAGGAGGAATGGAAACTCTCTTTATTTCTATGAGCTCTTCAGAGAATTTTGAAAGGATTGAATAGATCCCTTCTATTTTTTCTAGAATGATCTGATACTGGGCAGGAAGCTTATTTTGATTGTCCTTAGAACTTGCAATTTCGGATTGGAGAAGCTTACTTGATGTGATGAGTTCTGCTAATTGTCTGTTAACGGCCTGAATGTCTTCTCTGTTTTTTCCTATCTTTTTTTCAAGTTGAAGGATTTGTTGTTTGAGAAGCTGAATATCTTTGTAGATAAGCTCATAGGTTTTCTTGCTTTTATCTGCCCCTGCAAGCAGGAGAGGAATAAGCAGAATAAGACTTATTCCTAATAAAATTTTTCTTGCCATGGATTATTTTTCTATGATAGTAAATTGAGCACGTCTGTTTTCCTGCCATGAGATTTCATTATGCCCCAGGTCCAGGGGTTGGCTTTTCCCATAGGAAATGGTTTTTATCCTGTCTTGAGAAATTCCGAGAGAAACAAGGTAGTCAAAAGTACTTTTAGCTCTTTTTTCTCCAAGGGCAAGGTTGTACTCTTCTGTTCCCCTTTCGTCACAGTGGCCCTCGATTAAGATTTTTACTGTAGTGAATTTTTTGAGCCATGCCGCATTGCTTTCTAACCCGGGTTTTGCATCCTCTCGAATGAAGTACTTGTCAAAGTCGAAATGAATCATTACAAGTGGCGCTTCTGTATTGATCTCTTCAAGAGATTTTTGCATGAAAATTTCTTCTTCTGTTAATTCAGGCTCCTTGACGACAACTTTTTCTACTTTTTCAACTTTGGGCTGTTCTTTGACCTGAGGAGGTGGCGGGGGGATTTCTTCTACTTGTTTCCTGCAGGAAACAAGAAAACTAAATGCCAAAAAGCAGGCAAGGAAAATAATGATTAATTTTTTCATTGGATCTCCTTTGAAAAATTTTTGTGCATTGCTGTTGTATTCTGCTTAAGTTTTATATAACTAAACTTTTTTAATGTCAACATATGTTAATACAAAGTAATATATTAATATATTAAAAATCTCTATTAATATCGAGACCAGTCAGGAAGTTTGTTTTCTCCTTTGGATGTAAGACGCCGCAAGTTGGCACCGTCGTAGTCAATAGAGTAAAGCTGTATTGTACCGGTTAAGGTTGAGGAAAAAATAATGTGCCTTCCATCTGGTGACCAGCACGGCGATTCATTTCTGGCATTGCTTTCTGTGAGTTTAATAATCTGCTGTGTTCGCAGGTTGAGAACATATATGTCAAATATGGAAAATACCCGGGATACATAAGCTATAGCATATCCAGTAGGAGACCATGAAGGTGCATCATGATAGTTGCCTCCAAAGCTTACTCTCCTGACATTTGCACCTTCTGCGTCCATGATATAAATCTGAGGTGTTCCTAATCGGTTGGAGGTGAATGCAATTTCTCGGCTTGTGGGAGACCATGAAGGTGCTGTGTCTATGACCTTATTGAAAGTTAATCTTTTTACTCTTTTGCCGTCACTTGTGGAAATGAATATTGCAGAATTACCGTCTTTAAGAGTAGAAGAAAAAGCCAGTTTTTTTCCGTCAGGCGAAAAGCTCGGGGCGAAATTTGTTCCTATGTTTTTTACCTCGGTTATTGTCCCTTCGTATGGATTTAATATATATAACCCTGCCTTATTGTTCCTGTAGGATGTATAAGCAATTTTTTTCCCGTCTACTGACCAGGCTGGCATATAGTCTTTGACCTTGTTGAATGTAAGTCGGGTCTGGTTGTGGCCGTCGTAGTCCATCATGAAAAGTTCATCATTTCCTGTACGATTGGATATGAAGACGATTTTGGATGTAAAAATGGGTTTTTCGCCAAAAATTTTCATGACCTCATCGGACATTTTATGTGCTACAAGCCGTAACAACTTTTCTTCTGCCTTATAACGTTTTCCATATATAAATTTTCCGGCTTTAACGTCGTAAATCTTTCCTTCGAAGATGATATTGTCTCCGTCACTGTTGGATACTTCTCCCACAAAAAGGATTTTAGCCTGGATTGATTCCCAATCTTTAAAAAATATTTTTTTTGGGTTAAGAGGTCGGATCCAGCTGTAATAGCTTTTAGGAAGGAAGCTAAAAACCCGGCTGTATTTCAAATCAGCAGAAATCACCTGATGGAGGATGACAGCAGCTGAAACAGTTTTTTGGGAGGAGTCATAAGTGATGAATTTTGGGATTGCCAGAGGGATGGCTGGCATTCCCTCTTTTATGCTCATCACTACTTCCTGTTGGGGATAAAGAAATATTGCTGTTAGAAGAAAGAAGTTCATGAAGAGAAGAGATGTTTTTTTCATCATTTGTTATGCTCGAATATCAGGCGTATTATCAAGTATTCATCTTCGTAGTCAGTCGGCAGAGGAGGAAAAGGTCCGGATGATTGAACAGCCCGCAGTGCGGAAAGGTCAAGAGATCTTATTCCGCTCGATTCTTTAATATCCAATCCGGAAATATGTCCGTCTTTGTGAATTTTAAAATACACGGTTGTATGAAAACTACCTTTTATACCAGGGCTGATTTGGGATATAAACCAGTTGCTTGAAATCTTACTATGTATTATTTGCAGGTAATATGTGAAGGGGAAATTGGATAATCCTATCTGGGAAGAGTATTCAGAACCAAAATCTCCTCCTCCACTGCCCGAGCTGGTGCCAATGCCTAGTTTTAGTCCTGAACCTGAGCCTGATGTTTTGTTTGCAGCCTGGGATTTGGATGTTTTTACTGGAGATTTTTGGATGACAGTCTTTTTCTGGCTTTTGGATTTTTTGTCCTTTTTAGGTTTTTCTACGGGAAACCTTAAGGATGACGAACTTTCTTGCTGAAATTTTTGTAAAGTTGTCAAATCTTTCAGGGATTCTCTTTGGGGGACAGTTGTTTCGACGGTTTTTTCTTCGGTTCCTTTACTTCCTCCTGGAATTCCGCCTCCGCTCCCGAGTCCACTGCCTGGACCGCCTCCTCCCGGAAAAGAGATGAGGTTTACGTAGTGGATCATCCCCTTTTTAGATGACCTGGGGAGATAAGGCGAGACTAAAATAAGGATTAGAAGCAGAAAATGGGCAGTAATAGACAAGATGACTGCTTTTTTTAAAGCTGTGTATTCCCTGTCCAAGGTTGCCATCTTATCTTTTCCGTTTTGGCTCAATTGGTTCTGATACGAGGCCTAGTTCTTCAACTCCTGCCTTCTTAATTATATCCATGACATGAATTACAAATCCGTAATTAAGGCTCTCATCGGCCCGGAGGAACACGACTTTTTTCTCTTTTCCATAAAAGTATTCTTTTAATTTTTGTTCTAGAAGGAACTGGTTAACGGCCGAATCTTCCATGTGAATGTATCTGTCCTTTGTAATTGTTAATGTCAATCCTTCTTCCGAAGGGGCTGATTCTGTTTCTGCTTGAGGCAGGTTGACTCCGATACCTGACTGCATCATTGGAGCGGTGACCATAAAAATAATTAACAGGACAAGCATGACATCTACTAGAGGAGTAATGTTTATTTCGGACAGAGAAGTGCCTATCTCTTTTCTGCTTATGGATCGAAATTTAAACGCCATAGAGTCTTTCTGCTATACTTAGAAACTCGATTGAAAAATCTTCTATCTCGGTTATTGAATCTTTTATCCGGTGGAGAAAGTAATTATATGCTATGACTGCAGGAATCGCAGCGAAAAGGCCGGCTGCCGTAGCAATAAGTGCTTCGGCTATTCCAGGAGCAACTGTTACTAGGCTTGCAGATTTGGTTATTCCCATTTGATTAAAAGAGTCCATTATTCCCCAGACGGTACCGAATAATCCAATAAAGGGTGTAACACTCCCAGTCGTAGCCAGAATATTCATCATCTTTTCCAGTCTGGTGATCTCTTTATTTGAAGCCTTTAGAAGGGCTCGGTTCAAGCTTTCTAGGTTTTCGGATGTGAGATGGGGTTCCGGATTGGTTTTTGTATGATAAGACAGCTCTTTGAATGCTGCTTGAAAGAGCGTAGCTTGAGGGCTGAGCCTGTATTTTTTGGAGGCTTCATTCACTTCCTGTAGATTTCTGCTTCTTCTAAATACAGACAAAAATTTTTTGGATTGGGAAGAAGCGGATTTTAATGTATTTCTTTTAAAGAAAATAATAGCCCACGAGAAAACAGAAAAAAAGAGAAGAATGAGGAGTACTAATTTAACTACAATGCTTGCATCTACGATAAGTCTAATTATATCCATTTTTTCGTTCCAGAAATTAGCATATGCTCGGAATAATGTCAACTTTGTTTGATTGACAAAATATTGATGAAGTAATAAAGTTTATCTTTACAGAAAAGGAAAAAAAGTGAAACTAGAAGAATGAACACCAGGGGAGAAAGAAGATTTCAGCCTGCTCAGTTTCTGGCATTGAGTTTTGTAGTGGCTATTGCAATAGGGACAATTCTGCTTCTTCTCCCATTAAGCACAAAATCAGGACATATTTCATTAATTGATGCCTTTTTTACAGCGACCTCTGCTGTTTGTGTAACAGGCTTAATTGTACAGGATACGGCAACTTATTTTTCTCCGGCAGGCAAAATCATTATAATGGGATTGTTTCAACTGGGGGGGCTGGGAATTATGACTTTTTCCACTCTGATTCTTCTGGTTGCAGGGAAAAAGGTGTCGATAAAAGACAGCATTATTATCAAGGAGGGATTTCATTATTCTTCTCAAAAAAATGTAAAGTCTTTGATAATTAATATTTTTTTATATGCCCTTACGATTGAGCTTGCTGGAAGCATCTTTCTCTTTATCCACTGGCATGGGAAGTTTTCGGGATTAAAAGCTGTTTTTCATTCTGTGTTTCACTCCATTTCCGCTTTTTGTAATGCCGGTTTTTCTCTCTTTAGCGACAGTTTTGAATCTTTCAGAAGCGATACTTGGGTGAACTTGACGTTTGTTTTTCTGATTGTACTGGGGGGAATTGGATTTCTGGTTCTTCAAGAAGGAAAGGAAGTTTTTTTGGCCTTTATAAAGAAGAAAAAAAATCATATTTCTCTCCATACAAAGTTGGTTCTTAGTTTAACATTTTGTCTGATTGTGATTGCATGTATAGTATTTATGGCAATTGAATGGAATAATTCTCTTCAGAATTTTACATTAAAAGAAAAAATACTTACTTCTATTTTCCAGGTTATAACTCCGCGGACAGCAGGATTTAACACCATGTATTTGAATACGTTGAGTTATGGAGCTGTTTTTCTTTTGATGTCCCTGATGTTCATTGGGGCCTCTCCAGGATCTACTGGAGGAGGAATAAAGACGAGCACTATAGGAGTCATCTTAGCGTTTATTAGGTCTAAGATAAAAGCAAGAGATTCTGTAAGTATTTTTTGCAGGACTCTTCCTTTTGACCTGATTACGAAGGCATTTACTGTTGTCACTCTGAGTATATCTGTCATTTTCGTTTCTTCTTTTTTTATATTTCTTGCCCAGCCTGGGGCAGGGATGAAAGAAGTTTTTTTTGAAATATTTTCTGCATTTGGGACAGTGGGCCTTTCTCTTGGCCTTACCCAAAAATTGAGTGTTTTGGGGAAAATTGTAATCATTATGACTATGTATATTGGCAGAATCGGTCCTCTAACGCTTTTATATGCTTTCAGCCACAAAAAAGCGTTCGGAAAATATGAATATGCTGAAGAAAGCGTAATGATTGGCTAGAATCATGAAAGGAGATTTTGATATGAAATTCGCAGTTATCGGCCTTGGAAGTTTTGGTTTTAATGTGGCAAAGACACTGGGGGAAAAAGGCCAAGAAGTCTTAGCTGTAGATAGGGATAAACAAAAAGTGGAAGAAGTAAAGGCATTTGTATCCCATGCTGTGAGCATGGATTCTGCAGATAAAGAAAACCTCCAGGCTTTAGGTCTTCAGGAAATGGATGTGGTGGTTGTAAGCTTAGGGCCTGAGATGGAGCCTTCTATTCTTACTGTGCTTTACCTGCATGAGATAGGGGCGAAACGGATTGTGGCTAAAGCTTTAACAGAGGACCATGTCAAGATTTTAGAGGCTGTAGGTGCAACTGAAGTTATTTATCCGGAAAAAGACATGGCAGTAAAGACCGCTCGCAGATTGAGCAGCCCTAATGTCCTGGAGTATCTTCCTCTTATATCCGGGTTCGGGATTCAGGAGATTGCTCCGCCTGAGAAATTCATAGGGAAAAGCTTAAAAGATTTGGATTTAAGGAATAAATACGGCATCCAAGTCATTGCAGTTAAGGGGCTCATTCCTGAGGAAACAACTTTTATCCCCAAAGCGAACTTTGTCATTAAGGACAGCGATATATTAGTTATAATGGGTGAAGAAACGCAGCTTGCGAAAATCAACTCAAAATAGTCACGCTAATTCCGTCAGGAGAAGACTGGAATGTCATGCCCTTAGGAAGACATCAGCAACAATGTTTAAAGGAAGGTGAATTCTTCTAAGCAATAAGCTTTTGAAGTATTGTGAGCGAGGCCTGCTTGGCCTGTTTTCCGCTTTCTTTTGTGGGACCTACGCATGACGGGCATCCTTCCTGGCACGGACAGGCTTCTATTGTTCTAATGCACTGTTTGAAAAGTTCTTTTTCAAGGTCAAATAGTGAAGGGCTTAAGCCTATGCCTCCAGGGAAATTGTCATAGATAAAGATATTTGGCTCGAAATCAATTCCTTCGGAAAAGATTGATCTTTCTTCATATGCGGCTAATTTATGTGGGATATTTCTTGGAGGAATAGACTTTCCAGTTGTATTATCACCAATTGAGACTCCGACATCATGAAGGTCGCACATCATGAAGAAAGGAGAGACGTTGTGAAGGCAGTATGCAAGGCCGAAGAGGCCGTTTATTTTCTGTTCTGGAGAGAACATGAGGGATTGGAAGATATGAGAAGGGACCGTAAGCCAGTAGGCTGTTGTGTGCATTTCGTTTTGGGGAAGACTTAGGTTACCTGCTCCTACGTTTTCCATCGTGTGGAATTTGATTTTTTTAAAGCCTACGACCTGTGTGGCCACATACACTTCTCCGTGGGATATCGAGCAGTTTTCAAGATTTTTTTTATCAAAGACATCGAGTATTTTAATTTTTGTGTAATCAATGGCGTCTGTGTAGTAATCGATGTCTGTTTTTTTGACATATGCCTTTCTCTGTTCAAAGTTCAGGTCTTCAACATAGTATTGTTCCCCTTCACAGATGTAGATGGCTTTTGGGTGAAGTGAGGTAAGAGCCGAGCTGAAGTCCACTTCAGCAATAACTTTAGCCTTACCTGTTGTATCCACGACAACAAAATTATCAGAGCTTATACTTCTGAGGCTTACTCCGTCTGCAGGATAGGCGTCAGATGTCCAGAACCACTTGTTGTTTGACTGATGAAGGAGTTTTTCATCCTCCAGGAAATTCAAGATTTCATCAATCTCAAGGTGGCCAAATTTCTCTCCTTTTACAAATGGAAGTTCAAATGCGGCGCATTCGATGTGACTGACAAAGACAGATAAATTATCAGGGTTTATAAGGGCCTTCTCAGGATTTTTTGAAAAAAAATAGTCAGGATTGTTGATGATGAACTGGTCGAGAGGAGAGCTCGTTGCGACCAGCACCGCTGCGGATTTTCCTGATTTCCTGCCGGCCCGCCCGGCCCTCTGCCAGGTGCTTGAAATACTTCCTGGATAGCCTGCGAGTGTGGCGACATCTAGACTTCCGATATCAATCCCCAATTCTAGGGCATTTGTAGAGACGACTCCCAGTATTTTCCCTTCCCGCAGCCCTTTTTCTATTTCTCTTCTCTTTAAAGGAAGATAGCCTCCTCTATAGCCCCGGATCAGGCCTTCCTGATTAATATTTTGTTCAATATCCTCTTTAAGATAAGTGAGAAGAACTTCTGTGATAAGACGGCTACGAGCAAAAACAATTGTCTGAAGACCGTTCTTAAGGAAGACAGAGGCGACGCGACGTGTTTCATTAACGTAGGAACGACGAATGCCCAAAAGCTTATTAACTACAGGCGGATTGTAAAAAATGAAATGTTTTTCTCCGCAGGGAGCTCCGTTATTATCAACAAGAGAAACCTCCTCTTCTGTCATTTTTTGTGCCAGTTCCTTGGGATTGGCGATAGTAGCTGAGCAGAGGATGAACTGAGGGGAAGATCCGAAAAATTTTGTGATTCTCTTAAGCCTTCTTAAGATATTCGCCAGGTGGCTGCCAAAGATACCCCCGTAGCCGTGCAGCTCGTCAATTACAATGTATTTTAAGTTCTCGAATAGTTTGATCCATTTTGTATGATGGGGAAGGATCCCCGTGTGCAGCATGTCGGGATTAGTAAGAATTATATGTCCCCGTGCTCTTATAGCTTTTCTTGCATCCTGAGGAGTGTCGCCGTCATAGGTGAAGATCCTGATCTCTTCAGGAAGTAGTTTGCTGGTCTCATCCAGTTCAGCTCTTTGGTCCTGGGCAAGAGCCTTGGTCGGAAACAGGTAAATTGAACGGGATGAAGGATTTTTCAGGATTGAATCCATTACAGGTAGATTATAACAGAGCGTTTTACCAGAAGCTGTAGGAGTGACAACAACTATATTTTTCCCTTCCTGTAGTAACTGCCAGGATAGATGCTGATGTGTGTAGAGTTTTAAAAATCCTTTTTCTTTCAGAGCTTTTATGAGGGCGGGATGAATCCCAGGAGGATATTCTCTATAATGTCCTTCCTGAGCCGGGATACATTTAAATGCCGTAATAGAATATGTTTTATGGCCGATCTCTTTCAGTAATTCTAATGATTTGAGTAAATTTTCATCTCGCTTCATTTTTGACACCTGATATGCTGAATGGTCTGTAAATATATTATTATTTTTATAGGGAAATGGTCAATGAAAAACAACAATGCATTTCATTTTCTTTCTTGTATGGTATGGCAGGTGTGTTAAAATGTTGTATTATGCTCCGAGAGATACGTATAAGGAAAGCTGCACAGCATAATCTGAAACAGCTCGATGTTGATCTTCCTCGAAATAGTCTTGTTGTAATCACTGGGCCAAGCGGTTCAGGGAAATCTTCTCTTGCATTTGACACCCTGTTTGCTGAAGGTCAGAGGCGCTATATCGGATGTCTTTCTGCCTATGCCCGCCAGTATATCGAGCAGATGGAAAAGCCCGAAGTTGAATCAATAGAAGGAATATCTCCTTCTATTTCTATCGATCAGAGGACTATTTCGTCAAATCCCCGGTCCACTGTTGGAACTATAACAGAAAGTTATGATTATTTGAGATTGCTTTTTGCCAGAGTTGGAGTTCCTCACTGCCCGATTTGTGGGCGAAAAGTTAGTTCACAGACTCCTCAGCAGATTTTACAAACAATTCTCGATACTTCGCATGGAGAGAAGATTAAAGTTCTTTCTCCGGTTGTTAAGGGTCGCAAGGGCGAATACAATAAACTTTTCGACAGGCTGAGAAAGAAAGGATTCCTGCGTATTCGAGCTGACGGTGAGTTCAGGGAGTTGGACGAGGACATTATTTTAGAGAAGACAAAGAAACACAATATCGAAGTTTTGGTGGATGAAATTAAGATTTCTTCCTTTATGCAGGACAGACTGAAAGAGGCTGTTGGAATAGCATTGGATATGTCGGATGGTGACCTCCTTGTCATGAAACTAAATGGAAAAGAAAAATATTATTCTTTAAAACTGCTTTGTCCTTACTGCGAGATCAGTTTGCCTGAGCTTGAGCCACGTTCTTTCTCATTTAATAGTCCTTATGGAGCCTGTCTTAGCTGCAATGGTCTCGGCTTCCAAAGAAGGTTGAATAAATGGGGGGAAGCGGAGCTTACCGAGGAGGTTTGCCAGGTTTGTGGGGGAAGCCGGTTAAGAAAAGAGAGCCTGGCAGTGAAAGTTGGCGGCAAAGATATTTTTGAGTTAAGTTCTCTTCCGGTGAATAGATTGGTCGAAAAACTTTCTTCGTTGATATTTTATTCGTCTCAAGAAGTGATAGCTTCAAGAATACAGAAAGAAATTCTATCCCGCCTCCAGGTCATGAAGGATCTTGGGATGCCATACCTGCAGCTCAGCCGGACAAGTTCTTCCCTTTCAGGTGGAGAAGCAAGAAGAGTCAGGCTTGCAGCCCAGGTAGGTGCACGTTTGCGAGGTGTTCTTTATGTGCTGGATGAACCGACTATTGGTCTTCATCAGAGGGATAACAAGAAACTGATTTCGTTATTGAAAGAAATCAGGGATGAAGGAAATTCGATTGTTGTCGTTGAACATGATGAACAGACAATTCGTTCTGCTGATTTTATTTTGGATTTGGGTCCTGGTGCCGGGGAAAAAGGAGGCATGAAGGTTGCTGAAGGAAATATTAAAGAGGTTCTTTCTTCTTCGGTGTCATTAACATCTAAATATCTACGTGGCGAAAAGAATATTCCTGTTCCACAGAAACGAAGAGAGCCGAAGGGCTGGTTAACTATTTTAAGGGCGGCGGAACATAACTTAAAGAATATTGATGTCAGGATTCCTTTATCCGTGATGACTGTCATCACGGGAGTGTCTGGTTCAGGAAAGAGTACGATTGTCTATGATATTTTGTATAAGAAACTTTTGAACGTATTCTATAAGGCCAAGCAAAAACCAGGGAAACATGAGTCGATACTTGGACTTGACCAACTCGACAAGGTTATTTCCGTGGATCAGAGACCTATTGGCCGCACACCTCGCTCAAATCCGGCAACATATACCGGGCTTTTTAGTTCTTTAAGACAGCTATTCGCAATGACTCAGGAATCAAGAATAAGGGGTTATTCACCAGCCCGGTTCAGCTTTAACCTGCCCGGAGGGCGCTGTGAGGAATGTCATGGAGCAGGTTCCAGAAAAATTGAGATGCATTTTTTACCAGATGTTTTTGTGATTTGCGATCGGTGTGGGGGAAAGCGGTACAATAAGGAAACACTCTCGGTTCGCTATAAAGGGAAGAACATAGCGGATTATCTTGAAATGACTGTCAATGAGGCTTATGGATATCTTAAAGTGCACCCTATTATCGGCAGGAAGCTGGCCATATTGAAAAGGGTAGGCTTAGGATATATCAGGTTGGGTCAGCCCGCTCCTACATTGTCTGGTGGAGAAGCTCAACGGATAAAGTTGACCAAAGAATTGAGTCGAAAAAATACAGGGAAAACGTTATATCTTTTAGATGAACCTACAACAGGACTTCATTTTGATGATGTGAATAAGCTTCTTGAAGTTCTTTCAGAACTTGTAATATTGGGAAATTCTGTTGTTGTTATTGAGCATAACCTTGAAGTTATCAAGTATTCAGACTATATTATTGATTTAGGGCCTGAGGGAGGAGAAAGAGGTGGATGGATTGTTGCCCAGGGGCCTCCAGAAGATGTGGCTGAGGCAGGAAATTCGCACACAGCCAAATTCTTGAAGAAAGTCTTAACCGGAGAGCATGGAAAAGCTTTCGTGTAACAGGATGTTTTACTAAGGTTAATTGCTAGAGGGGCTAGATATAAAGAAGCGATTGAGAGGAACAGAATATGGCATTTAAAGACATCCCGGGAAATGGCCGAGTTAAAAAAGTGTTGCAGAAGGCCTTGCTGAAAAACAGAGTGCCAAATTCCCTTCTTTTTTGCGGCCCCGAGGGGATTGGTAAGAAGGATGTTGCTTTGGTCGTTGCTAAAGCTATGAACTGCCGGGAAAAAAAGGGTGATGCTTGTGAATCATGCACATCATGCAAGGCGATAAACAAAGGGAATTTTCCAGATGTCTTGGTTTTATCCCCGGTGGGGAACTTCATTACAATTGGGCAGATAAAAGATCTGAAGCATATAGCTTATTTCAAGCCCATGGGAGGAAAGAAAAGAATTTTTATTATTGAAAATGCTGAAAGGATGAATGAGGAAGCATCGAATTCTCTTCTTAAAATATTGGAAGAACCTCCATTATTTTCTCATATCATACTTATTACAAAGAATCCATTTATGATTGTATCAACAATTAAATCACGCTGTCAGACTTTATCTTTCATGCCTATTTCAAGAGAAGATATTGAAAACGAGCTTGTTGTAGAAAAGGGGTATGAAAGAAAAAAAGCAAGGATAATTTCCCTAATTGTCCAGGGAAATAGAGAACAGGCTATGAGTTTAGAATGGGAACATGTGCAATCTAAAAGGAAAGAGGCCTGGGGACTTTTTCAGTCTCTCCTTAAGAAGGGAAAAATTTCTTCTTTCTTAAAGAATTACGCGTATAAGCAAAGGGAGCTTATTGAAAAAGACCTGGAACATATTTTGGAGATTGTTTCATCGTTTTGCCGTGATCTCATTCTTGTCAAGGAGAAAGGAGATGTTTGTTTCATGATAAATCCAGATTACGAAGAAGAAATACGGAGAGTGGAGAAATTTATAAACTTTGAGAGATGCATGGATTTTCTTTCGAAGATTGAACATGCGCTCTATGGTTTGGAAAAAAATATAAATACTAATCTACTCGTAAGTTCAACATTATTAAATTTAATGGAATGGGAAAATGCCTAAAATTATACGTGTAGTTTCAAAGAAATCAAGAAAGGTTTTTCGTGCCTTGAATCCTGATGAAGACCTTAAGAAAGGCGAAATATGCATAATTGAATCCTGCTTTGGAGGGGATCTAGCAGAAGTTATCGATGTCTCAAGCGGAGTATGTTCCTTTTCTAAGTCTGGAAAGGATGCAGTTAAGGTTCTCCGGAGGGCGACTGAAGAGGACGAAAAAAAAATCATATGGATTGAAAAGAAGGAGCATAAAGCCTTTGAATTCTGTCTAAAAAGCATCAAGGAAAGACATCTCTCTATGAAGCTAGTCATGGTGCGATACTTTTTTAATGAAAAGAAGGCGATATTCTATTACACAGCGGAGGGCCGTATTGATTTCAGGCAGCTAGTAAAAGATCTAGCTAAAGAGTTTAAGATGCGGATTGAAATGCGGCAGATCGGAGTCAGAGATGAAGCCAAAATGATCGGGGGGCTGGGTGTTTGTGGAAGAACTCTCTGTTGTGAAAGTTTTTTAAAGAATTTTGAACCTGTAACTATTCAGAAAGCTAAGAAACAGCAAATCGTTATAAACCCGACAAAAATTTCTGGCCTTTGCGGACGACTGATGTGCTGCCTGGCTTTTGAAGATAAAAGCAGGGGCCGTATGTATACAGAAGAAGAAAAAGTAGAAGAAGATTAAACCATAAGCACGTTATTGTAGGTTGGATTCTTAGGTTTTACTGAGAATTTAAGATTATTGGTTTGGATGAATCATAAATTGAACCCTGCTTGAGACGGCTATAAGAGTTCCTTCAGGAGAAAACGCCTTTACCTGCCAGGAATATTTTTCACCTGCCACCATAAGTTTTTTTATGTCTTCAGGGAGAGAAATATAATTGTTTTTAGTAGTGGTTTTCCACAATAGTGCATGATTATAAATATATACCTTGTATTCTATGTCTTTTCCCTCGCTTTTCCATTTGAACTGAGATGGGACGGTTTTGATATTGATTACCGGAGAAATTAGAGTTACAGACCCGCCTCTAACAAGATNTTCGTTTATGAAAAAATGAGGTGATGTTGTCTTAAGGATTGGTAAAATACCGAAGACAACAATAAGCGCTAATGTGACAGTTGATGCAGCCATAGCCCACTGTTTTGGAGTGAGGAAATCGATAAGATGTTCAAACAAGGGCACTCTTTTTACTTTTTCATGTGCATATATATTCTGGAAAATTACGTTCCCTTTGTTTTTAACGACTGAAATGAGTTCGTCTTTTTCAGCCATTTTTTCGAAACATTGAGGACAATTAAAATAATGTTCCTCAAATTTCTTTTTTTCGTTTTCACTGAGCTTGTTCAGTAAATAATCATCAATCAGGTCTTCATGTTTGTGTTTTCTCATTGCGCTTACCTTTTTTTCAATTTCAATAGTTTAGTCGCTCAAATCATAAAAATACGGAAAAATCATTTTTTTATCATTTTTTTCAATAATTTATGAGCATAATTAACTCTTTCGCTGACGCGGCGGGGTGAAATACCTAGTCTCTTGGCAGTTTCCTGCCTCGAAAGTTCCATATAATAATAAAGGTATAGGACCTCCTTGTATTTAGGTTTCAATTTTTCTATAGCTTTTGCTATGGATTCAGATCTTTCTTTGTTTTCGATTTGTTCATGAGGTTGTGGTAAAGGCTTGGGCTCGGGTGCATATTTCAGCACTTTGCTCTTTTTCCTGATATGGTCGATTATCCTGCGGCTTGTAATTGTAAATATAAATGTTCCAATAGATGATTCTCCTCGAAATTCCCCCTTTTCTATTTTTTCTATTACGTTGATCATGATTTCATCAACTACATCTTCCCAGTCAGGAGTGCGTGTACCTAGAGATCTTTTGACTCTATAACTTACAACAGGCTTGAATTTAGTGATGATTTCTTCAATGTTGAGATTATTGTCTGTTTTTTCCACTTTTTTCATATTATATAGGCAGATTGGGGTATTGACAAGAGGTGATTTTCAATCTTTTTAATTTTAGGGCGACTAATAATTTTGCTGCTAGAGAATGGAGGAAGGTTTATGAATATGGAAAAACATGAAAACAAGGTTTTAGTGTTTAATAACGAGAACGATTTCTATTGTTTAATTGAAAAAAAACTCAAAAAGCATGGTTTCGAACTTTTGAATACTTTGCCCTTGATTTCTAAGGAAAGCAGCTGTGGAGCCTCATTTTTAGGGGCTTATTAGAGATTTATGTTTTTTGAAAAGGTTCAAGAGTTAAAGGAAAGAAGTGATTTTTCAAAAAGAAGTATCTTCAATATCGAAAAAGAAGAACAGTCTAGATCTTATTTTAAATTCAAGTCCTTATGACTGCCTCAACAGTCAAGAGAAACTGAGCTTAAAGAAGAGAGTATGTCCGGACATCTCATTAAATTTCTTTAGAAGTAACCAGATTAGAGGACAAAAAGCTCTGCAGGGAAATTCAGAAGCATCAGAAGCAAAGGAAGGGAATAATATAATATCAGCAAAAAAGATGCTTGAACATATAAGTCGAAAAAATGAGGTTTTCTTCAGAAGAAACAATTGTTTTTTTGAAGGAAGCAGCCTCAATAAGCAGGCATTTTTCAATTCGAGTCTTATTTATTTAATCGCAGCTACAGATGGGAATGAAGATAGTATTGGCCATTCTCAGCTTGTTGCTAGATATACTGTAATGTTGACAAGAGCGCTCGGTATCGAGGATTTAGATTTTTTGCTCAATATTGAAAGGGGAGCTTTGCTTCATGATATTGGCAAAATCGGAATTCCTGAACGCATTTTACGAAAACCAGGAGCATTGACTCTTACAGAGAAAGAGATTATCAAAGAACATCCGCTTTTAGGTTATGAGGTAATCGAAGAATTTGATTTTTTACAGAAACCCGCCAGAGTTGTTTTGTTTCATCATGAAAAATACGACGGGACCGGGTATGTTTATGGATTAACACGAGATGAGATTCCTTTAGAAGCCAGGATATTTTCTGTGGCAGATACTTTGGATGCAATTACTTCTGACAGAGCATACCAGAAGGGACAGAGTTTTATGGTTGGACTGAGAGAGATTGAGGAAGGACGTGGGAGCCAGTTTGACCCTCAAGTGGTGGATGCTTTCTTTTCTATACCTGAAGAAAGATGGGAAGGAGTAAGAGCAGACATAGAAAGTTCTTTCTGGGTGAATACAATACATTGATTTGCGAATGCAATAGGTTATGTTTCTATCTTTCTAAGATAACTTTTGGGGTCGACTAATATTTCTCTAGCTTTGCTTCCTTCAGGAGGTCCAACGATTCCTTCTTGTTCCATTTGGTCAATTATCCTTGAAGCGCGGGCATAGCCTAATTTTAGCTTTCTTTGAAGATAGGAAGCCGAGGCTTGGCCGGTTAGAAGTATAAGTTCTACGGCCTTGTAAAATAGGGGATCTTTTTTATCGCCACTTTCTTCAAAATGCCCAACCGGGCTTTTGAGTGCTTTTAGGATGTTTTTATCGTAAACGGGCTTTTTTTGTTGTTTGATAAAATTTATAACCCTAGTGCTTTCGGGGAGGGAAATAAAGGAACAGTGCAACCGGAGGATACGTGGATAATTAGGCGGCATGAAAAGCATGTCGCCTTGGCCGAGAAGCTTCTCGGCACCTCCAGTGTCTATAATGACACGTGAATCGATCTTTGATGGAACATGAAAAGCGATGCGGCTTGAAAAATTGTTTTTTATTGTTCCGGTTATTACGTCAGTAGATGGGCGCTGAGTTGCAAGCACAAGGTGGATTCCTACTGCACGGGCTAATTGGGCAATCCGTGCAATGGAGTATTCTATTTCTCTTGCTCCGATCATTATTAATTCAGATAGTTCATCGATGATGATAACAATGTAAGGAAGTGGTGTTAAGTTTTTTTCTTCCTCTTCGGTTAGTTTTCCTTTTCGTTCGTTTCTAATCCGTTTAACCTGTTGATTGTATTGTTCGATATTCTTCACTTTTAGAAAACCGAGTTTATGGTAGCGTTCTTCCATATTTCTAATAGAATTCAGTAAAACGGCCTCTGCTTTTTTAGGGTCTTTGACAACAGGACAGAAGAGATGCGGGATTCCGTCATATAAAGAAAACTCCAGCCTTTTGGGATCTATGAGTATGAGTTTAACCTCATCTGGAGTTGCTTTATAAAGAATGCTGGCAATCAGGGCGTTTAAAGCTACGCTCTTCCCTGAGCCTGTAGCTCCTGCAATAAGAAGATGAGGCATGATAGATAGATCTGTCACGTAGACCTCGCCATGAATTGTTTTCCCCAGGGCAAAAGTCAATTTAGAAGGGGAATTTTGGAATTTTTCAGATTGAATTATATCCCTTATTTTAATAATTTCTCTTTTGTTATTGGGGACTTCTAATCCGAGCGAGGACTTCCCGGGGATTCTTTGAATCCTTATGGATTCTGCCCCTAGACGAAGAGACAGGTCTTCTGAAAGGCCGGCTACCTGACTGACTTTTACGCCTGGATGTGGATAAAATTCATATGTTGTGAGGATAGGACCCGGGTGGTATTCCTTAACCTCTCCTTCAACCTTGAATTCGAGCAGTTTTTCCTCAATAGCCTTCTTTTTTTGGTAGAGTTCATTGTTGTCAATTTTTTCTGCGGCTTTCCCAGGGTCGAGCAAATTGAGAGGGGGAAAATTGTAATCTCCTTTTCTTTCCATTTCAGGGAAAAGATATTTTTCTCTTGTAAGAAGTTTGCCAGGTTTTTGTAATGCAGGTTCTTTCTTGATTTCTATTTTTCTTCCTATTTTTCTTTGTTTCTTTTTATCTTCATGTTTGGGGGCAGAATATTTTTCGATGACATTTCTGCGCATTTTTTCACGGTATTTTTCTTTCTGGTAGTGGACAATTCTGATTTTGACTTCTTTGAAAGCAAAACTAAAAAATCTCGAAAAAAAGCGCAAGATTTTTCCGATAGAAATGCGTGTTGAGAAGGTAATTATTAGGATCAAAAGGCCGATGAGGACAATAATAGTTCCAATGTGGTTGAAATAGCGGATTAATATTGATGAGAACAAATCGCCTGTGAATCCTCCCGAAGGGATTTCAGCTCCTTTCCAGGTGATGGAATGGAACAGAATAAAAGTAAGACCACATAAGATAAGTATGAGGAAGCTAACTGCCAAGGTTTTAAGGACGATATTTTTATTTCCTTTTGGGAGGAAAATCTGAATTCCTATGTAAAATATGGCGAAAGGGAAGACTAAAGAAACGAGTCCGAATATCTGAAAAAGAGTTTCTGAAAGGGAAGCCCCGACTCTCCCGGTATAATTATGGACTTCTTGATTAGAAGAAGAAACAGCGGCCCAAGAAGGATCCTGGGAATCATAACTGATTAAACTTATAAACAGAAAAACAGAAAGGAAAATAAGTAAGACTCCAAGTATCTCAGATGTACTGATGAGCCTTCTTCTTTTAATTTTTTTGTTGGTTGAAGCCTGTCTTTTTTTCTTCTTTTTCACTTATAAAAGTATATCATATTTCATGGATTATTCATAAAGAATGCCGATACCAATATATATTTTCCATTGTATCTACCAGTTACGTTGATTTTTCCTTCAGCATAACATTCAACTCTTTTCCCATGTACTTCTTTTCCTCTATATCGGCATTCTTTACCCTTTGGGCGAGCCGATCTTACCGTATCTGCTTCGTTACAGCGCATTCGTGGTGAAGGACCACAACTTCATGCGCTGTGCCTTGCATCTGCGGCAAGCTTGACTCGTGAATAACCCACGTTTCCTAGATTATTCATAAAAAGTTCTATGATATTGGCTGGATCTGTATATCCCCGTCCTCACTCCACCCATCCCCTGTGAGACCAGCTTAAGTTCCGGGCAGCGACATCCCGATCCAGGCTACCCTGGATCAGAACCTATCAATAGTAAAGAACCAAAGAGATAAGATTTANCTAACATATGGATATTAATCTATACAAGGCAAAGTATATGAATTTGAGGGGATGGAGGAAGCGACATTGAAAGATTTAGCCTTTTTGAGTCGATCT
>AWNV01000011.1 GCA_000493965.1 Candidatus Aminicenans sakinawicola JGI OTU-1
CGGAGAGGCGACTTGCAGAAACAGTGTAACAATAGGAGATGGGGTTTATAAATCTATTGATGCAGGAAAAACCTGGAAAAATATGGGATTAAAGCAGACTCGACATATCAGCCGGATAATCATTAATCCTGGAGATCCGAATATTGTCTATGTCGCAGCAATGGGGCACCTATGGGGGCAGAACAAGGAAAGGGGAATATACAAGACTTTAGATGGAGGAAAGATATGGGAAAAGATTCTGTTCATCAATGAGAGTACTGGATTTGCTGATTTAGCTATTGACCCTTCAGATAGCATGGTTTTGTATGCTGCAGCATATGATTATTGCAGATTTCCCTACTTTTTCTACAGCGGCGGGCCTGGAAGTGGTCTGTATAAGACCGAAGACGGAGGAAAAACCTGGAATCGTCTTGTAAAAGACCTTCCAGAAGGAACAATGGGAAGGATAGGAATCGATGTTTCAAGAAGTAATCCAAAAGTTGTCTATGCGCTCATAGAAAACAAAGATGGAGGGATCTGGCGCTCAGAAGATAAAGGCAAAACCTGGAAAAGAACATGTGATAAGAAGACTTTTGACCAGATAAATTTTCGGCCGTTTTATTACAGTCAAATCCGCGTCGACCCTAGTGACGATAAAGTTATATATGTTTTCTCGGGAGGATCCTATGTCTCTAAAGATATGGGAAAGAAATTTAAAACCATTTCAGGAACAACCCATCCTGATCACCATGCACTATTGATAGATCCTTCCAATTCTCTTCACCTGATTGATGGAAATGATGGCGGTATAGATATAACCTACGACGGAGGCAAAACCTGGCATGGCATAAGGCATATGGCTCTTGCTGAAGTTTATCAGATCGGTTTTGATATGAGAAAGCCTTATTATGTTTACTGCGGCCTGCAGGACAACGGAGTTTGGGCCGGGCCAAGTGCAACTTTTGACACTACAGGTATTACAAATGACGACTGGTATTCAGTAGGAGGAGGCGATGGATTTTATGCTCAAGTGGACCCATCAGACCATAATATTGTATATGCCAACTCTCAAATGAATGGGCTTTATATGTATGACATGAGAATAGGGCGGAGCAAGTCAATAAGACCTGAGGCTTCGCTGAATGATCCACCTTATCGTTTCAACTGGAATTCACCTATTTATATTTCTCCTCATGACCCGAAAACCGTATATACAGGTGGAAATTATTTATTCAAAACAACAGATGCAGGCCAGTCGTGGAAAATAATGAGTCCTGATTTATCCACCAATGATCCTGAGAAACTTAAAGACTCAGGAGGCCCTATTACTCTTGATAACACAGGAGCTGAAATCCATTGTACGATTATCACTATCTCAGAATCACCGGTAAAGAAAGGGGTCATATGGTGCGGAACCGATGATGGGAATGTTCAGATTACCAAAGACAATGGAGGAACATGGGAAAATGTCGTAAAAAATATTAAAAAACTGCCTGCTAACACATGGTGTTCAAGAATAGAAGCTTCTCATTTTGATGCAGGAACAGCCTATGCTGCTTTTGACGGCCACCGGAATGATGACTACAACACTTATGTGTATAAGACCACTGATTATGGAAAAACATGGGAATCAATTAAAGGAAATCTTCCATTTGGATGGGCCCATGTAATCAGAGAAGACTTGAAAAATAAAAGGTTCCTGTTCATTGGAACAGAATTTGGAATCTACGCATCCCTGGACTCTGGAAAGACCTGGTTTTCATTGAAGAATAATATGCCGACTGCAGCTGTACGGGATATTGCAATCCATCCAAGAGATAATGATTTGATCATTGGTACACACGGAAGGGGGATTTGGATATTGGATGATATTTCTCCTCTCCAGGAAATGACAGAAGAAGTCCTACAATCTGATTTCAATCTCTTTAGTATCCGCCCTGCAACGCAGTATTTTCCATCGACTAATAAGGAATCATTCAGCAAGCCGGATTATTCTGCAAAAAATCCACAGTATGGAATGAGTATCACTGTATATCTTAAAGAAAATACGAAAGAAAAACCGAAAATCTATATAAAAAATGATGCCGGAGAAAAAATATTTGAAATTAGAATTTCAACTAAGAAAGGTATTCAGAGAAATACATGGAACCTGCAGTATGTTCCAAAAACAAAAGAAGGAAAAGAGATAAAACCTGGAATGAGCGGATTTATTGGCCTGCCTTATGCTTCAGCGGGCGAATATTCGGTGGAACTTGTTGCAGGCAATAATAAGCTGTTGAAAACAGGAATCGTTTGCCCTGACCCAAGAATTCAGATTGATGAAAAAAGCAAGGCTGTACAGACTGAAACTCTTGTGGAAGTATTGGCGATTTCAAAAAAAATGGCTTTATCTGTAACATCTGTCAAAAACATAAGACGACAGCTTGAAAAATTAAATAAAGATTTTGTCAAGAAAGAGGATATTGATGAGACAGTGCAGAATGCTCTAAAAAACTTTGATGATAAATTCAGTGAGTTGGAAGAAGAGATTACACCAAAAGGATTTGGATATAGAGGATCTATGGAAATGGCCTTAAGGGGAGGTTCTCTCTCCCAGATGATTATGCTTTTAGGAATGTCTATTGGAGAGTATCCCCACGCTCCGACCGAGACGGATCTGTTTCAGCTAGATGAGTTCAAAAAAGCGGTTGACTTGCTTGTTGAACGTTTGAATAAACTTATTGAGTATGATTTGGCAGGGCTGAACGAAACTTTAGAAAAACATGACGTTAAGCCTCTTAAAATGCCTAAACAGATCAAGCTTTGATGATCTATATGAAAAAGACAGATTGAATAAAATATACAGTAGGGGTAGAAGCTAAAAAATATAAAGCAGGCTAAATGTTTATTTTTCTTTTTGACAGTTTCTTATCTCTGTAGAAATTTATGCGAAATGATACAGATTTGCGGGGGACCATCATATAAGATTTTGTAAGTGTGACCCCAATGTCTTCTACTGGAAGAATCTGAAATATATATTTTTGCTCTTTAATATCCCAGTTTTTATAGCCAGGACTGAATCTCCTGCTTGGCCAGAGATCCATTTTTCTTGCTTTTTTACACAGTATTTTATCAACCTGTTCGGCAGCTTCTTCAGCGGCTTCTGAGCCCAATGCATCCACGACCAATCCTCTCAGCATCTCGTTTTTTTTTCATAAGTCTTGTACTTTCACTCTCTACGCCAGGGCCAATTGTACATATACTTAAGGCAACTTTATCTGCATTTTTAAAAATGAGATGCTGGTTTGTTTCACTGTAATCAAGAATTTTATAGACAGCCGCAGCATGAAGAAGAGAGTTCAGCTTTTCTTTTTCCTCATGAATGATATCTATTAATGTATCGTATATTTTATTTGATTTGTTTTTATGTCCGATACGCATAAGGATATTTTTTTCATCCAGTTTAAATTGAAAAATATCGATTTTTTCTACAAAATTTGTAATCATTGAGGCAAAAGAATATCATATTTCAATAAAATTGTCTGCATGAAAATTAGAGAGAGGAATTAAAATAAAAAATTCAGAAATTGCAGTTCGTACCGAACCATTTCAAGTGCCGAGATCAAGTTTCTATACAGGCAAAGATAAGGGGATATATAAGCTCCGTATTAATTTTGCTAAAAAAGAAAGCATTCTGAAAGAAGCAGCCAAACGGCTTAGGAAATTACAGCGTTTGGAAAAGTAAATCTAGGATTCTTATATTTTTGGCAAAGATGAAACTCCGTTTTTATGAGCATCCGCAGACATTATTCTTTGAAGTTCCTGAAGTATATCCGTTTCTATCGGGCATTTAGGATTCTTATCAAGAAGATGTTCTATTTCTTCATAAGCTCTGTCAGCAATGGACTTCTCTCCGAGTGAAACCCAGTAATCATAAGTATCTCTGTCCACTATCTTAGGGAAGATATGTTCTTTACGATACCATTTGCGTGTATGAGCCATCGATAAAAATTGAGTTTCTGGTGTAAATTCATCAAATAAATTTACAGCAATAGGTTCATCACGCTGTGAAATCCCATCGATTAAACGGTAAGCCATTCCGCATATTTCATTGTCTATGATAAGTTTCTCCAGACTCTGGCTGCTTTCAAAATCCATCATTCCCGGGCCTGAAATAACATTTATTCCAGAAAGAGCTGCAATTACAGCCCCTATACCAGTTTCAAAGCCAGACTGATTATCGTTTATTTTTGAGTCACTCAATCCCATGTATGCATGTGTAGGGAGGTTGAAATGTTTTGCAATCTGGGCATAGGCTGAGTCTATCATCATAGTTTCTATTGCTCNCATTGGTGTTGTACCTTTTCTCATGTCAAAACTTGAAGGGGAACCGCCAAAAATAACAGGAGATCCCTTTTTTGCAAGCTGACAAATGACAAGTCCAGAAAGATTTTCCGTCACATGCTGAACAAGAGTCCCTGCAATAGTAACTGGTGAAGTGGCTCCTGTCATTCCCATCGATATGAGCTCCGATGGAATTCCAGCTCTTGCACTGTCGATTAAGCTCTGTGTTGTAAGATTGCTCCATTTCAAAGGAGGGGAGGGGCAGGCGTCAAAAATAGCGAGTGGTTTGTCGGCAAGTTTCTTTTCACTTCCTCTAACTGCAATGAGCATATCATGCATGGGTTTAAACCCTTCAACCCTGAAAGTGCCAGTTACAATTGGCTTTGTTGAGAATTGAAGAGCAATGAACATACGGTAGCTGTCAGAAATTATGTCAGGCACGTCTCCGCTTACAATCCCGGTGCTCTGGAAATGAATATTATCCAGGCAGTCAGTTAACCGGCAGAATTTTATAAGATCTTCTGTAACTGCTTTCCGTTGCTTTTGTTCTTTGTGGTCAAAGATTGTAACAGCAGCTGAGCCTGGATCAAAGTGAACTTCGTCACCTCCAACCATAAACTCTTTTTCCCCAGCCCTGTCGTACATTGTAATGACAGAGGGAGTTGAAGATAGAGATTCTTCTACGAGTTTTGGTGTGATATAAACTCTTTTTGCTGTCTCATCAAGGCTCATACCTGCTTCCTGAAAGAGCTTTATAGCTTCTTTGTTTTCAACGAAAATCCCCTGTTTCTCCAGGATTACTAATGCCTCATCAATAATTTTTTGTATAAATTCATTATTTAAAAGCTTAATTTTTGGTCTTGTTGTTGTGATCATGGTTTTTTCCTTATTTTTTAATAAGATTTTCTGCGGCCTGAATTGCCGACATTGCGTTTTCTGCATAGCCGTCAGCACCAATATCATTAGCCCATTTCTGGTTGACAGGAGCTCCTCCTACCATAACTTTAAACCGTGCTTTTAGATTTTTTTCTTTTAGCATCTCAATAAACTTTTTCTGCCCTAACATGGTTGTTGTCAGTAATGAAGAAAGGCAGATTAGATCTGCATTGACTTCATCCGCTCTTATTATAAATTTTTCTAATTTCACGTCATTTCCTAAATCCGTAACTTCGAAACCGTAAGCTGAGAGCATCGAAACAACAAGGTTTTTGCCTATATCATGAATATCACCTTCAATTGTACCGATAACGATTTTCCCTTTGGATTTTACTTTGATATTTGCTTTTTCTAATTCAGGCTGAAGGATGTTCATTGCGGCTTTCATGCTTTCTGCGCTCGTTATGAGTTCAGGAAGGAAATATTCTCCCTCTTCCCAAAGTCTTCCGGCTTCCTGAATTCCAGGAACATAACCTTTTTCTATGATTTCATTGAGGTCCATATGTTTTTCAATGGCATCTCTTGCAAGGTTCTCAGCCATATTTTTATCCCCTTCTACAATTGCTTTTTCCATTCTGGATAATAGTGCTTCTTTACTCATTTTTACTCCTTAAGTTTTGTATTCAACTTACATCTTTTTAATATTATTCTGATATATACAGAAAAAAATCAAGTGATAATTTTCAGTTTATTGGACAAAGGATAAAAGATTCTGTATTTTTAGAAGAGCTAAAATTAATAGGGAAAAATAACAGAAGAAAAATTATATTGAGGCAAGCTAATGAAAGTCAAAAGATTTAAAGTAGATACATATTCAATAAAACTTTATGCAAATGACAGGAAAGGATCCAGAACCCGATGGGGAGATAAAGTGATTGAAATTTATTCTGATGAAAAACATGTCGCAAGTGCTGTTTTTGCAAGGAAAGGCGCAACTGCGCCAGAACCTTATTTTTCGGATGGGAAGATTTATTATTTTGCACAAGCCGACCAATATGAAGCAGTTATAAATTTATTGCGTTACGATAACCCTGTATACATTGTCTGGGAACCGGTTTATGACCCAAAAGAGCCAAATGATGGGGATGCATACTTTTACGTCGAAGGAAAAGTAATCCAGCAGAATTAGGATGAAGTTCTGGAAGTCATTAAGAAGAAAACATAATATGAATAGAAAAAGATTTCTGAAGAACATATTTAAAGGGATTATTGTAGGATTTATTTTAGTTCCAGTCTGTTCTGGATCAACGATTTGGAAAACATATGAAAGAATATCAGGTATTGAGAAAAATCCTGCTGAAGTCTTGAAGGAAATTTACAAAGAAGTAAAAGAACTTGGAGACAGTAATGATAAAGAATTCCTAAAAAGGGAGTTTTTTCTAGACCTGGACCATTGTCCTGCAAATCGAGAAGAACATCTTGTTGTTTTAATTCATACGGCTGACGACAGGGAAAAAATGATAGTCCAGGTGACTTATTTTGAACCCACAAGAAAAGACAGCTTGATAAATATTGCTAAAGACACAATGAGCATTTCGTGTTTTATTGAGGAAGATAAGATAAAAATTGAAAAAAGCGACTATAAAGATAATGAGATAAAATATTTACTTAAAGAAATCTTGCAAGGTATCAGGGAAGAAAAAAAATTATTAAAGCTTATCGAACAAAAAAAAATATTCACATTAGATTATCGTCTTTAAAACAGAGGACATGTCTCTCTGCATGAAATATAGCCAACTTAAATTGAATCTCTTATGCCCGACCAGAACTAACCTGGATAATTCAGGCTAAAGGAGCTCAAGCATGAATTTCTCGCTAGTCGACTATACTGTTTTCATAGGATACATAATTTTTATAGTTACTTTGGGTCTATGGGTGTCAAAAGAAAAAAAAGGACACAAGAAAGACTCCAAAGATTATTTTTTAGCAAGCAAGGCCTTGCCGTGGTGGGCTGTCGGTGCTTCGTTGATTGCTTCGAATATATCGGCGGAACAGGTGATTGGGATGTCCGGTTCTGGGTATGTTATCGGACTTGCAATTGCTTCTTATGAATGGATGTCTGCGCTTACATTGATCCTTGTTGCAAAATATTTTTTACCAATTTATTTAAAAAAAGGCATCTATACCATGCCTCAATTCTTAGAAATCCGGTTTGATAAACGAGTGAGAACAAGCCTGGCTGTATTCTGGCTGCTGGTTTACATTTTTGTGAATTTGACCTCTGTATTATATCTCGGGGCTTTAAGCCTTAAAACTATCATGGGAATACCGCTTATTTATGGTGTTGTTGGTTTGGCTCTCTTTTCATCCATTTACACGATATACGGAGGACTAAAAGCAGTTGCCTGGACAGATGTTGTGCAGGTCATTTTTCTAGTCGGTGGTGGATTGGTTACAACTTATCTTGCACTGAACGCGGTTAGCGGAGGTGGAGGCATCTTTGCCGGAATGAGTGAACTCATTAAACAAGCACCTGAAAAATTTGATATGATTTTAAGCACTTCCAATCCGCATTATAAAGAATTGCCCGGGATTGGCATACTCATAGGGGGGATGTGGATTGCCAACCTTTTTTTACTGGGGATGCAATCAATATATTACACAGCGTGCATTAGCTTCGAAGAATCTGAAGCAGGCACAACACGGTCTGGCATTTGCCGGCTATTTGAAACTTCTAATGCCTTTAATCGTGGTCATACCTGGGATTGCTGCTTTTGTGCTCGGAGCAAATATTGCACCTGATCAATCATATCCATGGTTGTTAAATAATTTTATCCCTATAGGTTTTAAAGGATTGGCATTTGCTGCCTTAATTGCTGCCATAGTATCTTCCTTGAGTTCTATGGTTAACAGTACTGCCACAATATTTTCAATAGACATCTATAAACAAATTATTAAAAAAGACGCTTCAGAATCTCAACTTGTTAAGACTGGCCGGATTGGAAGTGCAGTTGCATTGCTTATAGCGGTTTTGATAGCTCCTACACTTACGACTCTGGAACAGGCATTTCAGTTCATTCAGGAATTTACTGGTTTTGTCAGCCCCGGAATACTTGCAATATTTATCTTCGGGCTTTTCTGGAAAAGGGCTACATCAAATTCAGCTTTATTGGCAGCGATCCTGACTATTCCTTTATCAGCCGGCTTTAAATATTTCACGCCTGGAATGGCCTTCATGGATCGAATGGGTGTTGTGTTTATAGTTTTGAGTGTAGTCATAATAGCCGTAAGCCTTTTTGAGTCGAAAGAAAATCATCCAAAGGCTATTTATATAGAAAAAGGACTCTTTAAAACAGATGGCGCATTCAATACTGCAGCGATTGGAATCTGCGCTATTCTAGCTGTCTTATATATAATTTTCTGGTAGAGACAATGAAAGTTAAAGCTATACAAAGCAAATTTAGGGATATTTTTCATGAAGAGCCTTTATTGATACGCTCACCAGGAAGAGTCAATCTCATAGGTGAACATACAGATTATAATGAAGGTTTTGTGCTTCCTGCTGCCATAGACAAAGAGATTATCCTTGCTTTAAGACCATCAGGGAAATTAAAAAGCAGCTTATATGCTGCAGATTTGAATGACTACTTTGAATTTCAAATCGATTCGATAAAAAAATTTGATAACGGATGGCCTAACTACCTCTTAGGTGTTGTAAATCAGCTCCAAAAGCAAAGCTATAAAATCGAAGGATTCAATTGTGTATTCGGCGGTGATATTCCTGTTGGCGCTGGGTTATCCTCTTCAGCAGCCATTGAAGCTGGACTGGCATTTGCACTTAATGAAATATTTGGGCTTGGAATTGATAAATTAAATTTGGTTAAGATGGCCCAAAAGGCAGAGAATGAATTTGTTGGAGTGCAGTGCGGTATCATGGATCAATTTGTTAATATTTTTGGAGCCAAAAATAAGGCATTGAAATTGGACTGCCGTTCACTTGTTTATGAGTATTATCCATTTGTGCTTGATGATGTATCCATTGTATTATGCGATACTCAAGTATCACATTCTCTTGCCTCTTCAGAGTACAACATTAGAAGACAGCAGTGTGAAAGAGGTGTAATTGCCTTACAAAAAACAAATCCAAATATACGCAGTCTGCGCGATGTTACTATTGAGATGTTAGAATCACATAAGGATATAATAAACCCTATAAGTTATATACGCTGCTTTTATGTAATTTGCGAAAACAATCGTCTTATCGCAGCATGTGATGATTTAAAAAAGGGCGATTTAAAAGCATTCGGCGAAAAAATGTACCTGACACATACTGGTTTAAGGGATAACTATGAAGTTAGCTGTCCTGAGCTGGACTTTTTGGTGGATCTTACATTGGATATTGATGATGTGCTGGGCTCTAGAATGATGGGAGGTGGTTTTGGAGGCTGCACTATTAATTTAATAAAGCAGGAAGATTTAGACGAGATAATCAAGGAAATTCAAATAATGTATAAATTTAAGTGGGGGGGAAATTTAAAAGTATATGTTACTAATATTGAAGCAGGAACATCCATAATCAAATATGAAAATTCTTAAGATGGCAGGACAATGGTTCCTATCTTGGTCCAAGTACTAAAAGGGGAGGTGGCCCTATCAGACTCGAGGACTGGCAGAGTGTAGGGGACGGTGATGGCATGTATAATGTATTTGACACAAGCAACAACCGCTATATCTATAATGAATCCCAGTTTGGCCCCCTTTCACGATTGGATCTGAAAACAGGCGAGAGAAAAAGTATCGCCTATCAAAGAATAAACAATAAACTACGCTGGAACTGGAATTCTCCGATATTGGTTTCTCCTCACAACAGTGATGTTATTTATCACGGCGGTAATATACTCGTAAAATCTCCTTATCGCGGTGAATACTGGGAGGATGAAACGGTATGCTTCTTATGGATACCGCATGCAGATGGATATTAACTATACACATATTCCTGCACAATTTGGAGAATACAAGATTGTTCTAACTGCAGGCGGACAAGAATTTGTTAAGTATGCATCGATTCTCAGAGACCATTGGTACGATAAATAATAATTCTCCTTTTAGCATTCTGATTCTTTTTCAAGTAAAAAAGGTAGATTGATAAAACCATTATACAATGCATATTTACAGTTAAGAGAAAATATAAAATTAAATAAATTCTAAAGCTTATCTAACCTGAGTATATAAGATCGCTTTCTATAATAAATATTCAGAGTAGTCGATGTACTTTATCGGACACTTTTTGTCCGGTAGCGGACAGTCTATTTATATGTTCTCATATCTTACTCCTGAGTATAGTCAATAATTGTTGGCATAGTTTTTGCATTATTTGTATTTATGTATAAACATAGACAATGACTGAGGTTCGATTTGATGTTTGAGTCCTTCGTAATCAAGAATGAAACTTTTCACCTAAAAAAACACCCTTAACTATAAGGCCATTTGTCTTCTGGGAGGAGATCATGTTTAAAAACTACATCAAAGTGGCTTTTCGGAATATCATGAGAACAAAATTATTTTCCCTTATCAATATTACAGGGCTGGCGATCGGGATGGCAGGGACGCTAATGATTCTGATGTATGTATCCAATGAGTTGAGCTATGAGAACTTCCACAAAAACCGGAAACATATATACCGGGTTTCTGTAGACTTCGGAGATAAGAACAACAAGATGCGGTTTGCAGGGGTTATGCCGGCACTTGGACCTGCACTCATTGAGGAAATGCCTGAAGTCTTGAATGCTGTCCGATTTGTGCAAGATGCTCATCCAGTTCTTGAGTATGGAGAAAAGAAATTTCATGAACAGAATTTTTTCTTTGCCGACCCGTCCGTCTTTGACATTTTTTCCTTCTCCTTAGTGAGAGGGAGTAAAGAATCGGCATTACGGAATCCATTTTCGATGGTTATTACAGAGGAGATGGCAGGGAAATTCTTTGGTGAGAAAGATCCGATGGGAAAGACAGTGTTATACAACGACGAACACCCAATGCAGGTTACTGGAGTCATCAAGAATATACCAGTCAACACGCACCTGAAATGTGATTTCCTTGTATCTTATTCGAGTCTGGACTCACTCGGCAGAACTCCAGAGAAGCCATGGAATGTTTGGGGAGACACTTATACATATCTTTTTCTTAAAGAAAATACATCCATAAGCGAGCTAATATCCAAGATGCAAATTTTGCTTGAAAAGAACACCAGTGAAAATTTTGCTAGAATGATTGATTTCGGACTGCTGAAGCTAACAGATTTACACATGAAATCAAAGGCCATCGTGGATCTGGCTCCGAGAGGCAACATGACCTATGTATATGTTTTTTCCTCTGTTGCTTTTCTCATTCTTCTCATCGCATGTTTTAATTTTATGAACCTGTCCACGGCACTCTCATTGAAACGGATGAAAGAGGTCGGTATGAGAAAGACCCTTGGAGCCAGACGCTATCAGATCGTCAAGCAGTTCCTAGGCGAATCTTTGGTTATCACTTTGTTTGCCGGTGTTCTGGCTTTAGCAATTTTTGAATTGTTCTATCCTGTTCTAAACTCGTTCTTGGAAAACAGGCTGCCAATCGGACAGCAAAATTTCAGGTATCTTTTTGGAATGATTCCTCTGATTGTCATCATAGTCGGCATCCTGGCTGGAAGTTATCCGTCGTTTTTTATATCAAGATATCGCTCGATTCATGCCTTAAGAAGCAGGTATGCGCCTATCTCAAGAAGGTCTTTTTTCAGAAAAAGTTTGGTCATCACTCAGTTTGCTATGGCAGTCATCCTGATCATCGGTACAATCGTGATCCTCAAACAGTTGGATTTTATGAAAAACAGCGACTTAGGGTTTAAAAAAGAAAATGTAGTAGTAATCAATTTCAGGCCTCAAAATCCCGAGTTTAAGGGCAAATATTCTGTTCTGAAAAATGAATTCCAGCAGCACCCCCAGGTTATCAGTGTTGCAGGTGCCTACACTGTTCCCGGTCGAATCAGCAAAGAAACTAAAAGCATTCAGAGAAAAGCGGGAACTTCAATACAAAATTTCTTGATTCAGGCTATATCTGTGGATTTTGATTATGTTAACACAATGGGGATAGAAATCGTTGAAGGACGAAATTTCTCGAGGAGTATGATCACTGATGAAAGGTCCGGTATATTGCTCAATGAAGAGGCTGTGAAAGAATTTAATCTGAGCGACCCTGTCGGAGAAAAATTCCAGGTGCCCGGATCTGGAGGAATTAGAGAAATGACTGTCCTGGGTGTAGTCAAAGATTTTAATGTCTATTCTTTAAAGCAGAAAATCGAACCACTCATGCTTTACATCAACCCAGACTATTTCTATACCATTGCCGTTCGCATTCGACCGGAGAACAACCAGAGAACCATTGCCTATTTGGAAAAGACATGGAAAAGCATCCTTCCAGACAGCCCGTTTAATTACAGCTTTCTTGAGGATTTCTATGAACGGCTGTATGCTTCTGAAGAAAAGGTCAGCCAACTCCTCACTCTATTTTCAGGTCTTGCCATCTTTGTTGCCTGTCTAGGTTTATTCGGGCTTGCTTCCTTCATGGCTGAGCAGCGGCACAAGGAAATTGGTATAAGAAAGGTTTTGGGTGCAGATGTGCCCAAGATTGTGTTATTTTTCTCCAAAGATTTCACAAAAAATGTGTTAATTGCTAACCTTTTATCCTGGCCTTTGGCTTATTATGCTATGAACAGATGGCTTCAGAACTATGCATACCGGATAAACATAGGAATATGGCCGTTTCTCGCTGCGGGAATAGGAGTGCTTTTTATCGCCCTATTGACTGTAAGTTATCAGGCGATCAAAGCCGCCTTGGCCAATCCTGTGGATTCCCTTCGGTATGAATAACTTTTAATTCGAATTCTTAATTCTGGGGACATCATCAATGCTGTCCCAACGTTGAAATTGAAAAATCGTCTAACTTCATTAATTTCAGCATAATAGAGCGAAAAATCCACTGTAATCGATTTGAAAGCGAATTCTGTTTTTTGGCGCTGTAACTTCAATGATTTCAACATAAATTTTTATAATTCAGGCTTGATGGGACACTATTGGAACATCATACTTAATTCGTCCCATAATTTGGGTATTGTGATGTGAATTAAGTAAAGTGTCCCCAGAATTAAGATGAATATCTTTATTCATATCGTAATGAATTAACCGGATTTTTGAGGGCTGCTTTCACTGTCTGCGAACTTACAGTTATTAATGCAATCATAAGAGATATTAATGCAGCAAGAACAAACATCCACCAGGATAATTTAATACGATAAGCAAAATTTTGAAGCCATCTGTTCATTGCATACCATGCAGCAGGCCATGCAATAAAATTTGCTATTAATACCAATTTTATAAAACTTTTATTCAGAATTGTAACAATTCCCGAAACTGAAGCGCCTAAAACTTTTCTGATACCAATTTCTTTAGTTTTCCGATCGGCAATAAATGACACCAGACCAAACAAACCTAGGCAGGCAATGAATATGGCAAGGCAGGAGAATATAGTAAATAGTTTCCTGGTTTGTTTTTCATTTATGTACAAATTATCAAAATCTTCGTCGAGGAATGAATATTCAAAAGGCATATTTTGAGCAAAATTATTCCACGTGTTTTCAATATATTTTATTGTTCCAGAAATATTCTCACTGTTGAGACGTACAGATATACACCTCTCAACATTTGTATAATAACCGCCAGAAAGGAACAAGGCCATTGGCCTTATTTTATGATGTAATGATTCATAATGATAATCTTTAATTACTCCAATAACTACAAAATTACCTCTATTCTGGGCCCAGTTATTGATTCTTTTACCAATCGGATTATCCCAACCTAACAATTCAACAGCTTTTTCATTGAGTACAGCAGCATTTGAATCAGAAACGAAATCCCTAGAGAAAAATCTTCCCTGTGCCAATTTCAGCTTTAAAGTTTTAAGAAAATCATAATCACAAACGCAAAGGTTTAATGTAAAGCTTTGATCAACAGCTTCAGCACCGAATCCAATATTACTAAAACCCTTGCCTGGCAATGTGTTAGAACCAGATACATCCATAACACTACTAAATTTACGGAGAGCCTCTTTAAAAGGAATAATATTATTACCTAAAGATCCTGGGTTGCTAACGACTAAAACTTGATCTTTCTCGAATCCTAGTTTTTGATTTTGAAAAAATTTTAATTGTTGATATACAACCAACGTGCCAATTATCAAAAATATTGAAATCGTGAACTGAAATACAACAAGAACATTTTTAAGCCATGAACTACCTTTGCTGCTTCCTAAATTACCCTTAAATACAGTAATAGGTTTGAAAGATGAAAGGAAAAAAGCCGGATATGAACCTGAGATAATTCCAACTATTAGTCCAAATGCTAATAATGAAGGGATAACAACAAAATTATCAAAGTAATGAATTTCGAGTTGTCTGCCAATAAGGTTTCTGTACAAAGGCAAAAGGATTTCGACAATCACTATTCCTAAAGCGAGTGAAATGTAGCTCAATAAAACTGATTCGCTTAAAAATTGGCACATCAGCTTGTTTCTGCTTGAACCAACAACTTTTCTCAATCCAACTTCTTTGGCCCTTAATGACGATTTTGCTATGGAAAGATTCATAAAATTGATACAGGCAATCAGTAAGATAATTATACTAATTACTGAAAATATATATACGTATGTTTCATTACCATTTGCTTCAAACTCCCCATTAAGGTCTGAATTCAAGTGTATTTTAGTAACAGGTTGTAAATAATACTCCCAGAAATTGCCCTGCGCTACCCATTTGTCAAATCTTTCACCACCCATATATTTCCTGGTAAATTCCTTGAGCTTTTCTTCAACCCCCTCTTTTGATGTTCCTTTCTTAAGAACAACATACGAAATAAAATTGTTTGACGACCAACCAGGATCATTGATATAGGTTGGAAAACTAGCTGAAGAAACCAGAAGATCATAATGGAAATGAGAGTTATCAGGAACATTCTCTGATACTCCGGTAATTTTAAAGTCAATGCTGCCTTCGGGTCCAAAATCAGCTATTAGAACTTTGCCAACAGCGTCAGTATTTCCAAAATATTTTATAGCTGTGTTTTTGGAAACCACCATAGTATTTGGGTTGGACAAAACTGTTTTTGGATTTCCTTGTATTAATGGAATAGTAAAGACATCGTAGAATGTAGAGTCGACTGCATAAAATCTTGATTCATAAAAAGTTTTTTTATCTAAGATAACAGGTACTCTTCCAATTTTTAAAAATTTTACTCCATTTTCAATTTCTGGAAAATCCTCGAGAAGTTTCTGGAATGTTATTGAAGAAGAATAAGTCTGGTTAATTTTTGTATCACCGATCGAAGCTCTAACAGCTATTCTGTATATTCTGTCGGCTTTCTCATGAAACTTATCATAACTTAATTCGTTGGTCACAAAAAGTAAAATGAGAATACTACATGCTATTCCTATGGCAAGACCAAGGATATTAATAAAGGAAAAGCTTTTATGTTTTATGATATTTCTTATGGCAATTTTAAAATAGTTTTTAATCATGATCTTCTCCAATGATCAATTATAACCTGAACTATTCAGTATGACTAAATTGCTTTGTCTCTTTTATAGACTATTTTCCCTCCGACTATTGTAAGGTCAACTTTGGATGTCATTATCTGGTCATGGGGAATTGTCATCAAGTCATTATTAAAAATCACTATATCACCAAGATAACCTTCCTTTATCATGCCCTTACGACCTTCCATAAATTCACCATAAGCAGAACCAAGAGTATAGAGTTCAATGGCTTTTTCCATGCTGAGTTTTTGATCTGGGAACCAACCTTCACCATCTTCTCCAACACGGTCTTTTCTAGTTACTGCAGCATACAGCCCTTCCAGAGGATCAATCGGCTCGACCGGCCAGTCTGTTCCAAATGCAATATGCACTCTGGCATCAAGCAGCCGCTGCCATGCATATGCGCCTTTACAGCGTTCCAGACCGATCCGCTTCTCTGCGAATCGCTTATCCGTTATGCAGTGAGTCGGCTGCATAGATGCAATCACCTCAAGCTCTGCGAAGCGAGTTATATCCGAATCGATTAGAATCTGTGCGTGCTCGCTGCGGTGGCGGCTGTCACGCTTTCCATTTACCTGCTGTGCTTTTTCTATGGCATTGAGTACCCAGTTATTTCCTTTAGTGCCAATGGCATGGGTTCCTGTCTGAAACCCCATTGCATCGGCAGCAACAATCCTGCGTTCAAATTCTTCGTAAGGCATCATGGGAAGTCCGCTTGTTGAGGGGTCATCTTCAAAAGGCTTGAACATCAGTGCTGTGCCTGAGCCAAGAGTCCCATCAATAAAAGATTTCAGATATCCGAACCGTATCCAGTTGTTTTCCTTCGGGAAAAGTTGGCGGAGTTTGTCTAGTTTTTTAAGATCTGCTTCATCCGAAGGCATAGTCATATTAAAAGTAACCCGTAAAGTGAGTTTACCTTCATCTTTAAACCTTTGAAAACGATTATATTCTCCATTTAACTGCTGAATACTCGTTACACCTGTACGCCGTGCTGCATCGAGAGCAAGCTCCAAAGCCCTGTCATTCCTCTCCTGCTGTTCCTGCGAGGTCAATTTTACAGCACTTTCGATTTTCAGCAGACGGCTTGCGCCCTCTTTAAAAATACCGGTAGGTTCTCCTGTAACCGGGTCTTTAACGATTGTACCGTTTGGAGGATCAGGAGTATCTTTTGTTATGCCTGATCTTTTTATAACGTAGCTGTTGACCCATACAGAATGGCCATCTGCACGGCTGAGCCGTACGGGATTGTTTGGTGCGACAGCATCCAGAATCTCTTTAGTAGGCCATTTTTTATCGGGAAATGTCTCATGTTCCCAGCCCCTTCCTGATATCAACTCTCCTGGTTTTGACTGTGCAACCTTTTCAGCTACCATCTTCTGTATAGTTTTCACGTCATGAACATAACGGAAATCCAGATTCATCATCGACTGTCCACCGCTTGTGAAATGGATATGGGCATCATTTAAACCAGGGATAACCAGGCGGCCTTCAGCATCGATCACTTCTGTTGTCCCATCTTCAATATACTGCTCTATTTTTTTGTTTGAAGTAACGGCGAGGATAAATTCTCCTTTCATAGCAACGGCTTCTGCTCTAGGGTTTTCATTATTAATTGTAAGGATCTTTGCGTTTTTAATTACCAGGTCAGCAGGTTCTCCTGTATATTTTTGGCTGCATCCTGTAATAATGAATAATAAACATACAACCGAAAAAAATATTATGAGTTTTTTTGCCATTTTAAAATCCCTCCTTTTATTTCAAAATCAGTGTGTTAACAATTTTGCCTGCGTGCACTGATTGATATTTTACAGTAATTTTTCCTTTACCAGAAATCAGGAATTGATGTTCTATATTCCCGAATCCAGGGACAATTAAGAATTGAAGTTCCGGCCTGAATTTTTTATATGATACCTGATTTCTGTAAATATCTGTCAACCTGCCTCCGGCAACGACCCTTGAGTTTTCTCCTGAAAGAATCAGCATGTCCTGAAGGTAAAGTTTATCTTTTTGTGCTTGATAACTCATTGTTGGAATTACCCTGCTGTTTGTCAGCCTTGTCCGTATTCTGAAGAGATTCTTTCCTATTTTCTTTATCTCGAAGACATCCAGGCTAACTTCAGGTGTATTCTTTGCAGAAAAAATGATTGCAGAAGCATTACGGTGAACAAGGTCTTTTAACATGAATGGAGCCGGCAGCCTGGAACTCATTTTGACCCAGCCTCCGATCTCAATATCACCATATGTGGGATGTTTATATGGTTTCCACTTCTTGTAAAGTTCTCCCTGAACCAGATGGTCATTAAACTTTAATCTTTCTCTATTCCTAGAATTGCTGTCTCCGAAAAATATCTCACTACTTTCTTCCCCAGGTTTAGTAATCTTTTCTTCTTTTCTGCTCTTAAAAGTTTCTGTAGACGACATAAACAGTTCTCCAACGAATCCGTAAGCACCGATTACCCTTACAAGCCATTCACAAGAGTCTCCATAAGTTGGATAGAGGTCCTTCCAACTGATGAGATATCGGTACCCTGGAGTAATGCGCTCGGCTTGATTTCCAAGATAATCATATACGGCAATGTCTCCCCGCTGATATTCCCCCAGTGCTTTGCTGGTTGGACCACGTAAGTACATCCCGCCGTAATTGTGAAAAGACCATGCCACACATATATTAGGTCTTTTTCTAATATATTCAGCAAGGGCTTTCATTCCCACCCCTGAAAAAGGATAATCTCCTGCACCACTTTGAACATACTCAGGCATCCAGTCAAATCCCCAATTCCTATTTGGGTCTACATAGCCTTCAGAATCTTCATTAATCCTTCCATCATTATCATTATCTATCCCTTCCGCACCTAGGATTTTCCATTCTCCCTTTTCACCAGGTTTAGTCCTGATCATCAACCTTGAATCTTCGGGGTCAGTCTTGAACTTCCCGAAAGGATCATGTTTTCTCATCGTGCATATGTTTCCATCACCATCCAGGTCATCAGGAAAATCTTCGTCTATAAGGCCGTCACGGTCATCATCTTTAGGGATTCGCAGACCGCGGTTGCTGTTTGGGTCATTGGCATCTGCAAAGAAGTGGTAACGACCGTCTACATTTACAACCGGAACCACATAGAAACATTTTTTATCCACAAGCTTGGTGATTTCGTCATTTTTTCCATAATTTGTTAATAAATAGTTAAGTAAATAGAGTGCTACCTCTCCAGCCTGAATCTCGTTTCCATGAATATTGCCGTCGACATATATAGCCGGTTTATCCAGTTCTGGACTTGTCTCAGGATTGTTTACTGTCATGCAGTAGATTGTACGTCCCTCTTCGCTTTTCCCTACCTCATCCAGTTTAGTAAGGCCAGGAAAGGCTTTATGAAGTGCTTTAATAGCTTCCACAACCATTTCATAACTATAGTAGTAATCGAAACTAAGGGGCACGGTTACCTTATGTTCTGGGATAGTAACAGAATAAGCAGTCGTAAAACCTAAGAGGAATATTATTGATAATATAAAGATCCGTTTCATTTTGCGCCTCCTAACTCTATTTGTTTTGTATCCTTCCGTGCAATATTTGTTGTTAATTTAATGTTTAATTTCACTGGTTTCTCAGAATAAATGATCCAGTTGACCATCTTTGTTTGATGGCCGCCAATGGCTTTAATCAAGGATCTTTCCTTACCCTCTACGATTTTACAGCCTTTTCCTTCAATAGTGACTATGACAGGAAGTATACGATTGTTTCTTTTCCCCATGGCAGTAGGGTAGGGAAGGTACCCAGTATTTTCAACCCAAACTTTTACTTGATAAAATCCGGATCCTAAAGGTTTGACTTCCGCCTTATCTGTTTTTACCCTTGCCATCTTGTCAGTAATCTGAAAAACCCAGGGAACTTGTCCTTTCAGGAGATTATCTATCATTTTGGGTGGCGGTGTATTGGATACATAAGGAACAGCGCCTCCGATTTCAACATCTCCCAGTGTTGGATGTTTGTAAGGTTTCCAATCGACAAAACCTTTTCCGCCCAGTTCTTTATCACTAAAAGCAAGCAGTGCCTTTTCCTTTGGATCTGCCCCTTCCTTGCTTTTTGGCTTAGGCATCTGTTTCATCATGGCTGCCATCTTCTCAGTTGTCATCATTCCGTTTTTGACAGCATCCATGACCATCTTAGCCTTATAATTTGGAGGAGCTCCTGCTGATTTCATGAATGCTTCTATTTTTTCTTCTCCAAGAGCAAGGAATTCGTCGTCGCTCATCTTTTCTAATTTTTCGGTCGTTATTGCATCCTTGTCTTTTTTTTCTTCCTTAATTTCTGGAAGTGTCCAGAAATCCATACTGAAAGAAGGCAGTCCCATGTGATAATAAGCCCATAATTCAAAAGATCCGTCTTTTGCTCGTGGTGTCTCCAGCCGCTTACCATCAAGCTTGTTCTTTTTTAGAAACTCTTTATATTTTTCTGAAAGTTCTTTATAAAATTTTAGGTCTTCTGGCAGAGGATTTACAACAGCTCCAAGTCCCAGAAAACTCGCAATCATGGATTCTGTAACTTCCATGCCCTCTGGAACAAACTGCTGAACCATCTCCATGACTTCTTTCATGGTGTAAGTCTTATCTGTATCCACATTAAATGCTTCCCCAAGGCGTTTTGGGATCTTGAGTTTTGTTGTATCTACTGCCCCTTTTCTGCCTCCTTTTGGCGGTGTTAAACAGAAATTAGTTTCTCCGAAAGTAAAAGTCATAGCAATTTCCCTGTGTTTACATATGAATTTTATTAGGTTATGACTTTCATTCTCGCTTCCTGCCCAGGATCCCCCTGTTTTTGTAAATAACTTAAAAAGATGTGGAAAATTAATGCCAATGTTGACTCCTCCAGGACCGTCTTCATTATATTTTCCATCCCCGTCATTATCAGTTCCTTCTGTATAAAGCTTGTAAATTCCTTTTTCGCCTTTAGCCCAGTCCACTCTTTTCATCATTCTTGGATCAGCCGGTATAGGAATCCACTCTCCTTGTGGATCTTTGACCCGCATTGTTGTGATAATTCCATTTCCGTCAAGATCTTCTGTTCCATCTTCATCCACTCTGTCATCCATATCATCATTATAAGGACGTGCATTCCTGGTATCCAATACCTTTGGTTTCAAAAAATACTTTGCTGCAGCATCGGGATTTCCGCAAGGAAGGATATACCATGTTTTATCCTTCCTTACTTGAGGTTTCTCGAGAATGGACTGAATCAGGAATATTGCAGCTTCGCTTGAAATTGGAATCGTCCCTTCCATGTTTGCAGCCACAAAAATAGCAGGCAGCAGCTTAATTTTTTTTTCTGTTTCCGGCCCGATTTCTAGGAGATTCACTTCTTTTTTGCCATGACTTATTGCAATCTTGTGAAGTTTTATAATCTTCGGATTTAACTGTGCAAAGTTTCCAATAGCCCTGTTAATTTCATCAGGAGTGTGGTATCGGTCGAAACTGAATTCAGGTTGGGATGACCATCCTAACAAAGCAATACTTAGAATACAGATTAATACAAAGCAATTTTTTTGTTTCATCTTCACCTCATTTTTATGTAGATTTATAAAAACTATAAAAAGACGTCTTTAATATGTCTTCTTGATTAAATACATTTAGAAATATTATTTTTTAAAATGTTGATGGTATAGAAAGATATGAACATGCAAATTCCATGGGATGAAATCCAATTATAAAATATATTTTTACAAAGGCAAGCTTTTTATGTAAATATCTTCTAGTCTACATTATTGAAAAATATTATTTAAGTTGATAAAGTAAAAAAAGAATTTAACGAACAGTGTGATTTACTCGATCTCATGAAAAATCATTCTAATATGCATATATCATTGAAATTAACTAAAGTTATCGGCATTTTTTATGAATAATTTAGGTTAGATAGGAATAAGGAGAAAAAAAGATGAAAAATAAAAACATATTACAAACTGTTATCTTATGGTTGATTATATCGTTATCTGCTACTTCAATCCTATTTGCCGACTGTTTCATCGTATTGGTTGGAAAGAAAGCTTCTTCTGATGGTTCTGTATTATTCGGTCATAACGAGCAGAATGGTGGCCGTAGGATAGTGAATTACCGCTATATTCCAAGGATTAAACACAAACCCGGTATAATGGTTATACTCAAGAATGGTGGAATTCTACCAGAAGTTGAAGAAACATATGCTATGCTCTGGCAGCAAAACCCTAGCGTTGAATTCGGAGATTCATATTTTAATGAATGGGGAGTCGCAGTAGCATCGGATGGATGTGGTACACGTGAAGATTCATACGAGGAACTCATCGAACGAGGAGATATTTCCGATGGCGGTATTGGATATATGCTAAGACGTCTGGTTGCTCAAAGGGCTAAAACCGCAAGGGAAGGAGTGAAAATTGCAGGAGATCTACTCAACCGTTTCGGCTACATATCTTCAGGCCGGTCCTTGGTCATTGCAGATCCAAATGAAGCATGGGTAATATCAATAGCCAGAGGTAAGCACTGGATAGCACAGCGGTGTCCTGATGATGAAGTTGTGCTGCTTCCGAATATACATATCATAGGTTCTGAAGCAAATTTAAGCGATTCGGATAATGTTATAGCATCACCTGGTCTTGTTGAATATGCAATAAATAGAGGTTGGTATGATCCTTCTACTGGGAAGCCTTTCAACTTTAGAGAGACGTTCAACAGGGCTCCCAGGAAAGGAAGTTTTATGGAAAAATATAGTGTTGACCCCCGACAGTGGTATGCTCAATCTCTAGTAATCGGAAAATTTATTGATTTGCCGGTTAAAGAACAGCTTCCTTTCTCAGTCAAGCCTGCCCATAAAATGACAGTAAGTGATGTGGCTAATATTTTAAGAAGCCATCTTGAGGGAACAGAATTTGACATATCAGCAAAATACAGCAGCCCTCATTTGATGAGAGGAATTGGTGTAAGTATTTGCAGCAAAAGCACTCAGGAAGGAGCTGTATATCAGTTGAGGAACTGGATGCCTGTGGAGATTGGCTGCCTTGTTTGGCGGACAACCGCTGCGCCTTGTTCAGGAGTTCTGACTCCTTGGTATATTGGAATTACAGAAACACCAAAGGTTTATTATAAAGCAGGAAATATTAATGACCAATTGGATATTTCAAATCATTTTAATTATCCCCCTGAAAATTTTGCTTTTGACCCGAATTTTGCATTTGATATCTTTAATGAACTTGAAAATCAGACAGATATCAATTATAAAAGAGCAATAAAAATCGTGAGATCTGTCTGGGCCCCCTTCGAAAAAACTCAGTTTGAAAGCCAACAAAATATTGAAAAAATCGCTCTTGAGATCTTTAAAGAAAATAAATCCTTAGCTAATTCATTTTTAACAGAATATACGCATTCCAGGGCTCTGCTCGCTTTAGAAAAGGCTAAAGAATTAAACAGGAAATTAAAGACTATATTTTGGGCAAATTAACAGAACTCTAGTAATTCAATTTTCCCATTTAAAGAGGAGAAAAGCATGAAGCGGGGAAAAACATTTTTGCTAATTGGACTATGTGTCGTCCTGTGTGCTTTTGTGTTTACAAGCACTTTATTTACAGAGACCTTTGAGGAAAGTCTTATTAAGGAAATGAAATGGCGTAACATCGGCCCTGCCAACACAAACGGCCGTATCTCAGCCATTGATGCTCTGGATAATGATTTCACTTCTGTGCTGGTTGGTTCTGCTTCAGGAGGAGTTTGGAAATCTACAAACGCAGGAACAACCTGGGAGCCAATTTTTGACAAGTATGGTTCTGCTTCGATAGGAGATGTTGCGTTCTTTCAGAAAGATCCGAATATTATATGGGTTGGTACGGGTGAAAAGAACTGCCGTAACAGCGTTGCATGGGGGGACGGCATCTATAAATCAACTGACGGCGGTAATACATTCGTGAATATGGGCCTGAAGGACACACATTGTATTGCCAAGGTTGTAACACATCCGGATGATCCGGATATAGTATACACCGCTGCTGCCGGACATCTCTGGGGTTATACAGGCGATCGAGGTCTGTTTAAGACAACAGATGGTGGAAAAACATGGATTAAGCTTACAAATGGACTTTTTAACGATGGAAAAACAGGTGCCATAGAATTAGCGATGGATCCTGATAATCCAGATATTCTTTATACCGGTTTATGGCAGCGTCTTCGGAAGCCTTTCCGTTTTGACAGCGGCGGACCGAACGGTGGCATTTTTAAAACTATAGACGGTGGAAGAACATGGAAAAAACTCACAAACGGACTGCCTCAAGGAGATACCGGAAAAATCGGGCTTTCGATCTATAGAAACAATCCAAAAATTATAATGGCTATAATTGAACATGGATTTCAGCCAAAAGAAAAGCTTAAAAATGGCTCTCTTAATCCTGAATATACTGATATGTCAAAGCTTGGTTCGGGCATTTACCGTTCAGAAGATGGAGGTGAGAGATGGGAATTTTTAAACAGGCATAACAGGCGTCCTTTTTATTACAGCCATATATATATAAATCCTCTTGACAATCAGATTGTGTATGTGCTTGATTCAGACTTTAAAATTTCCCATGATGGAGGAAAAACTTTGGAGGATTTTGGAACATGCGCTTATCTTAGAGGAAATACTCCGGTGGGAATTCACGGCGACAGTCATGCTATGTGGCTTGATCCCACAAATAAGAACCGTTTTTATATAGGCGATGATGGCGGAATAGCTCTGACTCATGATCATGGGAGTTATATCTTTTTTGATAATTTCGTGATAAGTCAATTCTATGCTATAGGTGTGGACATGAGGGACCCTTATTGGATTTACGGGGGGCTGCAGGATCATGCCACATGGGGGGGACCATCCCGAGTCAGAGACAGAGGTATTCTTACTGATCATTGGTTCCGTATTTTTGGAGGGGACGGCTTTCATGCCCAGGTTGATCCAGCAGATTGGCGTACTCTCTACTTTGAGAGTCAGAATGGTTCAATTTCCCGCATGAATGTTGAAACACGCCAGGCAGTCAGTATATACCCGCGAAAGAATAATATTGTTAACTATAAAGAATACATCACAAAAGAAATATTGAAACAGCAGAAAGACAAGGGTTGGGGTGGCAATCCATTCAGGTTTAACTGGAACACGCCCATTGTCATTTCACCGCATAATCCGCGTACAATATATTTAGGCGGTAATTTCCTGTTTAAAAGTGTTGACAGAGGAGATCGCTGGCAGATTATTAGCCCTGATTTGTCAAAAAATGACCCTGAGAAAACAAGCAGGAATTCTGGGGGCCTTACACCTGATATCACAGGAGCAGAAAACTATGGAACCATAATCACAATTTCGGAATCTCCTATTACTCCTGGATTAATTTGGGTCGGGACAGATGACGGAAATGTTCAAATTACAAGGGATAACGGAAATAGCTGGAAAAATGTCCGCTCCAATGTGCCTGATGTTCCTGAAGATCTCTGGGTAAGCTGTGTGGAAGCATCTCATTTCAAAGAAGGAACAGCTTATCTTTTGTTTGACGGCCATCGTAGTGACAATTTCAAACCATGGGTTTTTAAGACATCAGATTTTGGAAAGACTTGGGCCAGCATAAGCAGCAACATTCCGGACAGACAGCCTGTTTATGTAATTAAAGAAGATTTAAAAAACCCGAATCTTCTCTTTTTAGGAACAGAATTTGCGCTGTATTTCTCTATTGACGGTGGAAAAATCTGGACAAAAATGAATAATAATATGCCTACAGTAGCAATACATGACCTGGTTATTCATCCACGGGAAAATGACCTTATTGCTGCGACACACGGCAGAGGAATCTGGATACTTGACGATATTTCTCCTCTTCAACAGGCTACTAAAAAAGCACTTAGCTCAGATGCCTTTCTTTTCAAAAACCGAACAACTACACAGTGGTTAAAAATACAACGAGGCGGCAGTCGAGGACATTTATATTTCGAGGCTCCAAATCCCCCAGATGAAGCAGTTATCAGTTATTTCATTAAAAATACTCCTGATGAGAAATTTAAGATTGAAATATCCGATATTACAGGTTCTTCTGTTCGTACTTATTCTTTTCATTGTAAGCCTGGGATACATAAGCTTGGATGGGATATGTACTTTGACCCTACAATCAAAAAGCGCAAACTATTTATCACTCAATCAAAGAATAGGATAGAAAAAGCACTAAAAACAGCCACTCCTGCCAATCAAAAAAAACTGCAGAACCTGCAGGAACAGCTTGATAAAGCCGGCACAGATGTTAAACTTCTGTTAGATTTTCAGGAGAATATGATGAAGTTCTTCTACGGAAGGATGCCGCGCTGGTTTAGAGGCCGAGGCCTTCTTCAAGGAAAGCATGCAGGTCCAGGCGAATACAGAGTAACTATGGCAGTTAATGGCAAAACATATACAAGTACAATTACAATAAGAAAAGACCCGATGCTTTCTACGTATTAGATTTTTACTTTTAAAAGGAGAAATATGTGATGAAACAAAAATATCTTAGGAAATCCGCTTTGTTGCTTTCAGGAATAATTGTCATTTTATTTATGTTCTCAGCTTGCCAGAACCAGGGAAAAACAGAATTGTCCAGTCTTCGTTTTGGAATTTCTTTTTCAAAAGATGTTTGCGAAGAAATTCTTGACGGACGGATGTTGTTGATAATCTCCACAAATAATGACCAGGAACCAAGGTTTCAGATAAGCGATGGCCCTGAAACACAGCTTATCTTCGGCATCAATGTGGATGGATTAAAACCCGGAGAAGAGGCAGTCATTGACAGCAGCGTTTTTGGCTATCCTCTGAAAAGCATATCAGAAATTACTCCAGGGGAGTACTGGGTCCAGGCTCTTCTGCATAGATACGAAACATTTCGCCGTTCAAATGGCCATACGGTAAAGCTGCCTATGGATAGGGGAGAAGGACAGCACTGGAACCGTGCTCCAGGCAACCTTTACAGCACTCCTAATAAGATACTAATAGATCAGTCCCTGGATAAACTGATCAATGTCTGTCTTGATAAAGAAATCCCCCCAATCCCTGAGCCTGAAGAAACAAAATATATAAAACATGTCAAAATTCAGAGTAAACTGCTGACAGAATTCTGGGGACGTCCCATGTATCTTGGTGCTCACGTGCTTTTACCTGAAGGATTTGAGGAGCATCCTGAGGCCCATTTCCCTCTTGTCATTAATCACGGGCATTTTCCTTATACCTTTGGCGGATTTCGTGAGACTCCACCGGATCCAGACCTTAAGTCTGAGCACAGCGCCAGATTTGATTGGGAAGGATACAATAAGACAGTTCAAGAATATTCATATAAATTCTATAAATACTGGACAGCACCAGATACTCCAAGAATGCTTATCATAGAAATCCAGCACGTAAATCCCTTCTATGATGATTCTTACGCTGTGAACTCTGCAAATTTAGGACCTTATGGAGATGCGATAACATATGAGTTAATCCCATATATTGAAAAGGAATTCAGGGGAATTGGAAAAGGCTGGGCGCGATTTCTGTATGGAGGCTCAACCGGAGGATGGGAAGCCCTTGGCGTTCAAGTTTTTTATCCTGAAGAATATAACGGCTGCTTTGCAGCCTGCCCGGATCCTATAGATTTTCGGGCATATTCTGTTGTTAATATTTATGAAGATGAGAATGCCTACTATCTTAAGAGCAACTTTAAACACACTCCGAGGCCAGGGCAAAGGAATTACCTGGGGCATATAAGTTGTACTCTCGAGGAAACCAACCATCGTGAACTTGTTCTTGGGACGAAGTCCCGTTCAGGAGATCAGTGGGACATCTGGCAGGCCGTATATTCTCCTGTTGGTGAGGATGGATACCCCAAACCTATCTGGGATAAGATGACAGGGAAAATCGACCATACGGTAGCTGAATACTGGAAGGAAAACTATGACCTAAGTTATATACTAAAGAGAGACTGGAAAATTCTCGGCCCCAAACTTAAAGGAAAAATTCATATTTACTGTGGAGATATGGATAATTATTATTTGAATAACGCTGTATATTTAACAGAAGAATTTTTAGAAAACACAAAAAACCCTTATTATGATGGCGAAATTGACTATGGAGACAGGGCCGAACACTGCTGGAACGGAGACCATACCCGTCCGAATGCAACCTCACGCTTGAGATATCATCAGATGTTTTTTCCAAAGATTGTAGAACGTATTATAAAAAGCGCACCTTCTGGAGCAGACCTGAAAACCTGGAGATATTGATTATTACTGAGGAGGACATAATGTCGTATACAGGAAAATGGATTAAAATTGACCTATCTGCTGATAAACATAAAATAGGAGAGACAGATAAAGCTCTTCTTGAAAAATTCATTGGGGGAAAAGGGCTTGGTTTTGCCCTACTTGAAAAATTGGCTCCAAATCCGGAGCCTCTTGGCTCTGAAAACCCGATGATTTTTGTAAACGGGCCCTTTACAGGTACAAGAATCCAGACAAGCGCCCGGACCTCTCTTGTGACCCGATCTCCGCTTACAGGGTCCATTCATGATTCGCATTGTGGTGGACATTTCGGCCCACGTTTAAAAGCTGCGGGATTTGATTATATTATAGTAACAGGAAAAGCCAAAAAACCTGTCTATCTATATATCACGGACAAAAAAATAGAAATAAAAGATGCCTCTGATTTATGGGGGAAAGGGATATTTTTCACAAATGATGAGCTAAAAAGACGTCACCCCGGGCGAAATCCCAGAGTGGCATGCATTGGACCCGCAGGAGAAAACCTTTTAAAGATTGCATGTATTGGTGTGGATAAATACCGTCAGTTCGGAAGGGGAGGAGTTGGTGCAGTCATGGGATCTAAGAATCTAAAGGCTGTTATCCTCGACGGTAATACGCCTGTAAAATATAATGACGAAGAAAAATTCAACAAACTTAATACACAGCTAACGAAAGATGTTATGAACAATGCTGCTGTAATATTCCGTCGTGAAAAAGGCACAATGAAGTGTGTTCGCAGCGGACAGGAATACGAATTTCTTCCTACCCGGAACTTCCAGAAATGCCAGTTTGACAGATTTGAAGGAATTTCTTCTGAAACATGCCGCAAAGAATTAAACTGGAAGGATACTGGATGTTTCAACTGCGTCATAAAGTGTTCAAAAATTGCAAAATGGGACGGCCACGAAGTGGAAGGCCCTGAATACGAAACAGCTGCTTTCCTGGGTTCTGGATGCGAAATATCGGATTGTAGAGACTTAGCCTGGGCCAATGAGATTTGCGACGATTTTGGTATTGATACTATTAGTGCTGGAGTGACATGCTCATTTGCAATGGAATGCTTTGAGAAAGGACTGATTAAGGACTGGGACGGTTTGGAATTGGCCTGGGGAAATGCACAAGCCCAGAGAGAATTTTTACGCCTCATGGCAAAACGAGAAAGTGTTGGAGAAATATTTGCAGATGGGACAAGAATTGCTTCCCAAAAAATAGGGAAAGGTAGCGAAGAATTTGCGATAAATATATTCGGAATGGAACTTTCTGGTGTTAACCCGAAGGGCTGCCTTACAATGGGAGTTGTCCTGTCAGTTGCTGATTTTGCCAGCCATACAAGACTCTGGTGCACAGAGGCTGAAATGGGATCTGACTTTAAGATCGAAGACATCCCAGAGGCTGTTGCAAATGGATTGGACGAAATAAATACTCGTAACTGCCTTGTTGTATGCGATTTTCTGCCTTATGGATTTGACAGGCTTGCTCCAATATTAAATGCTCTTACAGGTTCAAATCACACAGAAAAATCATTGATGGAAACAGGAGCAAGGATTACAAATTTGGCTAGGACATATAACCTCAGAAACGGAAGAAAGCATACAGATGACATTCTGCCTGAAAGGTTTTTCAAGGAAGAATCTTTGGCAGGCTTTATGAAAGGGAAAAAACTTGATAAGGATTTTTTCAGATCACTTATCCAGAAATACTATAAAGTTCGTGGATGGAACGAAAAAGGGAAGCCTGTACAATAAGTTTTTTCAATATATTAGGAGGTTTCATGTTTAAAAATTCAAAATTAAGTTTTATATGTCTGTTCATTTCTGTTTTACTCATACTGTCTCCAGCCTTAAGCGGCATTCAAGCTAAACGTGCTTTGAGTCATAATGATTACGATTCATGGAAATCGATAGTGGGAGCAGAGATTTCAAGCAGCGGGCACTGGGTTTTGTATCTTGAAACACCGCAGGACGGAGAAGCAGATCTAGTAGTTAAAAATTTGAAGACAGATAAGGACTACCGCCATACAATTGGTTATTCAGGTGAGGGAACAGATTCTGAAAAGTCTGCAAAACCTCATTTCAGCTATGATACAACTCATATTATATTCATTATTTCTCCTTCAAAGGCTGAATCAAAAGAGTTTAAGAAAAACAAAAAGAAAAAAGACATCGAAAAACCTAAGAATAAGCTTGGAATTATGGACCTTTCTAATGGAAAAGTAACTGTAGTCGAAAATGTAAAAAATTTTAAACTGCCTAAAAAAGCTGGAAGTTGGGTTGCCTATCTTAAAGAATCCCCTCCAAATGAGAAAAAAGAGGAAAAAAATAAGGAGGAAGAAGAAAAAGAAGAAGAAGAAAAAAAGGAGAAGGAAAAGAAATATGGTACCCCTTTGGTTTTAAGATCCCTTAAGGATGGCACCGAGACACTGTTTGAATCAGCATTGGATTATCTATTCACTAAGAACGGAAAATTCCTTATTTACACTGTTTCAAGCAAAAAAGAACCGGAAACCGATGGTGTCTATTGTAAAATCCCAGGAAGCGGTTCCAAACTATCCCTTTTATCCGGAAAAGGTGAATACAATGGATTAACAATGAATAAGGAAGAAACATGGATGGCCTTTTATACTGACCGTGATGATCAGGAAGCTGAAGAGCCTACATTTAACTTATACGGATGGAAAGCAGGTGAGGAGAAGGCTGTCTTATGGGTCTCTCACTCTTCTACACCAGGATTCCCTGAAGGTATGGCTGTAAGCGATAAATCTGAAATAAATTTCAGCGATGACGGCCATGTTGTTATGTTTGGAATTAAGGAAATTTCTCAATTAAAAAAGAAGGAGGAAGAAGAAAAAGCAAAATTTGATCTATGGCACTGGAATGACCCATACCCACAACCCCAGCAGAAAAAGATGGCAATAAGAATGCGGGATAACACGTGGGAGTCTGTTTACTACACTGAGAGTAAGAATTTTATTAAACTTGCTGATGAAGAGATCCCTGATGTTAGTTTGTCTAGAACCGGGAAGATTGCCTTTGCTCAAAATATCTGGCCCTATACAAAGCGTGTCTCATATGACGGTTCTTATTATGATATATATGCGATAAACCCGGAAACTTCAGAAAGGACTCTTGTAAAAAAAGAACTTTATGGAGGTGCAAGACTCTCTCCAAACGGAAAGTATATATACTGGTTTCATGATAAAGACTGGTATGTTTATGATATAAACACAAAAACAACAGCAAATTTAACTGCTTCGCTTGATGTATCCTTCAAGCAGTATGATTGGGACAGGCCGAATCCTCCTGAGAGTTACGGCACAGCAGGCTGGACTGACGATGATGCATCTTTATTGATTTATGACCGCTTTGACATATGGGAGATCTTGCCTGATGCTTCAAATGCAAGAATGATTACAGAAGGATTCGGCAGAAAAAACGACTTTTCGTTTAGATATGTGAAACTTGATCCAGAAGAAATTACAATCAATCCAAGTAAATCCATTTTACTTCGAGTAACAAATGAAAAAACAATGGCTCAGGGATTCTTCCAGGACCTTATTAAAGGAAAAAAGCCTCCAAAGAAACTCATCATGGATGACAGAGCATTTATACAAGTGAAAAAGGCAGAAAAAGCGGATATAATGCTCTTTTCCCGCTCGAACTTTGACGAATATCCTGACCTTTGGGCTGCTGATATTGATTTTGCAAATCCACGCAAAATAACTAACCTGGGAAGGCAAATGGAGCCATTTATATGGGGAAAAGCTGAAATCCACGATTTCTTCAGTTCAGACAGAAAACCTTTGAAGGGAATCCTGATAAAACCTGATAACTTTGATTCTAATAAGAAATATCCTTTAATTGTGTATATTTACGAAACCCTTCACCAAAGGTTCCATTCTTTCCGCCATCCTTCTCCAGGTTCCTCTGTAAACTTTCCTTATTATGTAAGCAATGGTTATGTGATGTGGATGCCCGACATCGAATATGATACAGGTTATCCGGGTAAAGACGCTTTGAAATGTGTTCTACCAGGAATTCAGATGTTGGTCCGGGAAGGTTTTATTGATCCTGAATCTATTGGTATCCAGGGCCATTCTTGGGGAGGTTACCAGATTGCATACATGATTACTCAGACTAATATATTTACCGCTGCAGAATCAGGAGCCCCGGTTTCAAACATGATAAGTGCTTACGGGGGGATAAGGTGGGGAAGTGGTCTGGTCCGCCAGTTTCAATATGAACGTACACAGAGCCGGATTGGCGGAAGCCCCTGGGAAGTACCTATGCGCTATATTGAAAATTCACCAATTTTCTGGGCCGATAAAGTCCAGACTCCTGTCATGATGATGCATAATGATGAAGATGGCGCGGTTCCATGGTACCAAGGAATCGAGTATATAATGGCTCTGAGGCGTTTAGGAAAAGAAGCCTATATGTTCAATTACAACGGGGAAGCTCATGGACTGCGTAAAAGAGTAAATCAAAAAGATTGGACACGCCGTATGGCAGAATTTTTTGACCATCATTTAAAAGGCGCCCCTGCTCCGGCCTGGATGACTAATGGAATAAAAGCCTGGGAAAAAGAAGAAGAAAAGTGAAAAGAATAATTCTGGAGAACAGGAAATTATTAAATGAGTAGCGTAAAAATAGTCACTTCAACAATTTAGGAGGGTTTAATAAATTTTTAGGAAGAACCAATTCAAATTTTATCACATGGGGAAAAGGATCCCAGAAATCCATGTACAAATATCCTTCCAAATCAACAGACAGCACTTTTCCTGTCCAATTAGGGTCAAAAACAGTTGATGGGAAACTTGTTAGCCAGTTTCCATTTTGATCAAAAAGATCAAAGTATAAAATTGACTTTGAGTTTACAAAATCTATATTTTTTATCACATGCAAAACTTTCCCATCTGGAAGTGCGGTTAACTCATGAGACCCAGTCAATACATCTTTGATTTTTCCACTTTTTTCTATTGTTGGTAGTTTATAAAAAGATGCTCTACGTGAAAATTGTGATATTAGATCTCCATCCTGACTATATTTTCTTATTAAGTATGGGTAAAAAAAACTGAAATAAATATACCCTTCTTTTGAAATACTTAGTCTTCCTGTTCCTCCAATATTCACAATTAATATAGTGTCATTCTTCTTATTAACTTCTTCGCAAAATACTTTAACTAGTTTGCCATTCGAACTATTGTATTTGTATATTTTATATTTCCCTACATCAAAATATCCTGTGACATAGATTTCATCATTGTTTCCAATCACCATGTCGATGGGCTGAATAATAGTCTTTATAGTATTGAGGACATCTCCTTTCGAGTTGAATATCGTAATTCTCAGTAAATTCATATCTGTGACAAATAAGTTACCATGTTCATCAATTGAAATATTTCTAGGTCGATTAAGTTCCCCAGGACCGGCCCCTCGTCCCTTTCCTATCGACTGAATATATTCCCCCTCTGCAGAATATTTCTGTATTCGTGAGTTTTTACTATCGAGAACATAGATATTTCCAATATTATCAATCGCGATATCTGTGATAGACCCAAAAATATAATTCTCTTCATCATAATCATCTGATCCTATTCGGAATATTTCATTGATCTTAATTTTTTTTCCTTTCCACAGCATTTTTTTTGAGGTTTTTATCAGATGATCTTTTTTAGTTTCAATTGAAAATAACGAACTCGATAAAAAGTATACAGTAATTAGATAAATGATTACATAAATACGACTTTTCATTTTAATCCTCTTTATAATGGGTCATGGTTCCTGTTTAAGCTGATTTTATCTTACTTCAAAAATTTTTTGCCTTTTTGCAGAAGATGCAATAGCCCTCTCCTCCAGGCCCATCACAAAAAACAAACCAGCATGAAACTGCTACAGGTTCCCATCCCTGAGGACATGTGTCGTTAGGAGGACATCCTTGCGAGAACAAAATTGTTGTTATTGGGACAAGAGCCCCAATTGCAAGAAAAAGCATAGTACATAAAACAAGAAATTGCAATCTCTTTCTCAAATTTAAACCTCCTTTATTTTAGTTTTCTCAGGAACCATAACCCTCTTTTTTATAATATTATTGGTTAGTGCCAACATCGAACAACCAATTTTTTAATTGTTTGAGATATCTTTTTTGCCCATCTAAATTTGAATCTGATTTTTCAATCTCTATTATTTCATTAAATTTATTAAGGGTTACTCTAAGAGGTGAATTTAGCAACCCCATATTTTTTCTTACAATATCCTTTGGATCATGAAGAATAGGAAATTCTATTCTTCTTTTTTCCTTAAAATTAACAAGAGAGTTTATCTCAAGATCATGACTTATTCCAAGTATTTGGACTTCGGATTTATCATAGGTATTATTAATTTTCTTCCAAAGAATATATTCTTGTAGACAAGTTGAACAATCTTTTTCACTGAAAAGAATAAATACTTTTATGTTTGCCTGAATATCCGAGAGGTTCCAAATACTTCCTTCTGAATCAGGTAGAGAAAAACAAAAAAAAGGAACTCCTTTTAAAAGTGCATTGTTTGATTTCTGATTGGCATCGGAAAATAGATGATATGAGTTGCACAGGTTATTTAATTCTTTTTTATTAGTTTGAATATTACTCCATTGAATATATGTTAGGCAGATAAGCCCGGTGAGCAAAATTGATATTAATAACAACCGTATCTTCATTATTCGATTCCTAATATTGTTTTAAATAAAAAGGAGGTATGTAATGGCATTAGTAAACATTGGGGTTGATCTTGGGGTGACTGCAAAGCATCATGCTGAGATCAAGAATAGTGAGGGGATTGAAGTTTGCTCACCGGTTACATTTGCAGGAACAAAAGAAGGATTTGATATGGTGAGCGAGCATGTCCTAAAACACGTAGATGAGGAGGCAAAATTAAGGTTTATATGTGAGCCTACCTCTATGTCATGGTTTCCACTGGCTGTGTATGCGAAAAGGAATGGACATGAGATAATGCGAGTTAAAGCACAAAAGTCCCATGATTTACAAAAGTATTATTCCAGGCATACTAAAAGCGATAAGTTAGATGCCAAGGCACTTGCAATGATGCCCATTGTAGACAGGGAGGCAATGGGATCCGCAGCTGGCAAAGGTATATTATGACCAGATGGTTCACAAGGGTAATTGTCATAACCAGGCGGTTTGTGCTGTGTCTACCCATCTGATTGGAAGAATTATCAGAGTATTAAAAGACAAAAGGCCATATGAACGCAGAGATCTTGAAGGAAAGCCTATAACAAAAAAAGAAGCTAAAATCTTAATAAAAAGGGAATTAACTGTGCCCGAAGAAACAAGAAAACGGACACGCAGCCGGAGAAAAATGAAGGGATACAAACGCAATCATATAAGAGGCATTGCCCAAAAGCAATCCTCAAGATCTGCGCCGTATCCCTCATAAAAAATTGTATTAAAATTGATTAGGTTAATCAAGTTAATAAGCGGATTTTGGAGAGTTTATTCTGACTCAAAACTAACTTGACATACCTTAGGAAATCTGGACAGAAAATGGGGAGGGGTTCATATTTAACTCCCTATGAATATTATCAACAATAGTTATTAAATCACAGAGACAATGTGTCACTAAGGTACTGAACGAGCCAAGATCCACCGCCTAATTTTTTTTCACCTCAAATTTAGTGTTTCGGATGAAAGATTTCTAACCTTTTTTAGTTATCTAACTCATTGTAGTGGAATTTTGCCTCATATATAACTTTTTACTCATAAATCATATGTTTAAAGAAGACTTCTCCTTTTATCTTCTCTTCTCACAGTTAGATTTTTCTTCTATCTCTCATCTAGCCTACGGGCTCACACCCAAGTTCTATAATCCTTGCTCGTGCATTATTGAGCAGGTTAAAACTGGGATGTCCTTTCCTCAATTGGATAATCAATTCCCTTGAATGTTTTATGATCCTTGCCGGGATATTGATTATCCCATAACGGATCGCCTTAATCCGTTTCTTCTTCCATTCCTCTCTGAGAACAAGACTCTTCATCAATGCATTCAGATTAAACGCCAGTATCATGCACCACCACCAGGCCGCATTCTCTCCAAAGGAACCCGACGGCATCTTTCCTCCTGCAAGATCATTTTTCATAACCCCATGGGCCTCCTCACTCTTCCCACATCGCTCCCAATACCAATGGATGAGCTCCTCTCCTTCCATCTCTCTATTCGTAACCAGCCCAAATATCTTATAGCTCTTATCTTTCATCGTGAGTGTGGGAAAGGGAAAAAGTATTTCCTGCTTCATACCAGATAATGGTCTCTGTTTCAGAGGCTCCCGCCACGCCATATAGCGATATTCTGGTCCTTTCTTACTGTGAGCAATTGCACTAGGAACAAAACATACCTCTGCCCACTCTTGTGGTATCTTAACCTTTATTTTCCCAATCTTCTTGTATGTCGGATGCCATTGGCTCTCCTCCACTTCCAGAACCGCCTTCTTGAACTCTTCTGTAACATCGCACCCAACCGCAAACTCTATTCTCCCAAACCTCTTATTTTCTCCCATCTCACAATATTTCAAAAGATCATGCTGGTAACCTGCAGTATCTGAACGGAAGTAGACCTTCTCCATCCCTTCCGGCAAATGTTCAAGCGCCTCTTTAAGTACTCGCAGATTCTCGAAGCCTGCTGGAACGTTCCCATCCCGAAATTCTGTATGCAATACAACCTCCTGTTCCGCCCACCAGACATTGAGCGGGTGATAGGATTTAAACCCCTTGTAACTGTAAAGTGCCTCTTCTTTCATCGTCTCGATCAAAGTCGCATCCATGTCCAGTGTGGCAACCTCTACCCAGTCTTTTTTCTGGGTAAATAACATTAAATCTCCGTTGACTCTCCCTAACTCCATTAAATGCTGATTCGATGCCGGGATAAAGGCTTTGCCAGGCCTGCGCTTCTTCTCTTCCTCCTCATCATGGAATGCTTCTAAATAACGAAATACTGCCGTAGGGGAGGGAACAAAACGGAGCTTCTCCTTACGCCACCGCCTCTCCATCTCCCTTCGTTCCTTCCTGCTTAAATCATGAAGCTCAACTCTCCTCAATACCCGACAAAATCCTTCATCTGCTTCCAAAACGCTCAAATCCTCTACACAGTCTCCCCCTGCAAGATTCAATAATATCAGTGACATTATCACTTGTGAGTCTGTCCAGCCCTGAGAATCTTGTCTTATCTGTATGTGTTTTCTCATAGACTCATATAGACCTGTCACATAAGCTAAGTCCGCATACAACGGTAAACCCCCAAGAGATGTTATCCCCCTATCTCTTTTGCTTTCTTCATACTTGAATGGAAGTGTTTTTTGTGACATAATTTTTTTGCCTCGCTGTTTTCTCGTTGTTTCTTTCACCCAGCAGGTGAAAGGTTTTTTCAGAAATCCATTCTAACATATGGGTACAGCGAGGTCTTTCTATTTTTTGATGGTGGATTATGGACGAGTACAGAGTATTACTTATGATGGTCAATTCCCATATAATTCAGTAAACTTTAATAATTTAATTTTTGACCTTGCGGGTAGTCTATCATACAATCGACTCCCGAAGGAGGTGCATCACATCATCATGTTACCTATGTTACTCATCTGAGAAGGAGGGAAAATGGTTGATACAATAAGCCAAATTATTCTCAATACTGTCAGGTCATATCCGAAAGAAGATTTGATACTTTTTAAAAAGGAAGGTGCTTATGTTCGGATATCAACACAAGACTTTGGAAATGATATAAAATATTTATCCCTTGGGCTGAAAGATTTAGGACATCAGGCTGGAGATAAACTTATTATACTTGCTGAAAATGGTCCTAAATGGATTATGACTGATTTTGCTAATCTTTGTTCGGGGGGAATAACCGTTCCCATTTATCCTTCTTTAGTACCAGAACAAATAAAATATATTATTGACGACTCTGATGCAAAAATTGTCGTGTGTTCGAGTCAAGAACTCTGGGAAAAGGTAAAAACAGTTAAAAATGAATTGACAAAGGTTACTCATTTTATTAGCTTCCAATCCGAAATTCCTGAAGGTGTCCTGAGTTTAAATGATGTGATGAGAAAAGGTAAACGGATTGCGGATGAAAAAACGGATCTTTTCGAAAAGACAGCACTAGAAGTTAAACCTGACGATGTTGCTTCTATTATTTATACATCTGGAACTACCGGGATTCCCAAAGGAGTGATACTTACTCATGACAATTTTATAAGCAATATTAAAACGTTAGCTGCTCTCGTTGAATTTACACATAAAGATGTGATCCTTTCATTTTTACCTCTATCGCATGTCCTGGAGAGAATGTGCACCTTTGCATTTTTGTATAAAGGGTGCTCTATCGCATATGCTGAAAGTGTAGAGACTGTCGCAGATAATATGATAGAAGTCCAGCCTTATATAATGGTTAGTGTTCCTCGTCTATTTGAAAAAATCTATGCAATAGTCATGGATAATGTGCTTGAAAGTCCCGCATTAAAAAGAAAATTATTGAGGAAAAATACGGAGATTTAATCTATTCTATGTATGAGGATTAGAGTCAAATGTTTAAGGAGTTTAAGACATATTACAATTCCAATATCGGTGTTTTAGAAATAACTGGGACACAAAAAGGGATACTATCTGTTAGTTTTTTGGAAGAAAAATCTGTAACTAACGTCGAAATTCCTCACTGTTTAAAAGAATGTTATTCACAAATTGATGATTATTTTAAAGGTAATCGTAAAAAATTTAGTGTAAAAATTCAGTTGAAAGGCACAGATTTTCAAAAAAAAGTCTGGAAGCAGTTGATGAAGATTCCATTTGGAAAGACTGTATCTTACAAGGATATTGCTGTATCTGTTGGAAATAAGAATGCTGTTCGTGCAGTTGGAAACGCAAACGGAAAAAACAGGGTAGCCATCATTATTCCATGCCATCGTGTTATTGGCATCGATGGGGAGCTGGTCGGTTTCGGGGCCGGATTATGGAGAAAAGAGTGGCTGTTAAAACACGAAGGCAGTTTCATCAAAAAGTGATATACAGACCAAGAGCCTCCATGATTTCTTCACTTTCCGTAGTTCCGAAGTGATTCTCTTTTAAGAATTCAGGGCTTCATACACAGCTTTTGAGATTTGATAATCCTGGACTGCAACACCGGTTAGATCTGCCACAGTGGTCTGGTCGTCCGATATCCTCTGGAGTTCTTTGTTTACAATCACATTGCCCAATTCAACAAGATCATTTTCTTTCAAAACACCTGCCTTTAAAGCTTTATATATTTCGCCCCTCAATTTACATTGACTGATGCTGTCGGCAACAACAATGTCGGCATTTTTTAGAATCATTGAATCCAATTCCTGTTTCTCAGCTGTGTCTGAGCCCATTGCTGTGATATGAGTTCCTTTAAGAACTAAGTCAGATTTTACCAAAGGAGTTTTTGAAGGGGTTGCTGTAACTATAAAGTTACAGTTTGAGGTGATGTAGTCGGGTTCAAGTGTTGTTTCAATATTATAACCGTAAGGTTCCATGTCCTTCCTATATGCATCGAGTTCCGCTTGGTTTACACCCCACACAATGATTTGGTTGCAGTTAATAATTGACTCTAAATACTGCAACTGCAATCTCCCTTGAACTCCCGCACCGAAGATACCGATACGGTGGACATTTTTAGGAGCCATATATTTGGCAACTACTGCCCCGGCTGCAGCTGTTCTAACAGCAGTGAGCCAACCTTCATCAAACAAGATGCAGGATAGATTCCCGTTTTTCTGGTTGAACAACAGCATAAGACCGAAATTTGCAGGCATATTGATTTTGTAGTTCTCGTAAAAACCGCTAGCAATCTTTATTACATAGTAGTCGTCGTTCTTTATAAAACCATATTTTATATGGGTTTCTCCTGGCGGATTCTCAAAGATCATTTCTCCTACAGGTGGCACGACAACTCTTCCCTGAGAATATGCAACAAAGCCTTCCTCGATAACTTTTACAGCATCAATATTTTCCAGGGCTTCCTTGATTTGTTTGAGATTGAATGTTTTTGTCACTTGGTTATCCTCGTTTGCATTAAATTTCTTTTAAGTCATGCAGCCCAATCTTTGAACCGCTTAATATTTATTATAATAATGTTTTTATTTTTCCTCATTTCAGTTTGAATCATATATCATAGCCGGCTTGATTCTTTTCTTCCGGTAAAAATAAACGGGCATAGTAAATCCGATATCTGATAGAGAATGCACGGGCTTTTCAAGGAATATTCTTAATAATTGATGCCATTTGCCGAATGTAATCAGGATTTGTTCCGCAGCATCCACCAATAATATTTACACCATTTTCAATCATTGCCGGTATAAAACGGATATAATCTTCTAGTGGTTGAGAGTAAATTACTTTACCATCTGAAGACAGAGAAGGCTGACCGGCATTTGCTTGAGCGATAAGTGGTAGGGAAGTGTATTTTCTCATATCTTTAACTAATCCTACCATTTGTTCGCTGTCGAGAGTGCAGTTTGCTCCAAGGGCAGGCACACTGCATGATTCCAATTCTTTTATGCATCTATAAACACTATCACCCATAATGGTGAAATAACCTCTTGGATTTTTATTGAATGTCACAGTAACAAAGACAGGAAGATCACATGATTTTCTTGCTGCTTTAAGAGCACAAAGGGCTTCTCTTAAGTCATACTGAGTCTCGATTAAAAGAAAATCCACTTTCCCTTTACTCAAAGCCATGGCCTGCTCTGCATATGCATCTTCAAAATCGTTTTCTGTAAAGTTGCCTTGAGGTTTAAGAAATTTGCCTGTTGGCCCCATACTTCCACCAATGAATTTGCCTTCAGGTCGACACTCTTGCGCCAGATAGGCTGCTGTAGAGTTTATTTCATAACACTTGTCATCCAGACCGTAAGAGGAAAGTTTTATTTTGTTCCCACCAAAACTGTTAGTTAAGACTGCATCTGAACCAGCATCAAAATAGCTCTTATAAATCTTAATTATCAATTCCGGTCTTTCTAAATTCCACGATTCAGGGCATGCTCCCTGAGGAAAACCATGTCTTATAAGCTCTGTACCCATGCCTCCATCAAGCAGAATAATCCTCTCGTTGATCAAATCAAGAACCGAAGAATCCATTCATTTTCTCCTTATTGGCGTTTGAATCTATTCTTTTCGTTTTTTAGTATATCACATTTAACCTGGATTATTTCTATCTCATATATATCTGTGTTAATATTATTATCTGACTACATATTTTCTCTAAGGAGAATATAATGGGAATTTATAAAGATCTTAGGGATAAAAGAGTTGTCATCACCGGCGCAGCAAGTGGAATAGGGCTTGCAACTACAAAGAGATTTATCTCTGAAGAATCAAGAGTTTTTATAATTGATTGTAATAAAGAAGCTCTGGAAAAAACATTCGTTAAAAATACAAATATCTGTGGCGGGTTCCATGGAGATGTTAGCATTCCTGAAGACATGAAATCAGCATTCAGGAAAGTGGATGATGTTCTGGGTGGAATCGATATCTTAATCTCTAATGCCGGGATAAGCGTGCGAAAATCATTTCTGGAAACTGAATATGAACAATGGTCAAAAGTTCTCAGAATTAATCTAGATAGCATGTTTCTATGTGCAAAAGAGGCTATTAAGAGAATGCGTGACCAGTCTTCAGGCGTTATATTGTTTACTGCTTCTACAAATGGAATTGAGGGTCATCCGCTTTATTCTGATTATAATGCATCCAAAGCAGGAGTTATCATGCTTGCAAAAACTCTTGCTCTTGAATTTGCTCCCTGGTTGAGAGTAAATGCTGTTTGCCCGGGTTATGTTCTTACTCCTATGCAAAAATCAGAATACTTACCAGAAATGCTGAAAAATATAAATTCAGAGATTCCTTTAAAGCGACATGCAAAACCTGAAGAAATTGCCGCATTGTTTGCTTTTTTAGCATCAAGCGAGGCATCCTATATCACCGGACAGGCGATATCAATCGATGGCGGTGAAACAGCAGGTCAATACTTAAAGGGCATAGAGAAAATATCTTAATAATACCTAACCTGGATTATTCATAAAAATTGCCGATTATGATTAGAAGGGGAAAACATAACAAACAGTGTGATTCACTTGATATCATGAAAAATCATGCTAACATGAGGAGGAAATTGACATGAAATTAGATAATAAAATCAGAGATCTTCTTTCTTTAGAAGGAAAAGTTGCTATGATCTCAGGGGCAGCCTCAGGAATAGGCCTTGGAACAGCAATAAGACTTGCGGAAGTGGGTGCATATATCGCTTTGCTTGATATCGATGAATCAAAAGGAAAAGAAGCAGCAGAAAAGATAAAAAAAATTGGACAGAATGCCGAGTTTTTTCGATGTGATGTCACTTCAAATTCTGATTGTAAAGAAACAACAGAAAATGTTATCAGAGAATTTGGGAAAATAGATATTCTATTCAATAATGCGGGGGTTACGAGACGCAAGAATATTGTCGAGTTAAATGAATTTGAATGGGATTTAGTAACTGGAGTGAGCCTTAAAGGAATATACTTGCTTTCACATCATGTGATTCCTCATATGATAAAGAACGGAGGGGGAAACATAATAAACACAGGTTCAGGATGGTCACTAAGAGGCGGTCCCAAGGCTGTATCATATTGTGCAGCAAAAGGTGGTGTTGTAAATCTTACACGTGCAATGGCCATCGACCATGGGAAACACAATATAAGAGTAAATTGTGTCTGTCCAGGTGATGTGGACACTCCGCTGCTGCATACTGAAGCAGTACAATTAGGAGAAGCCGATGATGATTTTATGAAAAAAGCCGCAGATCGGCCTATTTCCCGTCTGGGAACCCCTGAAGATATTGCGAATGCTGTCCTCTTTTTTGCAAGTAATATGTCTGCTTGGGTAACAGGCTCTATTTTAGTTGTTGACGGAGGAGGATTGGCTGGATAGTTATCTGCCAAAAAACATATAAAGGAGGTTAGCTATGAACAGTAAAAAGGGAAGCGCACATCCGTATATCCCTAATTCCGCACCCGAAGTTAAAGCAAAAATGTTAAAAGAGATAGGCGTGAAAAATATCGATGAATTATACAATGATATCCCCGAAAGTCTTAAGTTTAAAGGGAATATGAACTTACCTCAGGCTTTGCCTTCTGAATATGCGTTAAAACGCCATGTTGAGGAAATCCTATCCAAAAATCAAAATTGTGAGGATAATCTCAGTTTTTTAGGAGGCGGATGCTGGCAGCATTATGTTCCTGCCATATGTGATGAAATAAATCAACGGTCAGAATTTTTAACAGCATATGCAGGCGAACCATACGAAGACCATGGAAGATTCCAGGCTCTTTTTGAATATGAAAGCCTGATGGCAGAACTTTTAGATATGGATGTTGTCAATGTGCCGACATATGATTGGTGCCAGGCTGCCAGTACTTCAATAAGAATGGCATGCAGGATTACTGGACGGAATGAAATACTAATCTCTGATACCGTATCTCCTGACAGACTTTTAGTAATCAATAATTATTGCAGGCCAATTGTTGATATTAAAACATTGAAGCATTGCCCGAAAACCGGGGCTATTGACCTTAATGACCTAAAATCAAAAATATCTCCACGTACAGCCGGAGTTTATTTTGAGAATCCATCCTACATGGGATTCCTTGAAAGTCAAGGAAATGCCCTATCAGATATTGCCCACAAAAATGGCGCTTTGAGTATTGTTGGTGTTGATCCAATCTCATTGGGCGTTATTGTACCCCCAAGCTATTATGGGGCAGATATTGTTTGTGGTGACATTCAGGGTCTTGGAGTGCATATGAATTACGGTGGTGGGCTTGCAGGATTCATCGCAACACATGATGAAGAAAAATTTGTAATGGAATACCCGTCACGACTCTTCGGCATCACAAAAACTGCTGTAGAAGGGGAATATGGCTTCGGTGATGTTGCTTATGACAGGACATCATTTGGCCTCAGGGAGAAAGGCAAAGAATTTATAGGAACATGTTCAGCATTATGGGGAATTACAGCAGGTGTTTATCTATCGCTTATGGGACCTAAGGGAATGCAAAAACTTGGTAAGGCCATTATGCAAAAATCTCAATATGCAATGAAGAAAATATCAGAAATCAAGGGAGTTAAAGCCCCCTTGTTCAATGCACCTCACTTTAAAGAATTTATAGTGGATTTCAATGATACTAAAGTTCCAGTCAAGGAAATAAATAAATCATTACTAAAACATGCTATTTTCGGAGGAAAAGACTTATCTGATGATTTCCCAGAATTGGGAAGTTGCGCTCTGTATTGTGTAACAGAAATCCATACAAAAAAAGAAATCGATAGATTGGTTCAGGTATTGAGTGATGTCCTGAATAGAACGGAAATATAAAAAAGGATGATATTTAAATGAAAACAACTAGATTGAGAAAATTTCATCAGGCGAAATGGGATGAGCCTATCATTTTTGAGTTAAGTAAAAAAGGAGAGAGAGGACTTTTAATACCTGAAGCAGAGAAAGAAATTGAAGAGTCTATTGGAGATGGGATCTCTGCTTTGCCGGATAATATGAAAAGAAAAGAAGCACCAGGGCTTCCTGAGATATCACAAATGAGAGTATTAAAACATTACCTTCGCTTATCGCAGCAATGCCTGGGGGCAGATTTAAACGTGGATATAGGACAAGGGACTTGTACAATGAAATACAGTCCAAAAATTAACGAGATTTTTATCCGTTCACCTAAAGTAACAGAGCTCCACCCACTTCAGGATGAAAGCACAGTCCAGGGTGCGCTGGAAATTATATATAAACTGGATACCTTCCTGAGGGAAATTTCAGGACTAAGCCAATTTTCCCTCCAACCAGGAGGAGGTTCATCAGCTATTTTTGCCATGGCTTCCATCATTCGAGCTTATCATGAAGCGAACGGAGAAGCAGAACAAAGAGATGAAATAATTACAACCATATTCTCACATCCATCTGATGCTGCTGCAGCAGCTTCAAAAGGTTATAGAATAATTACAATTTTTCAAGATAAAGATGGACTGCCCGATGTTGAAGCTCTTAAAAATGCAGTCTCCAATAAGACTGCAGGCTTGTTGATTACAAATCCTGAAGATACAGGAATTTTCAATCCTAGAATAACAGAATTTACAAGAATTATTCACGATGCAGGAGGCCTCTGTGGATATGACCAGGCTAATGCCAATGGAATATTGGGGATTACTCGTGCCAAAGAAGCTGATTTTGACCTGTGCTTCTTTAACCTTCACAAAACATTCTCATCTCCACATGGGTGTGGAGGCCCAGGGGTTGGAGCACTTGGAGTGACCGAAAGGTTGATAAACTATCTTCCTGTTCCAATAGTTGGGTTTGACGGCGAAAAATATTTTTTGAATTACAATCTTCCAGGAAGTATCGGCAAGGTGAGAGGATTTCTTGGGGTTTTTCCAGTCATTTTAAGAGCTTATGCATGGATAATGAGTCTAGGGGCTTTAGGACTCAAGGAAGCAGCAAGTATCGCTGTTTTAAACAATAACTACATTTTAAATAAAGTGAAACAAATTCACGGTGCAAGTGCCCCTTATGCAAAAGGGAGACACAGAATTGAACAGGTAAGGTATAGTTGGGAGAAGCTCACAGAAGAAACAGGAATTTCAACAGAAGAAATAAGTTGCAGAATGGCTGATTTTGGCTTCCATTTATGGTCTAGTCATCATCCATTCATTGTTCCCCAACCGTTCACAATTGAGCCAACAGAGTCATACTCAAAAGATGAAATTGATGAATACATTTCTGCATTGAATGAAGTCGCAAAAGAAGCATATGAAAATCCTGAAAAAGTTAAAAATTCACCTCATAACAGTGTCGTGCACAAGATTGATAACAGCACATTGGATAACCCCGAAAAATGGGCAATTACATGGAGAGCTTACTTAAAAAAAAATAAAATAAAGGATTAGTTGTTCAGGTTTCGCTTTTACAACCACCGTCTGATCCAGGACCTGATGCCTCCAGATGCTTTAACAATAACCATGGGTTTCCTGCATTTCTGTGCTATAGCATGGGAAACAGAATCCCTTGTGATCTGATAAATCAATGGATCTCTGGTTGTGCCAAGGACGACTAGATCGTAATTTTCAGATTCATCAAGAATGGTTTCTATTATATTTTGGGAATCCACTTTTTTGATTTTAATTCGATTGAAATTTATATGACTTCGGTTATGATTCCGTGCTCTGTATGATCTGGGATACTGTACCGAATCAATTTTGTTTTTGTGATCATTCACACTAAAGGCAATTATTTCTGCATTATCTCTCTCTGCCAGTATGCTTGCAATTTCAAGAGCAAAAACTCCATTTGGGCCTCCTCCCAGAGGCACTAATATTCGTTTAAACTCACGATTTCCAAGGCCTTTTAAAATAATGACATTGCATGGGGCACGTTCAATAATAATATCTACAGTGCTGCCCAGTCTGAATACGGAGCTTCTAGGTTGACCATGCCAGCCCATAATTAGCATGTCGATTTTCTTTTCCCTTACAGCGCTTAAGATACCACGGGCGATATTTCTGCAATACCTTATGGTTGTAGTGATAGGAAATTTGATAACAAGATAGAGCATCGCCTCCACAATTCCTTCTTTTCCTTCCATCATGAATTTTTCGGCATCGGCTAAAGGAACCTGCTTCGGAACAGGCACCATGTGAAGCAGATTAACCCTGGCATTTTTGGCTTCACTGAGTACGTAAGTAGTACGAATCATCTGGAGCGCATTATCAGGATTTGCTACAGAAACCATGATATGGTATTGGTCGCTTTCAGGGACTTTCTCTTCTTCAATGACCCTGATTTCATCTTCGGTGGAGATGGCATGTGATTTCGAATATAAATAATATATAGCAATTCCTGAAATAATCCAGGCTGGGCCTATAGTCCAGGATATCCAGCTCATTTTTACAAGCGAAACAGCAATTATAGCCTGACAGACAAAAGCAATAATTGGCAGCCATGGAAAGAAAGGCATAATAAATCCATAACTCAATTCGTCACCCATATTCAAGCGGATTCTGATTACACACATATTTACAAGGAAAAAAAGGAAAAGGAACATGATACTTGCACTGGAAGCTACATCCATAGTTGGAAGCAATATTGCTACTGTTATGATAATACATCCAGAAAACATAAGTGCAATCCATGGTGTCTTTCGTATGTGTGAAATACTTGCAAAGAATTTAGGCAGCATACGATCACGACCAAGCGCATATGATACCCTCGTAGCAGAATATATAGTTGCATTCAAGGCAGAAAGAGAAGCGAATATTACCGCCAAAGTTAGGAGAAAATTACCGAACGGCATAAGACGCGAAACAGCTTCCCCGAATCCTCTTTCTTTAAAACTTCCAATCCACTCCCATGGAACTCCTTCAACTCCAGGAGATCCTGCTTTTACTGCAACAATTGCAGCAAAAGAAACTGCCACATAAGTGAATGTTGCTATAGAAACAGAATAAATCATCGCCTTTGGAAGATTTCGTTTGGGATCAATTGTTTCATCTCCTGCTTGAGCAATTACCTCATAGCCTTCAAAAGCAACATATGTAAACCCCATTGTTATAAGAACCTTTGACCAGCCATAAGGAAGAAACGGTGAGATGTTCTGAAGCCTTGAGGGATCTATCATTGCTACAATAATACCTACACCTCCGATGAGAATGAGAAAAAGGGTTTGACCAAGCGTAAAAAATGCTCCAATTTTACCAGTTTTCGAAACTCCGCTATAATTGATATACAGGAAGAGTATGGCAATAAGAAAAGCAACGATTTTTTCTGTTATGTTTGTTGAAAAAGGGAGCCAGCCCAATAATCCCAGGCCTTTGAAATATCTTACAGTGTAAATTGCAAAAGTCACCGCATATAAACTTCCAGCCGCACTCGATGCGAACCACTCAATCCATCCTGCTGTAAAACTTGCCCCCCGTCCAAAAGCCAAACGGGCAAAATTATATGCACCACCTGCACGAGGAATTGCTGAACTCAATTCAGCGTAAGATAAAGCTGTGAATAAAGCGATTACTCCATTTAGAGTAAATGTAAGGAGAACCCCGCCCGGACCTGCAAAATAAACCGCATTTCCTATTCCAAGAAAAACTCCCGCACCAATCATCATCCCAAGACCCATCATGGTAATGTGAAAGAGAGAGAGTTCTCTGGAGAGCTCTGAGGAAATATGAGTTTTATCTTCTTTCATTTATTCCTTTTAGGATCTCTCGAGCCGAATTGAGTCTTTTTTTATGGATCAGTTCAATCGTCCTTCGGCTCCTAATGATAAGGAAGATCATAAAAGCAATGGATGCAAAAATGATAATGATACCGAATATGATATCCATTTACGTTTGTCTTAAACAGATTTTATATCAATTAGAATGTTCGTGCATGTATTCTATATACAGTTTATTAAGGTCTTGACCTACAAGTTCTTCTTTCGTTTGCATCATAACCAGCTTACCCTTCATCATGAATCCAACTCTATCTGCAATATATCTTGCACGGAAAATATCATGCGAGGACATGAAAATCGATTTTCCTTGTTCACGCAATTCTAACAGAAGTTCAAGAAATTGCTGCCCCGACTTGGGATCCAGGCCAGATGTTGGCTCATCAAGTATGATGTTTGGCGCATCTTTTATTATTGCAATGGCGATCCCCAATTTCTGCTGCATTCCTTTTGAGAAATTTTTTGTCCTCATATCAAATGCTTCTTCCTGAAGCCCCACACGCTTTAACACCTTGGCATAATCTTTTTTGGTTAGGTTGCGCTTTCCTGCTAATTTTGCAAAATAGTTGATATTTTGGAAGGCTGAAAAATTTCCGTACAGCATAACATTTTCAGAAACAAAGGAAATATAATCTTTTGATTTTAATGGCTCTTTGTCCACATCTATCCCTTCGATTAAAGCACTCCCTTCGGTAGGCGGGATAAAATTCAGAAAAAGATTAATTGTCGTTGTTTTACCTGCACCATTAGCCCCGAACATACAGAATATTTCTCCTGCTTCGATTTTGAAGCTTATATGATCGATTGCTAACAGCCCATCCTCATATTTTTTTGTAAGATTAATTGCTTCTAACATAATTTCCTCTTATTTTTTTATTTGACATAATCATTGGCCTTTAATCATTTACCTGACATCATATCTGATGAAAGATATATAGGCACCCATAAAAAATACTATAATCAGTAAAATCATCAGCATGAGGTCAGGAAGCATTCTTTTTATTGAATCACCGAGACGCTCTGGAATAAACTCGTGCTGCGGCATATCATCTAATTCAGGTTTCGGCTGTTCTCCACCTCCCAGATTTAAAGATCTCATCATTTTTGCGTTAATCCATTTTGTAAATATTGGCTTATAATTCTTTACCGAGTTTAAGAATCTCTCGTGCTCAATTATCCCTGTTCTTGCGAGGTTCATAGTACCAAACATCAGGGCAGAAGCTGGAGAAATACGTGACAGATTTACTGCAAGTTTTTGCTGCCCCCGCATTTTAGCCTGGTAATCCCTCTCGATTGCAGCGTTCCTTTCATCGATTTTTGACGTCAACCTTTGTTGAAAATCCTCTGCCCATTTTTTTAAATCTTCATTCCATTTAGCTATTTCTTCTGCCTTTTCTGGACGTGGGTTATCTTTAAAATACTGTCTTTGTTCTACAATAGCTTCTTTTTGAATTTCCTGCAGGTAGGCATCTTTTTGTGCGGTAATCTCATGGACAGATGGAATGGGATTTATCTGGGCAGCTGTCATTATTGCAGCTTTAGGAATTATTGTCACGAAAGTCACCCATACAAATAATAAAATCAGAAAACTAGTTGATGATTTAGTTGTTCTTGCAGAAATAAATAGTCCGAGTGTGAAAAATACGGATAAGTACAGGAGAAACAAGATGCCTATTATACATAATCTTACCCAGTCATCACCCGAAAGTGAAATATTCGGATAAATTAACAGAATCAGCAGGCCGAGCACCAGAGGAATAATCAGAGGGATTAAAAGGCTTATAAATCCTCCAATGGCTTTACCAAGAATAAGTCTGTCTTTCGGAACTTTGTTCGACAGAGCAAGCTTCAATGTGCCTCTCTCTTTTTCCCCAACTATAGCATCATATGTAAAAAGTATAGCAAACAGGCTCAATACTATTTTCACAATGAATGTCAGGTCCAGTGCACCGAAAACTGCAAAAATTGGGCTGCTGCTGTATTTTGACTCAATCATACTTGGGTCGAATGCTATGTTTATAGTCGCTACACGGCCCACAGCTTCCTGGATGCCATTAACAATTGTGCTAAGTACTTGAGGCGGCCTGTTTATTTTAGTGCCGATTCCTGCAAGGTTTTGATAGGTGGGCTGGCTTTCAAGATTTTTCTTGTTTAAAGCCACGGCTGCGCTGTATTCCTTCTGCTCCGCCTGGTAGTTGTTTATTCCTGTATACACCGATAACAAAATTAAAATTGTGCAGAGTAGGAAGGTAAAAACAAACTTTGGACTCATGATTGTATCCTGTATTTCCTTTGCGATAATGTCCCTTAACATTGTTTTCTCCTAAAACTTTTGTTTATTAAATAGTTCATTAAATATAAATTATATTTATTAATTTGTAAATAAAGTTTAAAAGTTTATATGATGTAATAAAAGCATGATAAGCAAGGAAGGAGATTAATGCCATGAAAAGAATATTAATTTTGATTTTGACAATAGTCTGTATACTTCATGTAGGATATTCAAGCGAAATATCTCCGCAGGCTCAAATTGATAATATCCCACGCCCAGAATATCCTCGCCCTCAATTTGTAAGGTCTCAATGGGTAAATTTAAATGGAAAGTGGACTTATACATTCGATTTCGGGAAGTCAGGCAAGGAACGTGATTTTGCAAACTGCATTAGCTTTAATGATGAAATATTAGTTCCTTTCTGCCCAGAGAGTCCTCTGTCAGGAGTAAACCATAAAGATTTTATCAGTGCCATGTGGTACCAACGCACTATCATGATTCCATCTAACTGGGAAGGAAAAAATGTAATTCTCCACTTTGGCACAGTTGACTATGAAACCGAGGTATTTATTGACGGAAAATCTGTAGGAAAACACTGGGGAGGAACAATTTCATTTGAGTTTGATATTACTCCTTACGTCAATGAGGGTAAAACACACAATCTTGTAGTCTATGTTCAGGATGATACCAGATCCGGTATACAACCTGGAGGAAAACAATGTCCGGCTTTCAAATCAAGAGGGTGTCACTATACACGCACGACCGGCATCTGGCAGACTGTATGGATTGAAGCAGTTTCTAAATACGGGCTGAAATCATGTCATATTATTCCTGACCTTGACAATAAAAGATTTTATGTCCAACCACATTTTTATGGATTAGAAAACGGACTAAAATTTAGAGCGACCGTAAAAAATGTCAAAAAAACAGTGAGTAAATACGAAGTAATTGCCAGTAACAATGTGATATGTGAATTGCGTATAAAACGACTTAAAACTTGGTCTCCGGAAAGTCCTTTCTTATACGGTTTGCTTTTTGAGGTTATTAACAGCAATGGAAAAATCATTGACAGAGTCGAAAGCTACATGGGAATGCGAAAAGTGCATATTAAAGGCAATCAGATATTATTAAATAACAGGCCCTATTATCTGCGTTTTGTGCTCGATCAAGGATTTTACCCAAGCGGTATATGGACAGCACCAACTGATGCAGCTCTTAAAAAAGATATTAAATTATCTATGAAAGCAGGTTTTAACGGTGCCCGCTTGCATCAGAAAGTATTTGAAGAAAGGTTTCATTACTGGGCGGATAAACTTGGATATTTGACCTGGGGAGAATCTTCAAGCTGGGGCATTGATCCGAATAATGGAACAGCAGCCAGAAATTTTCTTACCGAATGGGAGGAAATTATTACCCGGGACAGAAATCATCCTTCTATTATTGCATGGTCACCCTTTAATGAAGCATGGAGTAGGGGAGAGGAAAATAAACGATTAATTGCAAATGCTTATGACCTAACCCTTCGCCTTGATACTACGCGTCCTGTTAATGATTCCAGCGGTGGATTACACGTAAAAACCGACCTATGGACAGAGCATACTTATGAACAAGATCCTCAAAAATTAGAGGAATTGTTAAAACTTTCAGGGGACAGCGGTGTATGGATACGAGATTTCGATAAAAGTACCGATTATAAGGGACAGCCTTATTTAATCGACGAGTACGGAGGTATTAAATGGATCCCGAGTATTGAAAAACAACATGCTGATGATTCCTGGGGCTATGGGAAAGACCCAATAACTTTGGAAGAATATTACAAAAGGCTCGAAGGATTAACCGATGTTTTATTAAGTATGAAACATATCTGTGGTTTTTGTTACACACAGTTAACAGACGTTGAACAGGAGCAAAACGGAATTTATAATTTTGACAGGTCAGAAAAATTTGATATGAAACGTATCCACGATATTCTAACCAAACCCGTAATATTCCAATAACAACCGATTAGCCTGAACTTTTACTCTTTTATTTTGTTTTTATCTTTCATTACTTGCCACTTTCACATAAAAATATAATTTCCTGTTTAAAAATACCATTGCTGTGCAAAATACAAAAATTATTGACACCTTCATTTTCATCGTAAATAATTAAGTAACTAAAAAAAGGAGGACTGTCGTGAAAATAAATCATTCCTCTCTGAAAAAAACATCCTCGCGACTGAGTCTATTTACTATTTTAATATTATTATCAGGTATAATCCTGATATTTGCCCTCCATCCAGTTCAGGAAAAACCTCAAGACTTGAAAGATATGGAGTCATGCTGTACCAGTATAATGGTTGGCCGTCTTGCAACTACAGATGGTTCAGTAATCACTGCACATTCCTGCGATGGCAACTACAGAACCTGGCTGAATATTGTCCCTCATAAGAAACATGAAAAGGGCTCAACAAACAAAATTTATCACGGAAAGTTGCATACTGAAACAGCATGGGATTTGAGAGGCCTTGTTTTAAAAGGTGAGATCCCGCAGGTTGAAGAAACCTATGCTTTTATTAATACTGCTTATCCATGTATGAATGAAAAACAGCTTGCCATAGGCGAAACTACAATTGGGGGGAGGAGAGATCTATATAATTCCGAGGGGGTGTTTTCTATTGAAGAATTGGAACGTGTCATTTTAGAAAGATGTACAAATGCCAGGGATGCCATTCGGCTTGTAGGTGAACTTGTAAAAAAATATGGATATAGTGATTGGGGTGAGTGTATTACTATCGCTGATCCAAAAGAAGTATGGCAGCTTGAAATTTTCGGTGCTGGGCCTTTAGAGATCGGATCAGTATGGGCAGCAGCCAGAATCCCAGATGAACACGTCGGTATATCAGCTAATATCCCAAGGATAGGAGAGTTGAGTCTTGACGACCCTGATAATTACATGGCTTCAGAAAATGTTTTCTCTGTTGCTCAAGAAATGGGATGGTGGGATTCAGAGAGCGGAGAGCCTTTCAAATTCTGGAAAGCTTACAGTGGAGAAAAGCCCTTTTCAACCAGGGAATACTTTGTACTCAGTACGCTAGCTCCATCTCTTAATTTGGATAGGAGTTCGAAAGAACTCCCTTTTTCCGTAAAACCTGATAAAAAAGTATCAGTGAGAGACATAATGAAACTTTACAGGCAAACCTATGCAGGGACTGAACTAGATATGACAAAAAATTTAATGGTAAAAAAGCGCCGAAGCAGTGAGATGATTAAGAGCCCAGTTATCAGCCCTTGGATGTCAAGAGACCTGGTTACACTTCTCAATACACTGAAGCCCGGAGCAGTACAACGCCAGAGAACGATCGCAATTGCAGGATGTTCTTACTCTCATGTGCTTCAATGCCGGGATTGGCTGCCTGATGAGGTAGGAGGTATATGCTGGTTTGCTTTTGATAATCCTGGTCAGAGTACAAGAATCCCAATATTTGCAGGAGTTGCAGAACTTCCAAAGAGTTTCGAAATTTGTGGCCAGCACAGATTCCGCACAGATTCCGCATGCTGGGCATTCAGGCGTGCTAACCGTTTAGCAACAGTTCGATGGGGAATTGCAGGCAAATATATTGAGCAGGCAGTAATGGAGTTTGAAGAAAAAGCTTTTACTGAACTTCCTGCTTTAAAAAAAATTGTGCAGGAGCTTAATAAAAAAAATATTAAAGAATCTTTAAAATATATTACAAAATACACGAATGATTTTGCCCGGGCAGCCATGTTTAGATACTGGGAGCTTGGGGATGAATTTTGGGGAATGTTTGGAAGACAATTTTAGTGGTAAGGAGAGAATATAATGAATATTAAATCAAAAAAAATAGTAATTTCTATGCTTGCTGCAGCCGTATTAATGTTACATGTTCCCATTTCTCCAGTCCAGGCAGCAGTCTATAAAGAAACAGAACAGCAGCGTTTAGAACGGATGAAATGGTGGACAGAAGCGCGTTTTGGCATGTTTATTCACTGGGGGCTTTATGCTATGGCAGCACGTCATGAGTGGGTCAAGTCTAGAGAACGCATTTCTAATGAAGATTACCAAAAGTATTTCGATCTATTCAATCCTGATTTATTCAACCCAAAAGAATGGGCACATACAGCAAAAAAAGCCGGAATGAAGTATTTTGTTATCACAACAAAGCACCATGAAGGTTTCTGTTTATGGGACTCAAAATATACCGATTATAAGGTTACAAATACTCCTTATGGTAAAGATCTCATAAAGCTTACTGTTAAAGCTTTTCGAGATGAGGGAATCCGTGTCGGATTCTACTATTCACTCATAGACTGGCATCATCCTGAGTATCCAGTTGATAGAATTCATCCAATGCGTGACAATAAGGAATTTAGGGAGAAGAACAAAAATAGAGACATAAAAAAATATGCAGAATATTTGTACAATCAGGTACAAGAAATCATGACTGAGTTTGGCCGGATTGACTGTCTTTTCCTTGACTTTTCTTTTCCTGGAAAAGACGGCAAAGGCAGGGATGATTGGCAGTCTGAGAAACTCTTAAATATGATCCGCAAGCATCAACCTGATATTATTGTTAATGACCGTCTCGACCTTCTTGACGTACCTGGTGGGTGGGATTTTATAACACCTGAACAATTAAAACCACGTGAATGGATTAAATTCAATGGAAAACGAGTACCTTGGGAAATTTGCCATACATTCTCAGGATCATGGGGTTACAACCGTGATGAATCTACATGGAAGAGTTCACGTCAGCTCGTCGTTTTATTGATTGAGACTGTAAGCAAAGGTGGAAATCTTCTTCTGAATGTCGGCCCAACTGCTAGAGGCACTTTTGACAGCCGTGCAATGTCAAGTCTAAATAAAATAGGTGAGTGGATTAAATATCACAGCCGATCTATTTATTGCTGCACTCAAGCACCTGACGAATTTAAATGCCCAGAAAATTGCATTATGACTTACAACCCTAAATTAAAAAGATTATATATACATGTTCTTGATTGGCCGATTGGCAGAATTTATCTCGATGGCTTTGCTACCAAAGTTAAATATGCACAAATCCTAAATGATTCTTCTGAAGTAAATATTTCCCATCAAAAAACAAATATTGGAATTAAAAATTCTAGTGGCAATATTATTCTCCATGTTCCTATAAAAAAACCTGATGTAATTGTTCCTGTCATTGAACTTATTTTATATTAGAAACTCATTATTAATTCCTTTCTATCTTATTGATACTAAATTAATTAATACACATTTAATATATTATAATATTTTCTCATGTTCTCATATTATTTTTTTTCTTTACTTACACATCATCTAATTTTATACAATATCTCTTTTAACTCTATTATTATCTTATATATACGTTTATATGTCGGCATGCCGACAATATTTTTATCCTTTATTATAATTTTCTTCTTGATATTTTATTTGATATTCTATATTTTATTTATATCAGTGATTTTTGGAGAATTTCTTGATAATAACCATAACAAATCAGAAGGGTGGAGTAGGGAAGACAACTTCAGCTTTAAATGTATCTTCAGCTCTAGCATTTATGGGAAAAAGCACACTTTTAATTGATATAGATCCTCAGGCTCACAGTACTATCTCATGTGTTAAGGACCATTCGAATTATAAAAAATCTTTGTATGATGCAATGATAGATGCAGATGTAAATATTGAGGAAGTAATTGTAAAATCAACAATTCCAGGGCTTGATATTGCAATATCAAAAATATCAATGGCAAAGTTGGAAACAAAATTGTTGGGTGAAATTGACGGCCATTATAGGCTTAAAGATATTATTAATCCATTAAAAAATAATTATAACTATATTATAATAGACACGGCACCAACCCTGGGATTACTAACTTTAAATGCTCTTGTTGCTGCAGATAAAATTATAATTCCAATACAATCTTCATATCTATGTCTTGAAGGAACAGATGACCTGCTTGAAACAATAGAGAAAGTAAAGAAAGTAGCAAATCCTAATCTTGAAATATTGGGAATTTTAATAACTCTTCATGATAAAAGAACTAATATATCAAAAGATGTTGTAAATAAAATAAAATTAGTTTTTGGCAGAAAAGTTTTTAAAACAATAATATCAAAAAGTGTTAAATTGGAAGAAAGTCCAGCTTATAAAGAATCTATATTTACTTATGCTCCTAATTCAGTAGGAGCTTTACAATATAATAATGTAGTTAAGGAGATAATAAGACGTGCAAAAAAGTAAAAGAACGGGATTACCTGAAAATTTCGGTATGAAACATGATAATCATTTTGTAGATTTAATATCATCTCGTTCCGCAGGTCCAAGAATTAGAATGATTTCTCTAATTAAAATATATCCTAATCCTCATCAGCCTAGAAGCGAATTGGGAAATTTAAAAGAATTAATGTTATCAATAAAAGAAAAAGGAATCATAGAGCCAATCATCGTAAGACCTAAAAGAGGGAGATATGAAATAATAGCAGGAGAAAGAAGATTTATTGCTGCAAAAAAACTAGGTTTAGAAGAAATCCCATGTATAGAAAAAATTGTTGAAGACAATGAAGCAATGGAATTATCATTGGTTGAAAATCTTCAAAGAAAGAATCTTAACGCATTTGAAGAAGCTGATGCATTAAAATCTTTAGGTGAAATTTATGGATATAATCATGATAAAATTGCAAATAAAATTGGAAAAGCAAGATCTACGATTACAGAAATAATAAGCATTAGTAAAATTCCGGATGACATTAGATTATTATGCGAAAAATATAATATTAAAAGCAGAACAACATTAATTGAAATTGCAAAACAAAGAAGCAATAAAGAAATGAATATTCTAATAGAAGAAATAAAAAATAGAAATTTAAAGAGAGAAGATACAAGAGAATTATCTAGAAAATTAAAAGAAAAGGGAGAAAGAATCAAGTATTATGTATATAAATATATGGGAAAAGGAAATAAATATTATAAATTAAAAATAGAATTTAAGAATAAGAAAATAACAAAAAATGAGATAATTGAAGTATTAGAAGAAGTGATAAATAAGATAAAAAATGAAGAAAATAAATACTGAAATATATAATATATTTTAATTTAATATATTAGTTGACATAATATACCTTATGCGACACAATATTAACCCTAAATATAAGTAGTTGACATCAAATAAGTTGGCAATTTCCTCTGGTTGTGGATATCTTCCCTGCCCATATTTTGTGCACTTGTGGGAAAATTGAATTATATTTTGTGTTATGATTTCGTTGCTGCATAGAATTTATAATAAACATAATGTAAAATGTTCTGATATAATCGGTATTTGTGGGATTAATTAAATTTTTTACATTTTTTTTGAGGTGGATTATGAAAATTATGCTACTAAGGATTGCGAACTTTCGTTGTTTTGGAGATATAAATGATGATGGTGTCTGGCCCATAGAATTTCGCCCTAATAGCGGTCTAAATTTACTAATTGGATCCAATTCATCTGGGAAAACAGCTTTAATTGATGCAATCAACATAGTTTTAAATCCAGAAAATAGATTTAATTATAACTTGATTTCAGAATTTGACTTCTCTTGGCGTAATACAAAAAAAAAAATTCAAATTGAAATTGTCTTGTCAGATATAGGCCCCTCCATACAAAAATTCCCAGCAGATATTCAATGGTTTAATCAGGATAGTTGGGAAGCAATAGACATTGAGAATATAGAACCTAACCAAAATAACCATAATGAAGGAATTCTTATTAGATTTGAAGCATATGAAGACCCCATAAAAGGCGATATCGAGTGGAAATGGATTCTCCCAAAATTCAAACCAACAGAAATTGAAGAGAAAAAAGAGTTAACAAAGGCCCAGCATGAGTCTATTGGATTTTTTAAAATAGAACCTCAAATCGCAAAAGGGGCATTTACCTTAGGAGAATATTCTGCTTTAGGACGCCATCTTCGGCGTCTTAATTACAAAATGGGAAAGCTCCCTTTAAAGATCAGACCAAAAAATTTGACTACTGAATGCGATATAAGTAATCTTAATTGTGATGAATGTGAACATAGATTAGATTGTATTAGAGAAATAGAAGAAGGAGAACAACTTACTTATGAGAAGACAATCGGCCAAAAACTGTCAGAAATTACTACTCGTGCAGTAGAAGTACTGGGTACGTTTGTCCAACAAGATATGGCTCCAGGGCTTGGTCCTAGGTTTGGTGGTTTTCAAACAAGTTTGGCTGCTTTAACTGTCGGATATAAACAAAAAAAAATGGGAATAGAAAATGCAGGATTTATTCCATTTGAAAGATTATCTGCCGGTGAACAGTATGCATTATCATATGCCCTAGCAACTACATCAATGCCCGGAGAAAAACCACCAATTATTGTTACAGAAGAGCCCGAAACAGCACTCTATCCTTCTGCGATCGCAAAGATTATTGATGAAATTCAGAGACAACCTTCTGGGAAAGAACCTCAAATAATAATGACTTCGCATTCAGAATCAGTTTTGAGGCGATTTGCATCTGAAGATATTTTTCTTATCAGTCCAGAACGAAAAATTATTAATTTTAAAAATAGTCTACGTACAAGTTGTCCATCGACTGGATTATCTCATTATGAATTAGAATGGGAAAGCAAGATAATGCCAGGTGAAGCAAGTGCTTTATTTACAGAAAAAATCCTTGTGGTTGAAGGAGCAAATGAAAATATTACTTCTGGTTACTTGGATCGCCTCTCTGAAAAAAAATTCTTGGCAGCCTTAGGATATTCAATAATTAGTTGCGGCGGTACAGGGAACATAGATAAATATGCAAAGATTTTATCAGGTTTGGACAAAAAAGTATCTATACTATTAGATGGAGATGAAGCGGGAAAAGACAAAGCAGAAGAACTAAAAAATGGATATCCAATTTTCATTTATGAAGAATGTGACATTGAAAAAGATCCAACTTTAGAAGATGCCTTGTTGTTGGGTCTTCCGAATAATAAACAAGATAATGCATTGGACGAATTTTATTCACATCCTACTTGTGAAACTTGCAGTTTAAACGAAAGAAGCAATAAATGCTGGAAAATAAAATGTGTCAGGGAAAAAGGTCGACCTAGACATAAAGAGGACCTCCAGCGTATATGTCTCGAAACTTATAGAAAAGAGAAACTCTTTCCTCCAGCTTTTTTTAGACTAGCCAAAGAAATCAATTTGCACAAAATAGGGATTAAGAAATTACAGATAAAAGCATAATAACAAAATCTATGCAGGATAAAAGTAAAGATATTCGAAACGAAATCCTAAAATCACATGCAAAAATTAGGTTA